>CALUTK010000021.1 GCA_944323675.1 Candidatus Gastranaerophilales bacterium | reverse complement strand
GGCTCCGCAGGACAAATCATGACAATCCGCCACGACACTATGGATAGAAATTGCTATATGCAGGGCGTCATGCTCGCAGTAAAACATGTTTTTGAGAAAAACGACTTCACCTACGGGCTTGAAAAAATTTTATAACTCTTTTGGGTCGGGCATACGCGACCGACATTCCCTTTGTATCCACCAAGGGGCGAGGAGCTGTGACGTCATTGCGAGGCTTTAGCCGAAGCAATCCAGCCTTTTTTATAGTTGAAGGGTGAAGAGTGAGGCGTGAAGGGTTCAATAATAAGAAGTCCCATCACGCTTCACCACACATCATTTCTCACATTTCAAAAGCCTGTAAAGGTCGGTTGGGCATACCTGCCCAACTACAATCCTCACTCTTCACGCATCACTCTTCACCTTTCCAAAAGCTGGATTCTGGCTAAAGCCTTCAGAATAACGTAAAATTTTACCTTAGTAACTTTTCCCCAAAAACAGATGATAGTTAATATTCTTTACAAAAATATCTCCCAAAAAATTTTTTGCTGGTATAATATAAGAACACACAATATGATAAACAATTATTATTGAGGAGAAATAATGAGAAAACCAAATATAGCAATTTTGGGTGCAACAGGGGTTGTAGGAAGAGAAATTACGAAAATCGTTGACGAATTAAACATTGATTTCAACGAAATAAAATTCCTATCAAGCGCAAAATCCGCAGGGACAAAAATTGAATTTCAGGGAAAAGAATATACAGTTGAAGAAGCAAAACCAGAAAGTTTTGACAATGTAAATATCGTCCTTGCCTCAGCCGGCGGCTCAACGTCACAAAAATTTGCACCGGAAATTGTAAAACGCGGCGGGGTTCTCATTGATAACTCAAGCGCATTCAGAATGGAGTCTGATGTTCCGCTCGTAATCGCTTACGTTAACGACGAAGATTTGAGAAAACATAAAGGTATCATAGCAAACCCGAATTGTTCTACTTCCCAGTTAATGCTTGTCCTCAAACCTTTGCACGAAAAAGCAAAAATCAAAAGATTAATAGTTTCGACTTATCAGGCGGTTTCAGGCGCAGGGCTTGCTGCGATTAATGAACTTACTGAAAACACCAAAGCTACCCTCGAAGGTAAAGATTTTGAAAACAAATGTTTCAAAAAACCGATTTCCTTCAACGTAATCCCGCAAATCGACGTATTTTGTGAAAACGGCTACACAAAAGAAGAAATGAAAGTTGTAAAGGAAACTAAAAAAATTCTTCACCTGCCGGAGGATTTGCCAATATCATGTACAGCTGCAAGAGTTCCTGTCTACAACGGTCACTCGGAAGCGGTAGACATTGAATTTGAAGAAGAAATTACGCCGGATGAAGTGAGAGAAATCTTAAAAAATTCTTTCGGGATAAAAGTAATTGATAATCCTGACAACTTCGAATACCCGACAACACGCGACGCCTCCGGTGTAGACCCTGTTTTTGTCGGCAGAATAAGAAAAAATTTAGCCTTCAAAAACGGCATAACCCTCTGGTGTGTTGCAGATAACCTCAGAATAGGCGCAGCCTTAAACACAGTCAGACTCTGTAAAAAAGTTATTGAAATGGGGTTATATTAACAAACGTAAAATATACCCGATCGGGTTATAGCCAATCGGCATTTTTAATGTATAATACATATACTGAATATATCAGGTTGAGGAGAAAATTATGACAAGAATACCCCCAATTGGCAGTTCTGTCACTGCCGCAAAAGTCGTCTCTAAAAATTTAAGAGGAACAACAAGCGGACTTCCGCATGAATTACCGCTTCCTAACAGAAAAGAACAAGACCTTATAAATATGCTACACCCCGGAACCCCTTTTTTTAACGCAAAAAAAGAAATTCAGGAGTCTTTAACAAAGACGAAAGATATTTTTCATAAAAAAGGTTAATAACGGAAAAATTTACCCCGCCAGACACAAAAGAAAAGGACAAAATTATGAAAGAAAAAAAATCAAAAGTTTCTGTAATTGAAAAAGATATAAAAAAAGAAACTGCAGAACTTAATGGAGTGAAAGTAAACCCGGAAGACTTTGAAGTTCCGAGAACAACAATAGAAATGTTAGAGCAAACATTCCAGATAGCTTAACAAAAATATACATTTACCCTTTTTATAACAATTTTTATATTTACATGCATTCTTGTATATGAAAGAAGGTACTATGAGTTTAAAAATTGTGAAAAATAACCCCTATCGCATTCTGACGAGATATGATGACATTATGAAAGAAATAATGGAAGAAAAGCTTAAAGCCGCCTTAAGGGAGTACGAAAAATACAGTCCCCCTACAACAGACGGAACAACATACAAACTCGGTGATGTTATTGGGGAAAAATTAAACAAAATAATATAAGAAAAAGCCCTTTGCAAAAGGGCTTTTTTTATTGATTTTATAATGAGTTTTTGGTAAAATAAGCTTATACTTTTCGGGCGTTGCAGGATAAAACGACACCGGAAATAAAGGGTTAAGGATATGTTAATCAAAAGAGATGAGATAAAAGATTTAGTCGGCAAAATCCACAGAGAAGGAAAAACAGTTGTCTGCACAAACGGCTGTTTTGATATTCTGCATGTCGGTCACGTAAGATATCTTGAAAAAACAAAATCTTTTGCGGATTACTGCATTGTACTTTTAAATTCCGACAAATCCGTCCGTTCAATAAAAGGACCGACCCGTCCTATTAACAACGAAAACGATCGCGCAGAAATTTTAAGTGCATTAAGATGTGTGGATTATGTAGTTTTGTTTGACGAGGACAGCCCGCGCAATCTTCTGGATGAAATCAAACCTGATGTCTATACCAAGGGTGCAGACTACAATATGGATACACTCCCGGAAGCTGATATTATGAAGAAAAACGGCACGAGGGTTGAATTTATCCAATTCGTTCAGGGGAAATCAACTACTAATATTATAAATAAAGTAAATGGTGAATAGTGAATGGATATGTTTATATATTATTCAACAAACAAAACGGAACATTGTACGTTGGCGTAACATCAGATTTAGTCAAACGAATATTCCAGCATAAGAACAAATTCGCAGACGGTTTTACTAAAAAATACAATATTGATAAATTAGGTTATTACGAAATTTATGATAATATTGAAACAGCAATAGAAAGGGAAAAGAAGTTAAAAGGAGCATCAAGAAAGAAAAAACTTGAACTAATAGAAACAAATAATCCAAACTGGCTGGACTTATATGAAGAAATTCTCTAGTCATTTTGAGGAGAATTTCAAAAGGATGCCTATGAAAGTGATAATCTCCCGACGTCATTGCGAGCGTTAGCGAAGCAATCCAGCCGGTAAAAATAATCGTTACATTCTCAATTTAATAACTTGCAAAAGCTGGATTCTTTCGGGCTAAAGCCCTCAGAATGACTCAGTTGTCGCTAAAGCAGAGCAGGATTTCAAATGGAACCTGCGAGGTGTGACTCCTCCCGACGTCATTGCGAGCGGTAGCGAAGCAATCCAGCCGGTAAAAATAATAATAAATACAAGGAGAAATATATATGAAAACATTTACAGTAGAAGAAATTTCGCAAATCGTCGGCGGTATGCTGACAAAGGCGCAGGATGCAAAAATTGAACATATTGCACCTCCGCTTCTGGCTGATGAAAACACGCTTGCACTCGCATTAGGCGAAGATGAAATTGCAAACCTTGCAAAATCAAAAGCAAAAGCAGCTCTTGTGCCATTGGGCGTACAAATCGACGGATTTACAACTATTGAAGTTGAAAGACCGCGTCTTGCCATGATGAAATTGTTAAACCTCTTCTATGTACCGCCTGCTGTAAATAAAGGCGTTCACCCGACAGCAACCGTTCACGAAACAGCTAAACTGGGAGAAAATGTTCAAATCGGGCCGAATGTTGTAATCTCCCACGATGCAGTAATCGGTGACAATACCAAAATTCTCGCAAATTCATACATAGGCGGCGGGGTAAAAATCGGGAAAAACTGTTTCTTCCACCCCGGCGTTAATATCGGCGACAGAGTTAAAATCGGTGATGACGTAATCCTTCACCACGGAGTGTCTCTCGGTGCCGATGGCTTCAGCTTCGTAACCGAAAATCCTGACAACATAGAACAGGCAAGAAAAGAAGGCGCCATCAAAGAAGAAAATATCAAACAGGTTATCTTCAAAATTCCTTCAATCGGAGCTGTTGAAATTGGAAATAACGTCGAAATCGGCGCAAACACAACAATCGACCGCGGTACAATCGAAAACACAATAGTCGGCGACAACACAAAAATCGACGACCTTGTTATGATTGGTCACAACTGTAAAATCGGCAAAGGCTGCCTCATAGTTTCACAGGTCGGTATTGCCGGAAGCTGCGTCATCGGCGACAGAGTCGTTATTGCAGGTCAGGCAGGTCTTGCAGACCACATCAATATCGGTTCCGATACAATTATCACAGCAAAAGCAGGGGTTACAAAATCCTTCCCTGAAAAATCTATCGTTGTCGGTATTCCGGCTGTTCCGAGAAAAGAATTTATCAAACAGCTGAAAACAATGAAAGATGCACAGGAAATCTTTGCAAAATTCAGAAAATACGAACCGATGCTTAACGCATTTGAAGAAGCGCATAAGGACGATTAAGAATAATGGTAACACTAAAAAAAGAAACCAAAATTTCAGGCAACGGCTTGATGAAGAATAAACCATGCACGGTAAAATTCTTCCCGTCAGACAGCGGCAAAATCCGGTACTTTGTAAAAGGACAGGACCCTTTTGAAGCAGCGGTTGAAAATGTTGTCTCGACAGAACACTGTGTAGTTCTCGGAAATAAAAAGGCTCAGGCAATGTTAACGGAGCATTTGACAGCAGCTCTTGCATTCTGCGGTATAGATTCACTTGATATCTGTATGGATGAAGGAGAAGTTCCGGCACTTGACGGAAGTTCAAAAAGCTGGGTAGAACTTTTTAAATCAGCAGGGATTGATAAGCCTCTTTTTTATAAACCACAGCAATACACTGTATCAGAACCTGTGTATTATCTGAACGGGAAAACAAGCCTTGTGATTCTGCCGGATGATGAATTATTCATCTCCTATGCTGTTAATTACAACCACCCTGATTTAACTCGCAGGTTTGTAAATTACAATCCGAAAAATCAGGAGGAAATAATTGAAGCAAGAACTTTCGGTTTTTATAAAGACCTGAAAAAATTCCAGATGTTCGGGTTTGCGCAAGGGGTAACATACGACAATACAGTCGGCTTAAAAGATGAAGGCTACACAACAGAACTCCGGAGCGAATATGAACCTGTAAAACACAAAATGCTTGATTTAATCGGGGATTTGTATTTGACAGGAGTGAACCCGCTGAATTTAAAATGCCAGATTCTTGCAAAAGAGGCAGGTCACGCTGTGCATATTAAAGTTGCGAAAATATTAAAAGATAAATTAATTAAAATATAAGGAGAGAGTGATGAGTGAAGAACAAGAAATTCTAAAGTTTGATACAATGGAAATTATGGAAATGCTTCCGCACCGTTTTCCGTTCCTTCTTGTTGATAGAATAACGGAATGTGTTCCGGGGAAATACGCAAAAGGGTACAAAAACCTTACAATGAACGAACAATTCTTTCAGGGGCATTTTCCTGGCAACCCTATCATGCCGGGCGTCCTGCAATTGGAAGCCATGGCTCAGTGTTCAGCGCCTGTATTGATGACAATGCCTGAATTCAAAGGTAAACTTGCATTATATGCAGGAATCGAGGGTGTACGTTTCAAAAATATCGTAAGACCGGGCGACAGATTTGATATGGAAATTGAACTTACAAAAGTAAAAGGCCCTGTCTGCAAGGCACACGGAAGAGGACTGGTTGACGGAAAACTCTGCGTTGAAGCGGATATGACATTTGCGCTGAAATAAGAGTTTGGTTTCCAGAGGCACAAGGTCAGTGCATAAAATTATGTTCAGTTCGGTGTCAGATTTTTGATTTGTCGGGAAAATTTTGACTTCGACAGTAGATCAAAATTTTGAGTGATATTTGAAAATCTGTTTGCGAGCTTAATAACACCACAGGCTTACTTTGAAAAAATCCTGTGGTGTATTATTATCGGTGCATTCTTCATAGAAGAAATCAATTGCCTCCTTTGTATCCGGTAAGGCATTATTAACATTTCATTGCAATGAATTGTCCTACCCTAGAACTCTGCCGAACAAAAGGTGAATAAATGTCACGTTTTGTGGCAGGTGACCGAAATCTCTGGTTTCAACGATTGGGGTTTCAATGAAAGTTAATAGACCCATACAGCAATGGGTAGTGAGGTATTCCTTCTTGTATTCAGTTATGCCAAAAATACAACAAGTCTGCTATCCCTGCCGAATAATAAACTATCCGTTTCCGGCACAGATACAAGGTATTTTTATTTCTCTGATTCTTTTATGGATTCGCTTTCATTTACATAATTCGTAACCTGTTTAAGCGCCGGTTTGTATGCATTAACAGTAGCGTTTCCACCTAAACATCCGCCTTGGCATGCCATGACTTCAATAAGATTTCCTAAGTCGCACATACCGTTTTTAGCGTATTTTTTAAGATCTCGGATGGATTGTTTTGTAAGTCCGTCAATGATTACAGGGTGTGCTGGAATCTCTTCCGGAAGAAGTGATTGAACAGCTTTTGCAACACCGCCTGTTACACAGTAGTTTCTGCCTTCTGCAGAAGCCTGTGTCTTAAATTCACTCTTTTCACATTCCGCAACCTGAATATTCAGCGCAATAAACCATGCTCCGACTTCTTCGTAATTCAACACGTAATCTACATTCGGGTTCTGGAGTGCTTCCCGTCTTTTTGCTACACAAGGGCTGAAGAAAACAGTTACGGCATCCGGATTTTCTTTTTTTACGATTTCCGCAGTATAGTATAGAGGGGTTTTGGTATCGGAGCGGAAAGGTTTCATCTCCGGAATATGTTTTTCCACAAGTTCATTGTATCCGGCACAGCAGGATGTTGTCATAAATTCTGCGCCGTGTTCAAGTCTTTCCTCAAATTCAGCGGCTTCTGTTCTGGTTGTAACATCGGCTCCCTGCGCGACTTCGTAAACATCGGCAAATCCCAGTTCCTGAATTGCTTTTTTAAGTTGTTCAGGTGTGCAAGGTAACTGTCCCATCATAGCAGGCGCAAGCATTGCAATTACTTTTTTGCCTTCTTTTATTGATTTTAATACGTCTATAATCTGGCTTTTTTCATGAACCGCGCCGAATGGACAAGCGGACACACATTTACCGCAAGATATACATTTTGCAAAATCAATCTGAGCATGACCGTCTTCCCCTTTGGTAATAGCCCCTACAGGGCAGGCGTTTTCGCAAGGCACAATAATTTTCTGGATAGCCTGATAAGGGCAGACCTGAGCGCACATACCGCAGTTTTTACATTTTTCGGGGTCAATAACGGATTTCCCGTTCTGGATACTGATTGCACCGAATTTACAAGTATTTACGCAAGGTCTTGCAACACAGCCCTGACATAAATCAGTTACATATATCCTTGCAGGTACACAACCTTTGCAGGCAGTTGTTAAAACTGTCAGAGGATTTTCGTCAGGAAGTTTTCTGTCCATTGCTTTATGTGCAATATCCGAAAGCAGTTCGCTGTCGTCGGTGTCTTCTATTGAGAAGCCTAGTCCTGCAATGGTTCTATCCCGAAGAATTGCACGTTCTTTATAAATACAGCATCTATAAGGCACCTCGTGCCCTTTTGGCCGCATATCGTAAGGTATAAGACGCGTATTTTCTTCAAAATTGTCACTCAAAAAAGATTTGATTAGTCTTACCAAAATTTCTCTTTTCAAATGAGATGTCTGTTTCGGGGTGTTTATTGCCATATTCCTAACTTCCTTTTTTCTATTCCTCTATTAATTTTATTATCGCATAAACATAAAATTTTTCAAAAAGTACAGTTGGCTGTATTTTTGTAAATTTTAATGAAGTAAATATCAAAAAAATTCTTATTGAGGTTTAGTGTAAACAAGGAGGCTAAAATATGCTTACAGTGAACAACAACCATCAGAATTTTACGGCTCGTCTTGATTTAACAAATATAAAATTGAATAAAACCAGATGGAAGAATATTTCTAAAATGTTTGAGGACAAAACTCAAAAAGCAAATTATACATTTGAACTTTCAGACAGCAATAGACAGCTTGATATTTATGCCCTCCCGGACGAACTTGAAGATGTGGAACACAGCTGTACTCTTTCAAAAGAAGGGACAAAAAAACTTATGGAAGAGTCTGACGAAAAAATTACACAAAAACTTATTAAACTTTTAAATATTTTTACCCATCAGGATAATGTAAGAACGACCGCGGTGGAATTTTTGCAAAAGCTTGAAAAAAGTGACAAATACGGCACTCTGATAACTCCTTACTACAAGGATGGGGACTCTATTTATTCAAAGATATTCTCTCCTGTAATTGATAAAATGAAAGCTGACAGAATTGCCGCAACCGAAAGAGATACAATCTTGAAGGATGCTCAATTTATAGACTAGTCAGAGAAGTAATGTTTTAGTGAATGGTGAGTGGTTCCAGTGCCTAAGTATCTTAGTTGGGCATATCTGCCCAACCGACAGCGCCTGCTTTTCTACCCCTCACCCGCCCTGCGGACACCCTCTCCCAGAGGGTGAGGGAATTGAGAAAAACCATTCAACTATTCATTTTTTCAACTAAATTCCCCTTCACTTATTTATAGTCTTATAATCTTTTCCCGCTTAGTGCCTTAGTGAAAACTTACAAAAAAATACCGGATTACTCCGCACGCCGCTTCTCTTAATCAGATAATGCGTATGCCGGAAAAATCCGGTATTTTTATTTCAAATTAAACTTATTTTGCAGCAAGTTTTTCGTCGATTGCTTTTAATACTTTTTCAACAGTTGCTTCTTTGATTACGTCCTCATCAACCTTAACATAAGGAGCTTTGGAAAATTCCCAGTCGATTGAACATAATCCAAGGCAAGGTACGCCTGATACTTCAACTTTGTCGCCGTATTTTGCAGGAACTGTTTCGATTAATTCCTGTAAATTAGCTGAACCCATTACAAAACAGGTTGTACCTAAACAAACTTTAACGCTAACTTTTTTGTCCATCTTTTTCTATCCTCTCTATTAACTGCTACTTTAATTTTTTTGCCGGAAGCGAAGGTTATCTGCTTATATTGTTTTGAGGTGTGTCCTCACATGTATTGTACCGTTACTTTTTTGAAATATTTATCCTGTAAAACATTTGCCATTTTTTTGATAATATTTTTTCGGATTTCAATTTCAATCGGCAGTGCCGGATCGTAATGTGCCTGATTTAACTTTGCTCCGACCATAAAGTTAATGCAGTCACTATCTAATAAGAATTTTACCAACTTCCCTGCCGCGTTGTCAATATCGGGATTGCCGTTTTCTAAGTATTCTAAAGTTTTTGTCAAAGTCAGAATACCTTCCGTTACTAAATCAACTCCTTCCATATAAGAACAGGCGGGAAGTTTGCCGATACTTATTGTGGTATCCATTGTAATCGGCCGATTAAGTTCGCGGGAAATTAGGTTCGCTGTTGTTCCGCCGGCGATAGCTTTTTTACCTTTAAAGTTTGCAAACATTTCAGCGTATTCTTTGTCTTTTTGCTGGTGATAAGGAGGGCCTGTAAAAACCAGTGATTCACGCGGTTCCCTGAAATACAGAACGCAGGCAGAGGTATCATCTTTCGGCTTTCTGTCGGTTTCTATATTTCTTGCCTGATTGACGATGTATTGCGAAAGCTCTGAACTTGATATATCCGGATGTTCGGCGAGTTTGTCTTTTACAATAACTATCAACCCTTCACGACGCAATCCGAGTTTTAACCTGCCGCCTCCGAGACCTGCCTGAGTTATTCCGTCCGAACAGAAAATTAGTCTGTCCCCGAGTTTAAGCTGAATTTTATAAACTTTTAATTTTCTGTTTTTAAAGGTTTTTGATTGGATTGTTTCAAAAGGCGGCTCCATAATTTCGTTATCCCTAATCCACAAAAACTGCGGGTTGCCTTCTTCCACTATTTTGGCGTGGCCGTCGTCGTTGACGTCTATTGCAGAGAAAGTCGAATAACTTATCCTCCTAACTTTACAAACAGGAAGTGAATTCATAATGATTTCTGCCGCTTTACGTATAGGTATCTGCTGATTTTCAATAAACTGTAAGAGCATTGTTGCAGTCATACAGGATAGAATATTTGCCTTAATCCCGCTGCCGAGTCCATCCGATAACACAGCAATCAGACGCGCCTCATCCGGATACCTTTTGGATACAAAGTAATCCCCGTAGGCGTTCTGGTTATATTTTTTCATCTGACTGCAATCTATATCTATAAACATAATTTTTAAGTGAAGGGTGAGGAGTGAAGTGTGAACCTGTCTGCACTAACCCTCGCTTTTCACGTTATCCTCCTCTTCTTTATCGTCAAAGTCGTTGGCTATTGAACTCAAAAGAGTTTCTGTTTCTACCATGTGTTCTCCTAAAAGACAGGCGATTTCCTGAACGATTGAAATATTTTTGGAGATAACTTCATGCGCTTTTTGTGAAATTTTTTCTCTGTTTGTTTCGGATTGGGTTACGTCTGTAATTACACCGCCGACAATTTCGTTTTCTTCAATTGTAAAAATGCTTATGTCGTAAAGACGATTTTTAACGGCATAACGTTCTTTATGCAATTCTTTTCCTGATTGGAGAATTGTTTTAAAGAATTCCGCAAAATCGACAATTCTGTCTATTGCGGCGCCTGCAAGCCCTTCTGGGCGAGCTTTGAATACTTCATACATATCACCCGTGAACATTCTCATAAAGCTGTCGTTGGCTTCTATAATATTCATATTGCTGTCGACCATAACGACAGCTGCCGGCATGCACCGCACAAGTGCGGCAGCTTTTCTCATTGCCGTTTTTCTCATATACGATACGCACATTGAAGCTTCGGCATCCCCATCTAAGAGGGCTTTTGCTAAATCACGGCAGGTTGCGTATCCGCAGCCGCCGCAGTTTAATTCATCATCAACAGTATGTTTGCCGATTTTTTTGAGTGTTTTTAAGATTTCCTCAATGCTGTGAGGAGTTGAAACTACTTTCTTTTCCTGAATTGCATAAGGCACTACAACTGCAGGGGTTTTCGGGATAATTTCCCTGTCTTTGACGTTATTCAATACATTCGATATGATAGAAAGGCCGGCTTTTCTTGTTGAAATACAAGGTCCTCCGACGCATCCGCCTTCACAGGATAGCGCTTCTACAAATACAACTCTTTCAAGTTTATCAGGATTTAAATTTTTAAGAGCGTTTTCAAAAGAATGAAGCCCTGAAATGTCAATTAATTGGACTTCTTTCTTTATGCCTATACGGCGTATGGTTTCGTTCATCCCGCCGTCAACAGGATACAGAGAACCCTCGTAGGCGCTGTTAGGTATAAATTTATAAGTACTGTCCTCCGGAATTGCTGATTTTTCAGGAATTTGGTCATTCATCCAAACTTTTAATTCTTCAAATGTAAGTGCAACATCATAAAGCCCGCTGTCCCTTGCTTCATTTTTTTTCCCGATACAAGGGCCTATAAATACTATCGAGATATTTTCTCCGTATTTATCCTTAAGCATTCTGGCATGCGTCATTGCAGGAGAGCCAATTGGCGTTATGTTTTTAATAAATTCCGGATGATAATGTCTTATAAAATCAACGATTACAGGACATGCGCTTGATATAAACAGTCCTTTTTCCGCCTCATTAAGCATCTGAGCGGTTTTAATAGAAACTTCCTGCGCCCCGAGTGCGGTTTCAGAAACCCCCTTAAACCCGAGAGTTTTCAATAAAGCAATCATTTTTTCCGGCGAATATTCAAAAACTCCGCTCCAGGAAGGCGCTAAAGATACGTATACATCTTTTTGCGCTAAAATCAGATTTTTTGCCTTATCAATATCAACTCTGACGCGTTTTGCATTAGAAGGGCAGGCTTTTACGCAGTTCCCGCAGGCAATGCACTTTTCAGGAATAACAGAGGCGTGCCCGTTTTCTATTTTAATTGCTTTGACGGGACATTCTCTTATGCAGCGATAACAATCGTGGCATTCATTTGATAACGTATACACCGCATTCTGACTATTCATTGAAAACTCCTTTTATTATTAAACACTATTGATTGTAAAATTTCTTATTTGTAAGAGGCGAGAATTTCCTGTAATTTATCTTCGTCAACCTCGTGGTATTCCGTGCCGTTGATAGTTATGTTCGGGCCGGTTGCACATTTGCCTTCACATCGGGCGCCTGAAAGATCGATTTCTGCTTCCAGACCGTTATCCTTGATGTAATTTTCTATAAATTCAAGGTTCCGGTCATTACCGCGTGCAAAGCACGAACTTCCCATACAAACGGTTATATTTATCTTGCTCATACTATCCTCTTTTGTTTTATATTTTTATTTTAGCCTACGAAACCAAATTTATCAAGAGGACGTTTTAAAAAGGCTGTTTGAAAATCTTAATAGCACGCGGAAGAATACCAAGGCAATACGAAATCGTTATCCCGTAATTTGTAATAGGAACACCTTTTTCTGACGCTTTTAAAATCCTCGACAAAACTTCGCGGCGGTTTGTCATGCAGGCGCCGCAGTGGATTATCAATTTGTAATCCATTATTTCCGGAAAATCGTGTCCTGCATAATTTTCTATAATAAGATTTTTCCCTGTCTTTTTTCTTAAAAGATTTGGGATTTTAACGCGTCCTATGTCATCTTCTATTGCGTGGTGGGTGCAGCTTTCTAGTATAAGAACTTTGTCTCCGTCTTTCAGATTATCAATTGCGTTTGCGCCCTCTTCGAATGCTTTCAAATCACCTTTCAGTCTTGCAAAAAGAATTGAAAACGATGTCAGAGGAATGCTTTCAGGCACAATTTCCGCTACGGTTTTAAACGCCTGCGAATCTGTTATTACAAGCGCCGGCGGTTCTTTAAGGTTGTCAAGCGCCTGCTTTAGTTCGCTTTCTTTCACCACATAACTCAAACAATCGCTGTCGAGTAAATCTCTCAATGTCTGAACCTGCGGCAGGATAATTCTCCCCTTCGGGGCTTCTTTATCAATCGGGATTACAAGGATTACCGTGCTTTTTGGCGGAATTAAATCTCCTGCGATTTTTGGCGAATTCACAAAATCTTCAGGCAGCATTCTGACAAGTTTTTCCTTAAATCTGAAAACAATATCTTTGTCATTTACGGCGGAAGTTTTCAATATTTTATCCTCTGCATTGGAACTGTCATTCTGAACTTGTTTCAGAATCTCTTCGTATTTTTCCGGGAGGATTTCTTTTTCATCCTGTTTATTAATCACAATCAGATAAGGAATTTTCAGTTCATCAAATTTTTGGATTAAATTTTTTTCGTAATCGTCAATTCCGTTGTAATCGCATAATATAACCGCGATATCCGTACGGTTGATGATTTTCATTGTTTTTTCAATACGTTCTGCTCCAAGTGCCGTGGTATCATTGATTCCTGCTGTGTCGAGGAAATTAACAGGACCGACAGGCAAAAGCTCCATTGATTTTTCGACAACATCTGTTGTTGTCCCTGCAATATCGGAAACAATAGAAACCTCCTGATTGGTAATTCTGTTTAAAAACGCGGATTTTCCGACATTGGTTTTTCCGAAAATACCTATGTGCAGACGCATTGATTTTAATGTTTTCATTTTTTTACCCTGTTAGTTATTTTTTATTTGTGGATTATTTTTCAAACCTTTTGCTGGTTCTATCTATGATAATATCGTCTTACTAAAAAAGGCACCCGTTTAAGCGGATGCCTGATTTTTTCATCTTGTAAATTAACCTCTGATACCGAGTTTTTTGATTAATTCTCTGTATCCGTCAAGATTTCTTGATTTCATATAAGAGAGTAATCTTTTTCTTCTGCCTACCATCATTAAAAGACCTCTTTTTGTTGCGAAATCTTTCTGGTTGTTTTTCAAATGTTCTGTTAATTCAGAAATTTTCTGGCTTAATAAAGCGATTTGAACTTCTACAGAACCGGTATCTTTTTCGTTTGCACCATATTCTTTAATGATGTCCTGTTTGTTTTTTAAGTTAATTGACATATTGTTTCCTTTACGTTGTTGAGTGACTATTTGGCGTAAGCACTCTACAATGCTCATCATAATATATCAAAGAAAAAAATCAACCATGATGTTAAAAACCCTTTACAAATCAGCTTTGTAAAGGGTTTGAATTTTATGCTAAAAATTGAGTTGCGCTGTGAGTGTGATAGAGAGCTGTTTTCAATGCGCTGTCGTAATTGAATTCAGCCTCAGATGATGCGTTTTTCAATCTGTTCAATTTTGCTTCCTGTGTAAGAGAAGGGTCGCCGTTTTGAGCGTTAATTTTTGTTGCATAAGCTGTATATTCGGCTTTTGCCTGACTTGCTACAGGTGCCAGTGCCTGATATCTTGCAATCAATTCTTCTGATTTCGCATTGAATGCTTCATGGCGTTTGTTAAAAAATTCTCTGATTAAATCAGAAGGATTTCCTGATGATTTCAATTTTGAAATGTCAAAGTTATGAATTGAAGTTGATTTCAACTGTGCTGCAATATAGTTGTCATAAGAACCGTATTGTGCTTTTAAGCTGTTATCTTTTTCAAATTCTTTACTGGTTAAAATATTTGAATTAATTGCGTCAACCATATACCAATCCCTTATATTGATTCCTTATATATATAAAGTATTTCTTTTGCAGAAAATTGCCTGTTTAATATAAAATTGTAACGAAATGTAAAATTTATATTTCCACATAAGTGAATAGTCTAGTCTGCAAAAGGCACTAGACTGTTCTTATTATATGGGGCTTATGCAGCCCCAACACCAGCACTGACAGTCCTTTAGTTAACATCCTTATACGTTCACTTTTTCTTTTTGATTGCGACGCAAAAAGAAAAAGTGAACAGAAAAAGAAAAACACGCAAAAATAACAGCGTCGCTGCGCGCCGCGAAATCAAACGGAAGTAGTTGAAGGCGTTGCCTTCAACCTTTTATGCTCGCTATCGCGGCAGAGCCGCACGCTCGCATGAAAACCCTCCGGCGCTTCGCGCCACCTCCCTTTACAAGGGAGGCTTTGACTTTACCCCCTTTGTAAAGGGGGGTAGGGGGGATTTATTTCGACCGACCTGCGGTCGGTCGAAGGAAGGTGCGGAAACCTTGGTTTCTGCTGACTCGTTTCTTTTGGTCGCGTGTTTTCTTTTCTTTCGTCTATTTCTTTTCTTTTGCTTCGCAACAAAAGAAAAGAAATAGACTTAATAAGGAAATCTGATAGTGCCTTTTAGGTACTGGTCTGTTTCCTTATCCGTGTAAAATAAAAAGGATGGCTTTTGCCATCCTGATATCTTATATAAACTTTTTCCTTTTTTCCTATTAATTAAGCAACGACTGTTGATACAAAATTTACTATATCTTTGAATGAATCTTTTACAAATTCTTTTGCAAGAGTTGAAAGCGGTCTGTTTTCAACACACTCAAATACATAATAAATAGGGTCTTGTGAGTTGTTGAAACGCATTCTTCTATCTCTTTTATCAAGGTAGCAGTAGTCTTCTATGCTGAAACCTTTTGTGTTTCTTTTATTACCCTTTCTTTTACGGGTCAAAGCGCCAAACTGACCGTTTCCGCCTGTTTCGTTTTGTGTGCTTGCTGCCATTGGTAACATTTTTTTTGCTCTCTTTCTTCTCTCTTAAATCTTCTTATATCTTACATATATATAAAGTATGCAAATCCCGAAAAATTGCCTTTTTGTTAATGGTTTTGTAAAGACATGTTAAGGAGATGGAAAACTGAAAATTAGATAGGACGATAAGTGCAATTAGGTGAAGGTTAAGTGGTGAATTTAGTTGAAGGGTTGAAGCCCCCTCTCCCCTTGAAGGCGAGGTGATTAGGATTCTTTACCCCTCCTCACTCTTCACATAATTACCCTTTTTTAAGAGTTACAACTTCATCTTCCGTGACGAGGTTTTTACCGATTGCTTTTTCCAGCGCGGCTTTGGAGGAATTATACTGGTAGAGTGTATTATAGTAATTCAACTGTGCTTCCTGATAGAGGATTTGAGCGTCTTTTAATTCTGTCGGGTTGCCTTCTCCCACGCGATAGCGGCCGTAGGAGAGTTCATAGTTTTCTTTTGCCTGCTTAACCTGAAGCATTGCAACAGGAATCTGGTTTTTCTTTTCTTCAAGTGTCAGGAAGGCGTTTTGGATTTCCAGATATATTGAGTTCTGGGTATTCTGGGCGTTAGCGATTTCTTTATCGTAGAGGTATCTGGCTTCTTTAATTTCGTTGCGGATTAGCATTCCGTTCACAGTCGGAAAGTTGAGGTATCCTCCGACGTTATAACCGTAGTTTGAAGTCCAGTGTTTGCCGCCGACCTGTGCCTGACCTTCAAGTGAAAGTGTCGGGAAGTAGGATTTTTTTACGAGTTTGAGAGTTTGTTTGGCACTTTCGACTTTTATTTCCGCAAGTTTTAGTTCAGGACGTGAGTCCCTTGCGATTTCGACGGCCTGATTCAGTGTTAATTCTACAGGGATATAAGATAATCTGTCTTGAATATTGTATTCATCAATAAAAGGAACGCCCATAACATTGTTTAACTGCGCGCGGGCAAGTTTTACTGCGTTATCCGCTTGTATGAGTTTAAGCTTTGAATTGCTGAGGTTTGCTTCTGCAATTGTGACATCAACTTTCGGATTCATTCCGATTTCGTAGAAGGCTTTTGCCTGATCGTAGAACATTTTAAATTTATCCACTGTATCTTCTGCTACACGGCGGTTTTCGATTGCGTATTGAAGGTTATAGTAGGCGTCTTTAGTTTTGTACACAATATCATTAATAACTCCTGTGAGGGTTGATTTATAGCCTTCATAGTCTAATCTTTGTATTGTTGCCTGATTTTGGGTTACACCGAAGTCGTAGAGCATCTGTTGCAGCGTAATCTGTCCGAGAACGTAGTAGTTGAATTTGAGGTTTCTTCCTAAGGCGTCTGACAACTGTAACTGTTTAATTTTTGTATATCCTGTCTGCCAGCTTACCTGAGGAAAATAGTTTGACCATACCTGTTTAATTCTGGCATCTGAGGCTAAAATATCCTGAAATGCCGCGTTAATCTGCGGGTTATTGCCGAGCGCAAGTTCAATACAGCGTTCGAGGTTAAGGTCTATATTTTTTTGTACCGAGCCTTCAATTACAATACTTTCTTCTTGCTTTTCCGGTTTTTTAGGCAGAACAGCGTCGGAATGCGGGTATTCTTTCGGGTTAATTTTGTTCCCGATATCCTTGGCTGTTGCCGTTATACCTGTCAGCAGAAGTATTATTGTCATTATAAATATTTTTTTATACATATTTATTTATTTTTCCTTTTTTTAATTGTTCTGGCAGTAAAGACTTTGAATTCTTCAACCATTACATAGAACGCCGGAACGAGGAAGGTTCCGATGAATGCAACGGCAATCATACCTCCGAATACTGTCATTCCGACGGAGTGACGGCTTGCGGCGCCTGCGCCGTGGGCAAATACAAGAGGCAGAAGCCCTAAGATAAACGCGATATTCGTCATCATAACCGCCCTGAACCTCAATTTTGCTGCCTGAAGCGCTGCATCTTTAATCGGCATACCTTCCTGATGTGCGTCTTTTGCAAATTCTATTATCAGAATTGCCTGTTTTGTACTCAGACCGATTAACATAACAAGCCCGATTTGTGCGTAAATATCAAGCGAGTATCCTGCAACGTACTGGAAGAAGAGTGCGCCTATCAGGGCAACAGGCGAGATGAGCATTACGGCAAGCGGAAGCATCCAGCTTTCATATAATGCCACAAGGAATAAGTATACGAAAACGAGTGACATAGCTAGAATTGGCCCGATTTGTCCGCTGGATTCCAATTCCTGCAGAGCGCTTCCTGACCAGGTGTAGCCCATATCCTCAGGCAGAATTTCGTCTGATATTTTTATCATTTCGTTCATTGCCTGACCGGAACTTACGCCGTTTCGTGCCATTCCGTTGATTAGAATTGACGGATACATGTTGAACCTTGTTAAACTGTATGGCCCTACAATGTTGCTTATTTTTACAACTGATGACAGGGGAACCATCTTGCCTAACTGGTTTTTGACATATATTTTATTTATATCGGAAGGTTTTTCCCTGTAATCTGAATCTGCCTGCAAATATACACGGTAAACACGCCCGTATTTATTGAAGTCGTTGACGTAAGATTTCCCGAAATAGCCTGCAAGCGCATTATAGATTTCACTGACATCTACATTTTGCGCCATAGCTTTTGAGGCGTCTACATCAAGCAGCAATTGCGGCAGGTTTGCAGTATATGATGTGTAAACCATAGAAAATGCAGGGTTTTTGTTTGCCGCCGCAATTAATTTCATAGCTTCGTCGTAGAGTTCCTGCGGAGTTCTGTTGCCTTTATCAAGAAGCTGATATTCAAAACCTCCGAACATACCTAAACCTGAAATTGAAGGCGGTGCAAATGACGCAATCGTTGCCGAAGGGTAGGTTGCAAATTCTTTTTGTACCCGCGCAAGAATATTTTCCATCTGGAGTTCTTTTGATTTACGTTTTGACCAGTCATCAAGTCTGGATACGATAAGTGCTGTGTTTTCACCGGAGAACCCTACAAGGGTGATTGTTTTACTGACCCCCGGAATTTGAAGAAGTCTGTTTTCAATTTCTGTCGCCACAATATCTGTTCTGGAAGCGGATGAGCCGTCCGGAAGCTGTATTTGTGTAAAGATTGCGCCCTTATCTTCCGACGGCAGGAACCCTGTCGGGATTAATTTAAATAACCCGATAATAAATCCGATAATTATGAGGAATGTAATGATTGTTTTTGATGGCGAATTAATAAATACTTTTGCGCCTTCAAGATATTTATCTCTTACGTTATTGAACCAGTCGTCAAACTTCTGGATGAATTTAAAATCGCTGTGCTCAGCGCCCGGTTTCAAAATCATGGCACAGAGTGCAGGCGCAAGCGTCAGCGCAACAACCGTAGATAAACCGATTGACGATGCGATACAGAGCGCGAATTGACGGAACATCTGTCCCGTAATTCCTGCCATAAATGATACAGGAACAAATACTGCCATCAATACAAGTGATGTTGCAAGAACCGCGCCAAACACTTCTTTCATCGTAACTTCGGTGGCGTCTTTCGGGGTTTTGCCTTCCTGAATATGGCGCTGGGTGTTTTCGAGTACAACAATGGCGTCATCTACTACCAGACCAACAGCAAGTACAAGTGCAAAGAGTATCAGCAGGTTTATGGAGAACCCGAGAAGGTTCATAAATATAAATACGCCGATAAGAGAAACCGGAATTGCACAGAAAGGAATGAGCGCAGCTCTGCCGCTTCCTAAAAACATATAGGTTACGATACTTACAAGGACAATCGCAAGCCCGATTGCATTTATAACCTCTTTAATTGATTCTCTTACGAAGTCGGTTTCATCACGTTCGATTTTGTATTCAATTCCCTGCGGGAAGCCTTTGCTTAATTCTTCCATTTTTTTCGTAATTTTGTTTGAAAGGTCAATTGCGTTTGCTTCCGGTAATTGGCTTACTGAAATGATTGCGGAATTTCTGCCTCCGATACGGGAGAAGTAGGAGTAGCTTTCCGCACCTAGTTCAACCCTTGCGATATCTTTTAATCTTATCTGAGAGCCGTCGGGTTTTGAGCGGACGATAATATTTTCAAACTCCTCAGGATCTTCAAGACGTCCCTGAGTCCTCATTGTGAGTTTAATCATCTGTTTGTTTTTCATCGGTTCAACGCCCAGATCGCCCGCAGGCGCCTGAATGTTCTGTGCCTGAATTGCCGCGTTAACCTCGCTTACTGAAACTCCTAAGTTCGCCATTTTAGCGGCATCAAGCCATATTCTCATCGAGTAATCCGCAGAACCGAAAACGGCAACTTTACCTACACCTTTGATACGCGCAAGTTCATCTTTAATATAAATAGAGGCATAGTTTGCAACGTACAGCGAATCATAAGTGCCGCTCGGTGAATTTATCGCAATCATCATTAATCCGGGACCGCCAGTGGTTTTTCTAACCGTTAATCCGTATCTTTTAACTTCTTCCGGAAGTCGCGGAGTTACAAGCTGGAGGTTATTTTGTACGTTTACAACAGCCATATCAGGGTCAGAGCCGATATTAAAATAAAGCGTTAACTCATAAGAGCCGTTTCTGGAAGTTGACGACATATAAATCATATCTTCAACACCGTTCAACTGAGCCTCAATCGGTGCAGCTATCGTTGATTCAATTACATCAGAACTTGCGCCTGAATATGTCGCACTCACAACTACCTGCGGCGGTGTAATTGACGGATATTCTTCAAGCGGAAGCATTGTTATCATTAGCATTCCGGCAAGCATTATTACAAGCGAAATTACTATCGCAAGTTTCGGTCGTTTTATGAAAATATTTCCTTGATTTTCCGCCATATTCACATGTCCCTTTTTGGTTTTTAGAGTAAAATGTATCTATTTTGCTTATTTTTTCTTATCAGGTATGATATTTGAACTTTTTTCTTTAGCCATTTCTTGTTTGGAAACGATTTTTACAGGTTTTGCCGGAACGACTTTTTGAATACCGTCAGTAATAAGTCTGTCGCCAGCTTTGACCCCTTTTGTTACAATCCAGTTGTCGCCCTGCTGACCGTTAACTTTTATATAAGTCAAGACAGGCAGATCGTTTTCATCCAGAATATAAACGAATTTCCCTTCCTGATTTTCCTGAACCGCAATCTGCGGGACTATCGGAGTTTTTACAGGTTTATTGGAATATAATTTTACGGTTACGAATTCTCCGTGCAGAAGCTGGTTATTAGGGTTCTGGAAGGTTGCCCTCATTGTGACTGTGCCTGTTGACTGGTCAATTTTGTTATCGTGAAAATCCTGAACTCCCGTGAGCGGATATTTTTGACCGTTTGAGAAAATTAAGTCAACTTTTCTGTTTGTATCGTTTGAACCGTCTGCGAGCGAGAGAGAGGTAAAATCTTCCGAATCAATAGGGAAGGTTACATAAATCGGGTTTGTACTGTTAATCGTGGTGAGCGCGCCTGATGACGGAGTTACGTAGTTCCCGACAGTAACCGCAATTATACCGATTCTTCCGTCTACGGGTGCTTTTACATGAGTATAGCTCAGGTTTCTCATACTGTCATTGTATCTTGCCTGTGCTGATGCAAGCTGCGCCCTTAGAGAATCCCTTTGAGAAAGCATATTATCATATTGAGATTTTGCTATGTAATCTTTTTTGACAAGTTCTGACGCCCTTATTAACTGCTTTTCTGCGTATTCAAGCTGGGCTTTTGTATTTGCAACTTCAGCTTTTGCTACGTTTGCGGCGTTTGAAAATTCTGTCGGCTCTATAAGAAACAGAGTTTGACCGGCTTTTACAAAGTCGCCTTCTTTAAAGTAGCTTTTTTGCAAATACCCTGAAATACGCGCAAGAACATTGACCTGATACTTTGAGGTTACACGCCCCGGAGCTTCAAAACTTCTTATAATATCAGCTTCCTGAACAGGGTCAACCGTGACGGAAGGTGCCGAACGCTGTGACTGACGTAGTCCTGTTTTGTAGTTATTATATGCGCTTATCCCGAACCTTATTGCTATTGCGGCAATAATTACCGCAACAATTATTATTATAGTTTTTTTCATTCCTCTCCCCTGTGGTTAATGTATTTTATAAGAGTCTGTTGCATTTGCAACAATAATTATATACTAAAAAGATTTACGTGGTCAATAGTGCCAGCATTTTTCTTAATGCCCTGCCGCGGTGGGATATTTCGTTCTTTTGGCTATCAGACAGCTCGGCCATAGTCTTATTAGTCCCCTCGACAATGAATATCGGGTCATACCCGAAGCCGCCTTGTCCTGCCTGAATTATGGCGATTTCGCCTTTACAAATTCCAATGGTCGAGTGAAGAAGGCTGCCGTTTTCATCAACGAGGGTCATTGCACATACAAATTCGGCTTTTCTGTTGGTATAAGGGGCAATTTCTTTTAAAAGTTTGTCAATTCTTGCCTGTGCTGTTTCTGCGTATCTTGCGGAATGAATGCCCGGTGCGCCGTTCAGCGCTTCCACGCATAATCCCGAATCGTCCGCTAAGGCAGGCAGCTTTGAAACCCGCGCCGCTTCTTTTGCTTTTATTAGGGAATTTTCCTCAAAAGTTTTGCCGTTTTCAACAGGATTAAACCCTTCTGCAGGCAGGATAAATTCAATACCGGAGCCTTCGGCTATTTCCTGTATCTCTTTTAATTTATGCGGGTTTCCCGTTGCAAATACTATTTTCATTAAAATCTACGCCCCGTATCTTCTCTGGCGGTGGTTGAATTCCTTTATCGCGTCAGCCAGCGCTTCTTTATCAAATTCAGGCCAGTATTTTTTCGTTACCAGAAATTCAGAATACGCTATCTGCCATAAAAGATAATTGGAAACCCTCATCTCGCCGCCTGTTCTGATGAGTAAATCAGGGTCAGGTATATTTTTTGTGTAGAGGTTTTCGGAAATCATATCTTCCGAGATTTCGTCGATTTTAATTTCACCTGATTTAACTTTTTGCGCAATCGCCTTTGCAGCGTGAACTATTTCGTCTCTTGAGCCGTAGTTGAATGCGATTTGAAGCCTTACGCCGTTATTGTTTTTGGTAACCTCAACCGCGTGCGCCAGAATTTCCTGTAATTTCGGGCTTAATTTTGTCAAATCACCGATGAAATTTATTACAACGCCGTTTTCGTGCATTTCTTTAAGTTCGTTTTTGATGGTTTCGCCAAGTAAATTCATCAAAAAATCCACTTCTTCCTTTTTGCGGTTCCAATTCTCTGTAGAAAATGCGTAAACCGTCAAATATTTAACTCCGAAATCGTCGCACGCACGCATTGCAGCTTTCAGCGCATCTACGCCTTTTTTATGACCGAATGCGGACGGCAGATTTTTTTCTTTTGCCCAGCGCCGATTCCCGTCCATAATTATCGCTATATGCTTTAATCCGGTATTTTTTACTATATCTTTTATCTCTTCTTCTTTTATTTCTGTTTTCATATTTCCACCTGTGCTCTTTATTATAACATAAAAATATGATATAATGTGTCCGGAAATTTCCGTGTCCGGAAGTAACGCTCAGGCACAGGTTTTGATTTATCAGGAGGTAAAAATGAGAAGGGCGGCTGTTTTCGCTCATTACGATAAAGATAAAATTATTGATGATTATGTTGTTTATTATCTCAAGGCTTTAAAAGAAATTTTTGAGGTTATAGTTTTTGTTTCCTGTCAGGAGCTTTCTGAATATGAAAAAGCAAAACTTGACGGAATTGTGGATTATGTAATCGCAGAGAATCATAATGAGTATGATTTTGGTTCATATAAGCGCGGATATTATTATCTTTTGAGTAAGGGACTTGAGGGAAACTTTGAGGAACTCGGGTTTATTAATGACAGCTGTTACGGGCCTTTATATCCGTTAAAACCAATTATTGAGCAGGTTGGAGAGTGTGACTTTTGGGGGATAACAAGAAATGCTGCATTTGTCGAACATATACAGAGTTTCTTTCTGGTTTTAAAAAAACAGGTTTTTTTATCAAAAGTTTTTAAAGATTTTATCGCTAATATAAAAGAACAAGAGGATAAGTTTGATATTGTTTTTCAGTATGAAATAGGATTGTCCAAACTTTTGAAAAAAAATGGTTTTAAGTTCGATTATGCAATAAAATATGATAAAAAATACCGGAGTAATATTACAATATTAAAATGGCGTGAGGCTGTTTTGAAATACAATATGCCGCTTTTAAAATGCTCGCTTTTACGCGGGAAAAATACTGCTGATACAACTATTGTCGATTGGGAAAGTGTTATTCCGGAAGGATATCCGATTGAATTAATCAAAAAAAATCTTGAGCGTACAAAAGAAAAAAATATAAATACTACAAGATTGAAAAATGTACGTATTTTTCTGTTTGATATTGCCGCGAATTTAAGGAAGACTCCACGCAGAATTTTTTTGAAATTTATGAGATTCTGTCTGCCTTTTATGTTTGATTAGCGGTTTAAAAATTTGCAAGATTTTGCTGTGTAAAAGGCTAGTCGTTTTATACACATTGCGGTCGTTGCAAATATTATAAAAATAATCAGGTGCAGATTAAAAGGTTCCTGTTTTAAAACTTTTAAATAAGCATCAATATTGGCAAATCTGAACTTGCAATTTTGCTGCCTTCCGAGGTAACTTTCCCTGTGGCGCCGCCATTTTGTGAGTTTCTCCGGAATATAATAAAAATCAGTCAGTCTTGCAAGCTGTATATAAATATACCAGTCAAGAAGTTTATCAATCTTGGTGTCAAAATTAATAAATTCAAGTAATTTTTTTCGCACCATAACACACGACAATGTCAAAATCGGATTATTTATGCCAAATTCATAAAACATACAGCGTGGGAATTCGCCTTTCAGTTTATTAGTATTTTTTTCTGCAGCTTCACCGAATTGTTCAATGTCATTAAAAATCAGTCCAAAATGTGCACTACTTTTTATCAATTCACATTTTTTTTCCAAATATTGTTCACTCCAGATGTCATCGCTTTCAAGTATAGCTATCCACTCTCCGGACGCGGCTTCAATCCCCTTTTTCAAGGTTTGTGCAAGCCCGAGATTAGTTTCATTTTGTATTAATTTTATACGATGGTCATTTTTTGCGTACTCTTTTATAATTTCAACTGAAGAATCGCTTGAAGCGTCGTCTACGACTATCATTTCCCAGTCAGTATATGTTTGAGAAATGACGGAATTGATAGTATCTTTCAGATACTTTTCGTAATTATAGCTTGTTATGACCACTGAGATAAGCATAGATTAATTGTATAAAAAAAACACCTCCCGTTCAAGAAGGTGTTTTATATTAACATAGAAATTATGCTTATTTGTTTAAAGGTTTATTTTTTTTCTTCGGTTTTAGCTTCCGGTTTAGTTTCAGCTTTAGGTGCTTCAGGTTTTGCTTCCGATTTAGCCGTATTAGATTTTTTATTAGATTTTTTAGGCTTTTTCGGAGCGTCTGTCTTAGTTGTCTCAGCAGCTTTAGTTGAGGTGTCTTTTACTTTCTGATTTAATTCTAACAAACGTTTATTATAGTTTGCTTCGTATGCATTTAAGTATCTCTGGCATGATTCTTTGTCTCTCAGGTATGCCGGAAGATTTTCAGGAATATCTTTTACTTTAGGATCTGCATAAAGTTTTATGGCCTTGAGTTCATCCAAGTTTTGGATGCCTGCTTTTTTTAGCGCGGTATGTATTGCATCTGCTTCAATTTCTGCTGCATTTGCCATTTTAGTAAATTTAGCCTTTTCTTTTGCATATTTAAGTGCTATATCAGGGTCATAATTTAGAAATGCAGCTTCTGCATCAACTCTCATTTCTGCTAATTCTGCAGCCCTTGTTTTTTGTGCTGCTTCAATTGCTTCGTTGCTGAATTCTTCTACATGATTTTTTGCAAGATTTAACTGATTTTTTTCTGCTGCTGTTAAAGTGTCATTATAGCGTTTTGCGTTTTTATCTTTGCCTTTTACTTTTTCTGCAAGTTTTGTTGTTGCATCTGTAACTTTTTCGCCTGCAGATTTAAATAATTTAGCAAGGTCTTTTCTGTAAACGATACCGCCTACAACTGCTGCCGCTGCTGCGATTAACCCTGTAATTTTAAGACCTGTGTTGTCTTTTTTAATTTCAAAATCTTTTCCGTCTTTAATATTTTGTTCGTTCTTTTTGATTTGTTTAACGAATTGATCTTGACTTAAAACTTTTACTTTTCCTTTTGCAGTGGTAACCTTAATTTTACCTTCCGGTGTAGGTTGTACGATGTTGCCACCGATGTTTACTGCCGGGATTGCCATGTTTGAAGACATAATTTCTACCTCTATTTTTTACACTATACCTTTTTATACTTTCATGAAAACACGTAAACAAATAAATGTGCTATTATTGTCGTATGAAGTTAACAAATATTTACAAAAAGGAGTAGCTCTTTTGTCGGAGTACTCCTTTTTATAAACTCTTTCTCCTTGATGGATAAGCCTTTTCAGTTTTCAATGTTATTATGTCAAGAGCGGAATTTTATTCATTCTGTCCGTAAATCCGCCTCTTGGATTTACTCCGTGCTCGGAAAGTTTCGCTTTTGAACCTGCGGTTCAAGTCCGCTCAATTTCCTCGCAATCCGGACTATCGTCCGTCCGCAAATCCGCATCTTGCTCGTTCGCGTTTAACAGGACTCATTTGCCGTTCCCTCTCACAAAAACAATTCACTGGATTGTTTTTGTTCGGCAGAGTGCCCTCAGCTCACTCGCGCTTCTTGGATTTGCTCCATGCTCGCGTGGTATCGCCTACGAGCTATCGCTCTGTCGGCTCAACCCGCTCGCAATCCGGACTATCGTCCGTCCGCAAATCCGCTACGAGCAGCCGGAGTAGCCGCAGTTTAGACAGATAAAGCAGCCTTCTGCCATCTCTATCGTATTACCGCATTCAGGACAGGTTACGGTCTTGATTTCGCCTGTAGGATTGTATTCCTCCTCTTTGGCTTCCTGAACCGGAGTTTCAGCTTCCGCCTGTTTTGCCTCTTCCGTTTTCTTTTTATCGTCAAGGTTCATCGGCTGGAACTGGCGGGAATTGTTTCTGTAAACAGTGATTCCTTTCAGGTTGTTTTCGTAAGCAAGAACATATGCTTCTTCTATGTCTTTTCTTGTTGCGTGTTCTTCAAAGTTTACTGTTTTTGAAACGGCATTGTCTGTATGAAGCTGGAATGCTGCCTGCATTTTTACGTGCCAGTAAGGTGATACATCGTGTGCTGTTACGAAGATTTTCTTAACTTCTTCACTAACGCCCGCAACGTGTGCTACAGAACCTGTTTTGGCAATTTCTTTCATCAAATCTTCTGAATAGAAACCGTGTTTTACTGCGTAATCCTTGAATATCGGATTGATTTCAAGCATTTCTGTTCCGTCCATAATCAATCTGGAGAATACAAGACCGAACAGAGGTTCAACGCCGCCTGAAGCGCCTGCTATCATTGAAATTGTGCCTGTAGGTGCAATACAGGTTGTTGTTGCGTTTCTGATTCCGTATTTTTCGATTTGTGAATCAAGTTCTTTCCACTGTTCATCGGAAATGATACCTGAAGATTTTCCTTTATATTTATTATAGAGGAAGTTTTTGCCGTCATATACGCTTCCTTTGAAGTTGTTAAATCTTCCGCGTTCTTTTGAAAGTTCAATTGATTCGCATTTTGATTCGTAATCAATAAATTCCATTACCTGACCGGCAAGCTTGGTACCTTCTGCTGACGCATAGGAAATTCCCATTTTCATAAGCATATCAGCCCAGCCCATTACGCCGAGTCCGATTTTTCTGTTATTTTGAACCATTTCAGAAATTTGCGGAAGCGGGTAATTATTTACGGCAATTACGTTATCGAGGAAGCGGATTGCTGTTCTTGTGGTTTTACCGAGCAAGTCCCAATCAACCGTTCCGTCTGCTTTAACCATTTTGCCAAGGTTAATTGAGCCGAGGTTGCATGCTTCATATGCAAGAAGCGGAACTTCACCGCAAGGGTTTGTTGATTCAATCTGTCCTACAAGCGGTGTCGGATTATCAGAATTCATTTTATCGATGAAGATAATTCCCGGCTCGCCGTTTCTCCAGGCGCCGTCAACAATCATATCAAACACTTTTTTAGCGCTTAATTTTCCGGCAACGGTGTTATTCTGCGGATTGATAAGTTCATAATCCGTGCCGTTTTTGAGGGCTTCCATAAATTTATCAGTGATCGCAACAGAGATATTAAAGTTGTTTAATCTGTTGTTATCAGCTTTGCAGTTGATGAAGTCTAAAATATCAGGGTGGTCAACTCTTAAGATACCCATATTGGCGCCGCGTCTTGTCCCGCCCTGTTTAACAGCTTCGGTTGCTGCGTTGAATACTTCCATAAACGAAACCGGGCCTGATGATACGCCCATAGTAGAACGTACAACACTGTTTTTCGGTCTTAATCTTGAGAAAGAAAAACCTGTGCCCCCTCCTGATTTATGAATAAGCGCCGTATTTTTAACCGTTTCAAAAATTCCTTCAAGAGAATCTTCAACAGGGAGAACGAAGCAGGCTGCAAGCTGTCCGAGCTCTCTGCCGGCATTCATCAATGTCGGAGAGTTCGGCATAAAGCAGCAGCTTGTAATTGCGTCGTAGAATCTTTCTGTCAACTTGTCAACATCAGCCTGAGACTTGCCGAATTTCAAATCTCCTTCCGCAATTGTCTTTGCAACACGTCTGAACATGTCAGCCGGTGTCTCTGTGCATTTCCCTTCTTTATCCCTCTTTAAGTATCTTTTTTCAAGAACTTTTATCGCATTTTCCGATAAATTTAATTTGTCTTCCACTAAGTTCACACTAACCTCCGCTTATAAAATTAATTACAATAACTACCCATGTCTGATTAAAATAAAAAGCATGTCTGATTCAATAATTATACACCAATAAAATCGGGCATGGCAAGGAATGGAAAAACTTTATTACGAAATGTAATTTTGTAAAAGTTAAACAAGATTGAATGTTATTTAAAAAGGTGTTATAATAATATGTAAGAATAAACTCGGAGGATTATATATGGATTATAAATCGGTGGATTCCCGCGGAGGCTACACTCTTGCGGAAACTCTTATAACAATAATGATTGTCGGTGTGCTTTCCGCAACTGTATTACCTATATTGCAAAAAACAACCGGTAATAAATTTGAGGCAATGAGAAGAAAATGTGTGCTGACTATGGAGCAGACTGTCGATCAAATGCTGGATGATGATACGATGTATCCTCAAAGTAATATGGAAGCCTCAATTGGGCTCGCAAAGACAACTGCCGTAAGAATCAGCGGGGTTACCTATCAGGGTAATACTAAATTCTGTGAACTTTTTGCAAGCAGGCTTAATATGGCACCGCACACAAAAATTGAATGTGAGCCGAATAAAAAAACATTTACAACCGCAGACGGAGTTGACTGGTACCTGCCGATTGCGAACTTCAGCACAAAGCAGAAGATTCGTATTGATGTAAACGGTAAAGCTGAAGATCCTAATTGTTCACCTATTGATGCAGATTGTGAAAAAGCTGATTTGTTTACTTTTTATATAACTCCTATGGGTAAAATTTATCCGGATGAAGAATGCGGTTTTAAATATTCATCTACCGGTGATACTATAACCGAGCATTGTTCTTCATCATAAGGTTAAAGCTTTCTGATTTAAACTTTTATTAAATTTACAAACGGCTGCAGGGTAATATTTCTATGTTTGGTATATAATTCTTATTGAGGTACCAAATTTGAAACATTCAAAACTCACAGCCCTGATATTTATAGCATT
>CALUTK010000020.1 GCA_944323675.1 Candidatus Gastranaerophilales bacterium | reverse complement strand
GACCTGCCTACCGGCAGGTTGCCGAACGTGCACGAAGTGCAATAGTGAGGCTGAAAGGTTAAATGCGCCAGCATTTAACGACATCCATTCGGTCTTGCGCTGCAAAGCAGCGCTATTTTATAGCGTGTTTCTTTTTCTTGGCTGACATTCTTTTTCTTTTCATCGCAAAAAAGAAAAAGAATGTCAGTGCAGGGTTTGGGGCTGCATAAGCCCCAAATATAAAACACTCTCCCGAATTTGTAAATTCGCTTACGCTCATTAACAAAATCTTCCCTCTGCACAAGGCATACAGAGTCACACGCTTCGCAAAGCTCAGCGGTTCCATTTGTATCACAAAGAGAGAGGAAGAAAGAGAATAAACTCGTTTTCCACATTCGCACTAGCAGTAGCGAAGAAACTTTTCTTCTTCTGATAACATATATGATGTTACTTCTTAGCATATTTTAAGAAAGTTTGGACTTTAGTCTGCATCATTTCTTCAACAATTAACCAGTTTCCGTCGGGTTGTTTTTGGACAATCATATAGGTTTTGAGTTTATATTTTTCCCCAGACGGCTGGCGGAGCGAGGTTATTTTGTATCCGTTATCCACCTTTGCGGCTTTTATATCTGTGTAATGATTTTTATATTTACGCATTTTTGCGCCTTTCTGACTTAGCTTCATTTGGGAAATATAGGTGTTGGTATCGGTTTCGACGTCAACGAGTTCCCCGTCGGGTTTTACCACCTGACGGATAATCTTCGCGTCCGGCGAATACATTTTTATAAGCTCTGGGCTGTAATTGTTTGCTGCATTAACATAGGTTTTAAAGAATTTTATTGCCTCCTGCTGTTCATCTGCAAATGCTGAACTTCCGATAAAGAGTAAAATCCCTGCGATTAGTAACAAAAGTAATTTTTTCATTCTGCCCTCCTTTTTTTGAAAAGGATAAAAAAAGAGGTAAATATTTTCATCAGGCAGGCGGACATATCAGGTATACCATGCGGCAATATGGACTAAGGGAATAAAACGAAAGGTCATTATGGCTGTTGTGATGATATTTTTCTGGGCATTCACGGCGCTTCTTACAATGGGGTCAGACTAAATTGTAACGATAAAAAGCAGCGGATTAGCAAAACCTTCTCACTATTAATGTTTAAAACGCCATGACAAACCACGTGACAAATTGTCGTAATTTCTGCAAAAGTGCCCCGTCAAATATCATGACAAAAAGTGCAGCGGCTGAGCAATAACCTCTCACCCTTAACGTTTAAAACGGCACGACAAACCAGGTGGAAAATTGTTGTAATTTCTGCAAAAGTGCACCGTCAAATATTGTGGCAAATAGTGCAGCGGCTCCGCCGCCTAGAACTTTTTGAGTCTTGCGTAAGCGGCGTCCATGGCTTTTTTGCCCTGTTTGCCAAAGTCAATGGTATACATCATGCTGTCGCCGACTTTTATAACATCCGTGATGTGTCCTATACCGAGTTTGTCGTGGAAAACTCTTTCACCAACATTGAAAACGTATTCGACTGTGGAACTTCCTTCAATGGCGTGTTCTCGCTCACTGGCTTCAAGTGCCTGCTGCTGCTCTTTTTGACGTTTTTCCTCCAGCATACGTTTTATGGCGTTATCTTTCAAGAATTCCTGAACCTTCTGTTCGTCGCGTTCTTTATTGGCTTTGGATTTCACAAGAATTGTGCGCTGCGGGGTGCGTTTCGGAGGTTCGTAACCGTAGGACGATTTTTTCGGCGAGGTGTTTGTCGAAAGCCCTTTTGTCGGCGCCACAAAACCTTTGCCAAATCCCGAGGACGGCTTTATATAGCCGTAACTGTCAGCCTGAGCCGCTGAATATGAGTAATCCGATTTTCCTGTTTTTGCTTTAGAAACAGCGTTGCGGAAGGTGGAATTATCTGAAGTGCTTCCTTCAAATGAAATCATATTCAATAACTGGCGCGGAATTTCTTCAATAAACCTTGACGGGTTATAGTATTTGAATTCACCCCACATCTGGCGGCGTTTTGCGGATGTGAGGTACAATTTTTCTTCCGCACGTGTGACGCCTACATACATAAGACGGCGTTCTTCCTCCATTTCGGACGGAACATTCAAAGATCTGAGGTGCGGAAAAATTCCTTCATCCAGCCCTGCCATAAAGACGACAGGAAATTCCAGTCCTTTTGCGGCGTGGAGCGTCATAAGTGTGACGTTATTTGCAATTGTATCCATATTGTCAATATCAGATACCAGCGCAACCTGCGCCAGAAATTCCCCGAGGACATTATCTTCCTCTTCCGGCACAAATTCTTCCGCTACGTTCACGAGTTCCTGAAGGTTTTCGATATCCGCTTCGGCTTCAGGGGTATTTTGAAGCTGGAGTTCTGCAAGATAGCCGGATTTTTCAATTACAAGGGTCACAAATTCACGCAGATTGTAATTCGGAACCGCGTTTCTGAATTTAGATATCAAATTCACAAAATCCGTAATCTTAGAACGCGTTCGCGCCGGAATTTCAGTATCTTCTTCAATTCTCTGTGCTGCTGCAAAGAGGGAGATATCTTCCCTGTCCGCGAAGTCCTGCAATCTTTTAATGGTTGTATCCCCGATTGAACGTTTCGGAACATTCACAATACGGCGGAAACTCTGCGAATCATCCGTATTATAAATTAATTTCAAATAAGCGATGATGTCTTTAATTTCTTTACGGTCGTAAAATTTCAGCCCGCCGTAAATTCTATAAGGAACACCTGCTGCCATACAGGCTTCTTCTATTGAACGGGATTGGGAATTTGTACGATAAAGGATTGCGTATTGGTTGTAATTCCCGCCGCTGTCCTGTTTTATACGGCTTACGATGAAGTTTGCTTCGTCCGCTTCATCCTGTGCCTCAAAGTAGTCTATAAGTTCCCCTTCACCCTTATTTGAATAGAGAACCTTATCCACACGCTCGGTGTTGTTTTCAATAATGGCGTTTGCAACATTCAGAATATTTGCGGTCGAGCGGTAGTTTTGTTCAAGTTTGATTAATTTTGTGTTTTTGAAATCCTTCTGGAAGTTCATAATAATCGTATAATCCGCACCGCGCCAGCTGTAGATGGATTGGTCGACATCGCCTACAACGCACAGTGAGCGTTCAGGCGGAACTTCTGCGAGTTTATTTGTATAGAGCATATTTACAAGGTTATACTGCGCAAGGTTTGTATCCTGATACTCATCCACAAGAATATGCCGGAATCGCTCATAGTAATGGGTTCTGATTTCCGTATTATGGTCTAGAAGTTTCACCGTCAGCATAAGCATATCGTCAAAATCAATTGCGTTATTGTTGTTGAGCGTGTTTTCGTATTCTTCATAAATTGCCGCAATCTTTTGTGATTTAAAATCTCTTGCAAAGGTCGCAAAGGTATAGGCGTCCTGCATTTTATTTTTTGCATTAGAGATTACGGATTTAACGAGTTTCGGCTGATAAATTTTGTCATCAAGGTTCAATTTTTTGATTGCCTGTTTTAAAACCGCATTTGTATCGTTGTCATCGTATATGGTAAAATTCTTATCGAGTTTTTTGCCAGAAGGAAAGGTGTATCTGTCGACATTTTCGCGCAAAATTCTTCCGCAGATTCCGTGGAAAGTCCCGACCCACATGTATTTAACCGTATTTTCGCCAATCATACTTCCAAGACGCGCCTTCATCTCTTTTGCCGCCTTGTTGGTAAATGTAACTGCAAGAATATTCTGTGGTTTTACCCCTTTTTTTATCATATAGGCAATTCTTGTTGTAAGAACTTTAGTCTTACCGCTCCCTGCTCCTGCCAGTATTAACAGAGGCCCTGTTACCGTCTGCACAGCCTCCTTTTGCTCATTATTGAGATTTTCCAATAGATTTTCCATATACCCTATTCCCAAAATTAAAGTTTTGTGTTATAATCAGCATAATCGAAAAAAATATTTATTGCAATTAGATAGTCATAAGTTTTTCGCACTTTCCAATACCGGAATTCTGCGAAAATACTAAAAGACCGGTGAGACAGAAAGTAGGAAAAATGGCAGATAACGAAATTTTTATGGGTGCTGATGATAACAAAGAAGAACAACAATCAATAATGGTTCCGGTAGATGATTTGGATACAGTAACAGCGGATTCTCCGCATACGGTAGACGAACTTGCCCAGGAACTTGCGACCATCAGACAGTCTGCCAAAAGAATTGCAATCATCGGGAGCCGCAACCTTCCGATTACGCACCAGCAGATGATTGAAACCCTTGCAACCGCACTTGTTATGCAGGGTAATACAATCATTACCTCGGGTGGTTCATCAGGTACAAACGCCGCTGCTATCCGCGGGGCTATGAAGGCTAATCCGGATAAATTAAAGGTTATTCTCCCGCAAACTATAGGTCAGCAGCCGTCTGATGTTCAAAACCAGCTTATCGGGGTTCCGAATATCGTTGAACACGCTGATCGCGCTATGATGACACTTGCGGATGCGTCCCGCGTATGCAACAGAGAAATTATTGATGATTGCAACCAGCTTATCTGTTTCCTCTCTCACACAAGCAAAACCCTTCATAACGCGGTTCAATACGCCGAAGAAGGTCATAAGGTTATCACAGTCTTTTATTTAGACTAGCAGACAGGGCGGAAGCCGTATGAACGATTTAATTAAAAAATTAAGCGGCAAGAATAAAACCGATTACGAACAAGTCGCAAAAGAAATGATTGATAATGCTGATGTCGCATTATTCAAAGAACTTGTCAATAATGACGACTTTCTGTTTGATTTTGTCAAACAAAATGTCGCAGAACGTCTTGCAAATGCCTGCAATGAAACAAATTACAAAAATCTTTTGAAATTTTTTGTCTGCTATTCGCCATATTATGACGATTTTATTATCTCTACCCTTGCAAAATACGCGGATGAAGATTTAACGGATGAAATCCTGGAGATTTTTGAAAACGGCACAAATGATGAAAAAACCTATTGCGCCAAGTATTTTTTCTATATTCAGGATCCTCTTGCGCTTGAACTTTTAAGAGAAAATTCCTACACAGATGATGAAAGCCTGAATGCAAACTGTGCAGCAACTTTAGGGAGTTTTCAAGATACTGTTTCATATAATCAGGCGCTTGAAAAACTTAAATCAACAGATGAATTTGAACAGCTTTCCGCGGTTAAATTTCTGGTGCTTTACGGGAATAAAGATGCAGTGCCTGAAATTATATCAACAATGAAAACGTCTACGCTTGCAGAAAATATTGCCGGCGAAATCCCGTATTTGACAAACCTTTTTGAACTTCTTGATAAAAATAAAGAGGATGCGCTTCTTGTAATCAATTACATAATAAACGGACTAGGCGAAATTCTCGGACTGCCGTGTGTATTTGATTACGAACTCTATGACGTGTTTGAACGCATTATAAAGCAGGCTGATGACAGTAAAACAGCCGTGGTATTGCTGAATGCCGCAGAAACTTTTGATACTCTGACAGAAAACGATGAATACCTTTTTGATGAAGATAAAAACACCAGAAGCGAAGTTCAGGACATAAAAAAATTACTGGGCTCAACAAATAAGAAACAGTTAAAACAGGCTGTTCTGTCAGAACTTAGTGAAAACAGCCCGTTTGTCTATACCGCGCTTGATTTTGCAGAGGATGTTTTTGCAATCCGGGAACTTTTAAAATGCAATAACCAGACAATTATTCTAAAAACAGCAGAAGTGCTGAAAAAACTCGGCAACCTTGACGAATCAACAAAAACAGTAGCTCTTTTAAAAGTGTCTGATGAAAATATAAAATCCATAATCCGAGCATTGTAAATTAAGTGTTCCTATTCCATTGACAGTGGAGGCTTTAATGTGAAGAGTAAGGATTGTAGTCTGGCTGGTATATCCAACCGACCTTTATCGGCTTTTGAAGTGTGAGAAGTGAAGTGTGAAGAGTGAAGTGACATATTATTGTTGAACCATTCACTACTCACCACTCACTATTCACTTAAAAAAGACTGGATTGCTTGCAACGACGTCCATCTCAGCCTCTCTTATAAAGGGAGGTGGCACGTCAGTGCCGAAGGGATTTTCATAATACCCCTCACCCGAATTTCTTAGCTCACTAAAGTTCGCTAAGAAATTCATCCCTCTCCCGCAAGGGGCGAGGGGTAGTAGTGAGGTGACGAGTCTTGCAGCCCTGTATGTCTTGAGCTGAGGATTTTTCTTTTTTCCCTCTCCCTACGGGAGAGGGTTAGGGTGAGGGGGCTGTTAAAAGATGCTAAGGTACAAAAATAAAGTATTACGTCATTGCGGGCTGCGACCCGCAATCGCATTACCGCCGTGTTCCACGATTTTGCGATTCCGCATAGCTTGAAAAACTTGATTTCACCTTACGGCTCAATCAGTTTTTCTACGCTTTCGGAATGACGTCTATTCCCTTTACCCTCACCCGACACTACGCGTTCCCCTCTCCCAAATGGAGAGGGGATTAAATAAAACCTTCACCCTTCAACCTTTCACCCCTTCACCCTTTCAACTAAACTGCCCCCTCACTTTTCACATCTCACTTTATTAGACTTATAGTCCTATTGTCTTTTCACTTAACGCCTATGCAATCTGGCTGAGTCGTTCTTTGATATCGTTAATCAGGTAGGTATCATCTGTTTTTTCAGCAAATTTTTGAGCCTTTTTCAATAGACCGCGGGCTTTATCCATACTGTTATAATCAATCATAATATCAGCGGCGCTTACGTAGTTTTGAGCCACTTTGAGCGGGGATTCTGCTTCTGTATAATTTTTAACGGCATTAGAATATGATTTCAAAGCTTCCTGAGGCTCGCCGAATTTTTCGTATGCTCTTCCTGTGCTGGATGAAATGAACCCTTTTACTCTGGCGTTATCGGTTTCCGAGGCAAGGTCGTTTGCAACCCCGAAGAATTCAAAGGCATTTTGTTCGTACATATCGGCGAAAATATTCCCTATTCTTGTTAATGATGTAGATTGAGCGGCAAGGTTGTCGCTTTCGCCTCCGTAAGATACGGAAACAAAGTAATGGTCGAGTGCAGGTTCAATTTTATTAGCGTCGTCGTAAATTTGCGCCATAGAGTAGTGCGCTCTCGTCTTTACGTTGTTGTCGCCTGTTGTTTCTATAGAGAGGTAGTAGCTTTTCAGGGCTTCAGGCAGGTTGTCCTGATCGTCATAAATTTGTCCGATTTCGTAGTAAATTTTTGATTTGGTTTCTTTATCACCGACTTCGTCTGCACGCTGCAAGGCTTTGTTAAATGCTTCTATAGCTTTTTGTGGCTCATTAGCATAAGCCAGTTTTTTCGATTTGATAAAGAGAGATTTCAGTTCCTTGTCCTGCGGAACTTTAACAGCAGGAGTCTGCGGAATTTCTTCTGCCGTTTCCTGAACCGTTGCATCAGTAGTTTCCGCTGCGGCGGCAGGTGTTTCTTCTGCCGGAGCGGTTTGTTCTGCTTTCTGTGCTCTGTCGGTTGACCCTTCAGGGAATTTTACGAGAAACTGCGGATTAATGTCGTCTTCATTGTATTTGAAATCTATCTGTTGTAAGAAAAGGGCGTCAACCCAGTTTTCTACGACTTTTGAATCCTTATCAAGAGTTTTGGAGATAAAAGCGTCAAGAATTGAAGAGGCATTTTTGAGGTTTGATTTAATTAATTTAACGTTCGGATTATCTTTTTTAACCTGAGCGTCAATTAGTGCGAGATAGCCTTCCACCTCTTCGTTTAAATCGGCAGGGGTGCCGATTGCGACAGCGGTATTTTTAAAATCTTTTAAAATCTGCGCGATATTAATATTAGCGCTTCTTGTTTGAGCGGGTCTGCCTTGCGTAACGCCTTGAGCCTGCTGAGCAGACGCATTATTTTGTGCGGAATATTGATTGACTGACGTATTTGCAGCCCTTGAAGAAGTCTGCGTTTTGGCATACATTTGCTGCCACTGTTCCGGCTTAATTTCCTGATATTTAGGGGGCTCCTGTTCAATGTAACTTAAACCGCGGCTTCTGGCATTCTGATTTTGGGCTTGTTCTTCACGTTCGGTTTGGGCAGCAGACTTGGAGGCTTCTTCATCTTGTTTTTTCTTAACAAGCCTTCTGTCGTCTTTTATATATGGCCGCTGGCTAATATTGGTTAAATTCAACCCCATTTGCTGTCTGACTACCTCTATCCGCTAATTTTCTACTTACTTACTATATCTTAAATTGCGATTTCCGTACTCATACTTTTGTATGAAATCCGCATGATTTATTTAAGTATTTTTGCGAAAAAGTCAATTAATCAAAGATTAGCATGGTGCAATTTTTACAGTCAAATTTGAGTGGGTATTTTTTCCCTTTTTCATCTATAAGGAAGAGTTTTTTCGGACTTTTGCACATATTAAAAGCGTATTTAAGGCAGTGTTTGGTCTGCATAAGGCATTTACCTTTCGGGGAAACTCCGCTTTCTAATGACATTTCACAAACCTTGCAGCCGCAATTTTCATAGAAAGATTTTGCACACCTGTTATGGATATTCGCAAGATAATCGAGTTCTTCTTTAGAAAATTCCGTATAATGGAGCGGTTTTTGGAATTCTCTTTTGTAATTTTTCAGCCTCTCTGCCATTAGCTTTGTTAAGATTTCGCGGCGTAGTTTGTTGACCTCTGATACAGGCATGAAAGGAAGATTGTCTTTTATCTTAACCTTGCGTACATAAAAATCGCTTTCCCCTGTTTTTTGAAGCTGTGTCATAAAAGTTTCGCGCATTTTGTCGGGATTTTTAGGCATCTCATTCGCTTCAACGCCGACGGTTACGGAATTTCCGTCCTCGTCCTGCGCTTTCAGGATTCCGTTTACGAATTCAAAATCCACTCCGATTTGCCGTTTTGTGCGGGAAGTTTTCAGCTGCTTTTCAAATTCTGCGTCTTGATTGCGGTAAATCAAGGTTCCAACGGTTATTTGCGGCATTTTATTAGGGAAAATTTTATTTCCGTCCACTCGGTTCACAAGGCATCCTTGCATTTCGCCGTTTATAAACCAGCACAACCCGTCCTGCGCATTTACTTTTGCCGCCACTTCAAAACTGTCGCGGTTAACTTTTGTTACTTTGCCGAGCTTTTCACCGAGAGATTTCGGGGTATCAAAGTTGTAGCACCTTTTGCGCCCGCTCAGAAAGTAGTCCGTATATCCGCGGTTAAATGTTTTATTTACATCTGGTTCAAAATCTGGTGAAATTCTGCCCGATGAGATTTTTCCGGCGAATTTATCAATCTCGCGGCGGTAGTAAGCAACTATATTTTTTACGTAATTAATATCTTTTAACCGGCCTTCAATTTTGAAAGATTTCACGCCTGCTTTTATAAGTTCTTCTAAATGCCTTGAGGCGTTAAAATCACGCAGACTCAAGAGGTATTTGTCTTTTGCAATCACATTACCGCCCTCATCAATGAGGGTATATTTTTTGCGGCAGGCCTGCGCGCATTCGCCCCTGTTTGCGGAGCGTCCGCCGATTGCATAACTCATATAGCATTGCCCGCTATAGGAAACACACAGCGCGCCATGGATAAAAGTTTCAATCTCAACATTTATATTTGCGCAGATATTTCTAATCTCATCAAGCGAAAGTTCCCGCGCAAGAATGACACGGGTGACGCCGAGATTTTCAAAAAACTTAACCTTGTCAAGAGTTCTGTTGTCGCACTGGGTGCTTGCGTGGAGTGCTATCGGCGGAAGTTTTCCGTCAAGCGCCAGCTTTAAAATTCCCATATCCTGTACTATAATCGCATCAACCCCGATTTCGTAAAGTTTTTCGATTAAAACACGCGCCTTTTCAAGTTCTTCATCAGTTAAAATCGTGTTAATTGTGACGTGGACTTTTGCGTAAAACTTATGCGCATATTCAACAACTTCTTTAATATCATCAAGCGAATTCGGCACAGCACGCCGCGCCCCGAAATCGGAAGCTCCGATATAAACGGCATCCGCGCCGCAATCTATTGCAGCAAAGGCTGTTTCTTTATCTTTAGCCGGTGCAAGAAGTTCCACTTTGTTCATAGTTTCATTTTACACCAAACAGAAGATTGAAGAATGAAAATACAGAAGTAAAGCCGAAACTTGTAAAATTGGTAAACTTTAAAAGGTTTTATTTTTCTCAGCTAATCCAGCATCCCCTCGCGGACATTTTTTTACTTCTGCCCACGAGTACTTTTATAAACTGCAATTAAAAAAATTACAGGAACCTAACCGTTTTTCTTAATTACATTTGCAACGTAATTAAAATATTCGTTGTTTTTATATTTGGAAATATGTTTTTTGAGAGTTTCTCTGTCTACAAACCCCATTCTAAAAGCGACTTCTTCAAGGCAGGCAATTTTTATGCCCTGATTTTCTTCCACTGTATGCACAAACTGTGCCGCCTGCAATAGCGAATGATGCGTTCCCGTATCAAGCCATGCAAACCCGCGCCCTAAAAGTTCAACATTCAATCCGCCTTCTGCAAGATAAATATTGTTTAAATCCGTAATTTCCAATTCTCCGCGGGCTGAAGGTTTTAAAGTTTTTGCATATTCAATCACTTTGTTATCATAGAAATAGAGACCTGTAACGGCATAATCGGATTTTGGATTTTCAGGTTTTTCTTCAATGGATAGGACTTTGCCGTTACTATCAAATTCTACAACCCCGAATCTATGCGCATCTTTCACTTTGTATCCAAAAACGGTAGCTTTGCCGGATTTTGTATTTTCTGCAGCATTTTTAAGTCTGGCAGAAAATCCGCCGCCGTAAAAGATATTATCCCCGAGAATAAGCGCGACATTATCATTCCCAATAAATTCTTCCCCGAGAATAAAGGCCTGCGCAAGTCCGTCCGGAGAAGGCTGTTCTTTATAAGAAAAATTTACCCCGAAAGGCTCACCGTTGCCGAGAAGTCTTTTAAAATTCGGTAAATCTTCGGGTGTTGAAATTATCAGAATATCTCTTATCCCTGCCAGCATAAGAACCGAAATCGGGTGATAAATCATCGGTTTATCGTACACGGGCAACAACTGTTTTGATACTGCAATTGTACTCGGGTGAAGCCTTGTACCTGCGCCTCCTGCTAAGACAATTCCTTTCATAAATTAAACCTCTCTTAGTTTCAAATAATCTGCAAGCGCCAATTTCCAGTCACGGCAAATTTTTTGATTATCCATGATACTATATTTCGGGCGTTTTGCCGGCCGCGGGAATTCCTCTGTCGTGCACGGCTGCAGATTTACCTTCAGTCCTGACTGTTCAAAAATTTCTTTTGCAAACCCGTACCAGCTTGTAGAGCCTGAGCCGCAAACGTGATAGGTTCCGTATGGTTTTTGGAATAATTTCGCTATTCCGTTTGCAAGTTCCACTGTCCATGTCGGGCAGCCTGTCTGGTCATCAACAACTTTTAATTCATCTTTATCCTTTAGAGAAAGCATTGTTTCGACGAAATTTTTCCCGTAATGGCCGTATAGCCAGCTTGTACGGGCTACATAATATTTTTTGCAGTGTTTTTTTACAGCTTCTTCTCCCATAAGTTTTGTCAAACCGTAATTATTAATCGGGTTTGGTTTGTCATCCGGTGTATACGGTTCATTTTTCGTGCCGTCAAATACGTAATCCGTAGAAATATAAACAAGCGGAATATCAAGTCTGCCGCAGACTTTAGCAATATTTTCAGTTCCCGATGAATTTATAAGTTTTGCAGTTTCAAAATCTTCTTCCGCTTTATCAACATTTGTATATGCAGCACAATGAATTACCGCATCGGGATGTTCTGCAGTTAGAATTCTTTCAACATCAGCAGGTTTTGTAATATCAAGGGTATCGACATCTGTTTCTATTACAAACGCCCCCATATCTTCCAGTATCGGGCATAAATCCTGCCCCAGCATTCCGTTAGCACCGGTTACAAGAATTTTCATCAGATAATCTGTCCTTTCCTTTGTTCTACAGATTTAATCCATTGCTGATTATTCAGATACCAGTCTATTGTAAGAAGAATACCTTCTTCAAATGATACCGCAGGTTTCCAGCCGAGTTCGCCTGTTATTTTGTCGTTGCATATTGCATAGCGTTTGTCGTGCCCGAGTCTGTCTTCAACATGTTCAATGAAACTGTCGTCTTTATTCATGGCTTCCAGAATAAGATGTGTAATTTCAAGATTTGTTTTTTCATTATGTCCGCCTATATTATAGACCTGACCAGGTGTTCCTTTGTGGAGAACCGTATCTATCGCGGAGCAGTGGTCATAGACATAAATCCAGTCACGGACATTCATACCGTCGCCGTAGACCGGAACTTTTTCATTTTTCAATAATCTTGCGATAAAGAACGGAATTAATTTTTCCGGATACTGATAAGGTCCGTAATTATTTGAACAGCGTGTAATCAATGTCGGAAGCCCGTATGTTTCAAAATAAGACCGTACAATTAAATCAGCGCTTGCTTTTGATGCTGAATACGGGCTGTTCGGCGCAAGCGGAGTTTCTTCTGTGAAATAGCCTTCTTTTCCGAGGCTTCCGTAAACTTCATCAGTCGAAACCTGCAGGAATCTTTCTATATGAAATGCTTTTGCAGCCTGCAGCAGTATTGAAGTCCCTTTAATATTTGTTTCAATAAATACTTCAGGCCCTGCGATTGAACGGTCAACGTGGCTTTCTGCCGCGAAGTTTACGATTGCATCAACTCCCGACACAACCTGCATTACAAGGTGTTTATCACAGATATCCCCGTAGACAAATTCATAATTCGGGTTGTCTTTTACGTCATAAAGGTTTTCAAGATTGCCGGCATAAGTTAACGCATCAAGGTTTACGATATGGTAATCAGGATGATGTTCCAGCATATGTCTGATAAAACAGCTTCCGATAAATCCGGCGCCGCCTGTGACTAATATTTTCATAAAAGCTCCTCTTTATTTATTTCATTTAATGTAGGTTGTACTTTATCTTTTTCGCTGAGAATCGGTTCAAAATTAATTTCCCAGTTGATATTAATATCTCTGTCACTCCACAAAACGCCTCTATCCGCCTCTTTATTATATTCACCGCTTGCTTTGTAGCAGAGTTCGGCTTCATCAGAGAGAACAACAAACCCGTGGGCAAATCCTTCCGGAATATAAAGCATGTTTTTATTATCTTCAGAAAGCTCGACTTTTACGTATTGACCGAAGGTTTTGGAATTTGGTCTGATATCAACTGCGACATCGTAAATCTTTCCGCGTACACATCTGACAAGTTTTGCCTGCCCGTAGGGTTTTGCCTGATAATGAAGCCCTCTTAGAACATGAGCCGAGGATTTTGAGTGATTATCCTGATTAAATTCAACATCAATTCCGTTTTTGGCAAATTCTGATTTTTTATAAGTTTCCATAAAAAATCCGCGGTTATCGCCGAAAACTTTCGGTTTTACAAGGATTACATCCGGAATAAATTGTCTTTCAAATTCAAACGGCATACAGGTTCCTTAATTCTTCTGACAACCATTATATCATAAAATTGATAATATGTCAGTTTTTTATATGTGAAGGGTGAGGAGTGAGGAGTTCAACATAAAAAGATGAAAGGGTGAAGGAAATTTTTAGATGAAAGGTGAAAGGATGAAAAGTTGAAGAGTTTTCTTTCTGCTCTATCCCTTCGGGAGGGCATTGTTAACTTTTTATTGCAATGAATTTTAAGATATTGTCCTCGCCTTGAGACTCTGCCGAACAAAAGGATTTGTCGGTTGGGCATACCTGCCCAACTAAGGCACTATGAAAAATGTTACGTCATTCTGAGGGCGAAGCCCGAAAGAATACGGACCTTTTCATGTGAAGAGTGAAAAGTGAAGTGTGAAGTGTGAAGTGACTAATTTTTTATTGAACACCTCACTCATCACTCCTCACCCTTCACTATAAAAAAGGCTGGATTGCTTCGTTATCGCTCGCAATGACATCCCCGTTTTACAAGGGAACAACCCCTCTCCCTCTGGGAGAGGGTGTCCGCAGGACAGGAGAGGGTTAATATCATGAAGAAAGATTAGTTTATTTGCTCTCCCCTTGCGCGACAGGGGTAGAGTGAGGGGTAGAAAAGTAGTCGTCATTCCGGAAGCGTAGAAAAACTGATTGAGACAACTGTCGAAATCACGTTTTTCAAGCTATGCGGAATCGCATTCCCGTAGGATGTAACGATTATGCGATTGCGGGTCATATCCCGCAATGACGTCCCTGCACTATTAAGAAGCAGTAGTATTTGTTTTCGAAACGATAGCGGGAGCAGAGCGGGAGCGTGTTGAGAAAATTAATACTACTGTTCCTGTACCCTCACCCGAATTACTAAATTCACTACGTTCATTAAGTAATTCTACCCTCTCCCCTTGGAAGAGGGTAGTAGAAAAACACTTAACCTTTCACTTTTTACTCCTCTCCTCTTAACAAAATTTAAAAATACCAATTTTCTTGTTTTTGTGCTACACTATTGATATAGAATGACTTGGATAATAAGGAGAAGATTTTGAGCCAGCAAAATATTTTTGAGGACGGAAAGATTGTTCCGGTTAATATTAGAGAAGAAATGAAGCGCTGCTACATTGATTACGCGATGTCAGTAATCGTAGGTCGTGCGCTCCCTGATGTCCGCGACGGGCTGAAACCTGTCCACAGACGTATTCTTTACGCAATGAACGAACTCGGAATGACACCGGATAAACCGTTCAAAAAATGTGCCCGTATCGTTGGTGAAGTTCTGGGTAAATACCACCCGCACGGTGACAGTTCCGTTTATGAAGCGCTGGTTCGTCTCGCTCAGGATTTTAACACCAGATACCTTGTTGTTGACGGGCATGGAAACTTCGGCTCGGTCGACGGCGACGGCGCTGCTGCTATGCGTTATACAGAAGCCCGTATGCACAAGATTACCACCTCAATGCTTGCAGATATTGACTGTGAAACAGTTGAATTTGAACCGAACTTTGACGGTTCGCTGCAGGAACCTTCAGTTCTTCCGGTAAGACTGCCGATGCTTTTGTTGAACGGATGTTCCGGTATTGCTGTCGGCATGGCGACCAACATTCCGCCGCATAACCTTGCGGAAGTCGTTGATGGCACAATTGCACTCATTGATAATCCGAATATTACGGTTTCTGAATTGATGGAATATATTAAAGGGCCTGATTTCCCGACTGCGGCCACAATTATCGGGCTGAATGATATTAAACAGGCATACGAAACCGGCCGCGGCTCTATAAAAATGCAGGCTGTTGCGGGGTTTGAAGAAATTGCTGGCGGCGGAGGCCGTCAGGCGCGCACTGCAATTGTCGTAACAGAAATTCCTTATCAGGTTAATAAGTCCATGCTTATTGAAAAAATTGCAGAACTTGTTAAAGACCAGAGAATTACCGGAATTTCCGATATCCGCGACGAATCCGACCGTGAAGGGATGAGAATTGTTATTGAACTTAAACGTGACGCAAAACCTGATGTTGTAAAAAATAACTTATTTAAATACACCCAGCTTGCAACAACTTTCGGCGTAAATATGCTTGCACTCTGCGGGAAACAGCCTAGATTAATGAATTTGTATGAAGTCCTTTCGGAATTCGTTGAACACAGGGTTGAAATTGTTACAAGAAGAACAATCTTCTTCCTCAAAAAAGCTAAAGTACGTGCTCATATTTTGGCAGGTTTAATAATTGCACTCGGTTCAATTGATGAAGTTATTGAACTTATCAAAAAATCTAAAACAACTGATGAGGCAAGAGAGGGCTTGATGTCGAGGTTCGGGCTTGACGCTGATCAGGCTAACGCAATCCTTGAAATGCAATTGAGAAGATTGACAGGATTGGAGCAGGATAAGGTTAAGGCTGAATATGATGAACTCTTGAAGAAAATCGCAGAATACGAAGAAATTCTCTCAAGCCGCCAGAAAATACTTGATATTATCAAAACAGAATTGTTAGAAGATAAAGAAAAATACGGCGACGACAGAAAAACTCAAATTCTGCCGGAACAGGGTGAAGTGACGATTGAGGACTTAACTCCTAACACCCCGATGGCTGTGTTCATCACCCATCAGGGCTATTTGAAACGTATTTCTCTTGATACATTTGAACGCCAGAACCGTGCAACCCGCGGGAAATCAGGCATTAAGACCAAAGAAGATGACGATATTCAGCACTTCTTCACCGCAATGATGCACGATAAAGTGTTGTTCTTCTCATCCAAGGGAACTGTTTACAGCCTGAATGTCTACGACTTCCCTGAAGGCGGACGTCAGGCTAAGGGCTTACCTATAATTAACGTTCTGCCGATAGATCAGGATGAAATGATTACGGCAGTTGTGCCTGTAAGCAATTTCTCGCATGAATTAAACCTTATTATGCTGACGAAAAAAGGCTACATCAAACGTATTGAACTTGATAACTTTGTAAACATCCGCCGCAACGGTATTATCGCAATCGGACTGGAAGAAGGGGACGAACTCAAATGGGTTAAACTTGCGACAGGACGCGATGAAATTATCATCGGAACCTCCTGCGGTATGGCAATAAGATTCCCGATTGAAGATTTAAGACCTCTGGGCAGAAGCGCAAGAGGGGTTACTTCAATGAAACTCAGAACAGGCGATGAAATTATCGGATGCGACATTGTTCCGCGCGACTATGACGCTGATTTGCTTGTAGTAACATCAGACGGTTTCGGCAAACGTACAAAACTTTCCGAATTCAGAACCCAGAATAGAGGCGGTATCGGATTAATCGCAACAAAATTCAAATCAAATACATCAAGACTTGTTGCACTGACTATCGTAAAAGATTCCGACGATATAATGATGGTTACTGCAAACGGAGTTGTTTCAAGATTGAACGCAGGCTCAATAAGCTGTCAGGGCAGACCGGCAACCGGCGTCCGTGCTCAGAACCTTGTTGATAACGATGTTGTTGTGTCGGTTAACAAAATCGTAAACCCTGATAACGACGAAACAATTATAAAAGACAATGCGGCGGCTGACGCAGCAGAAGCTGAACAGAATGTTTCCCAGACAAGTCTTTTAGACAACAATCAGGGTGAATAATATCATTATTGACTATTGATTTTTCAAACTTTAAATCAGCCCTGAAAAATTTTGAAAGCGGGCACTGTCGGTCGGGCATACTTGACCGACAACAATCCTCGCAATGGCTTCTTCCCCCTCGTCCTGCGGGAGAGGGGTAGGGAAGAGGGGGCTGTAGGGACTGATTATTATTGAATCCTTCATTCCTCACGCTAGACCCTTTACTTTCCAAAATGAACTGTCGATTGGGCATACTTACCCAACAATCCGCATTACTAAACGCAAAAAAAATTTATGTTATAATCGTGACATGAAGATAGGATTTTTACCGATAGATAATCGCCCTGTGTGCTATACTTTACCGCAGCAGATTGCGCAAATCGACGGCAGTGTGGATTTATTCATTCCGGAACGCAGGCTTCTGGGGGATTTGACAAAGTATGCTGATGTTCAAGGGATTTTTGATTGGCTTGAAAATCTTCCGCCGGTTGACGCCCTGATAATCCCGCTTGATACTGCAGCATACGGTGGACTTATTTCTTCAAGAAGGTCTCCTGAAAGTTTTGAGGAAATAAAAACACGCATTGAACGGCTTAAAGAAATTTTGAAGCAAAAGAATGCCAGAATTTATGCATTTTCAAGTATAATGCGGATTTCCAATAACAATATAAATGAAGAGGAGAAAGAATACTGGAGCAGGTGGGGCAAAAAGATTTTTGATTATTCTTACCAGACTCATAAAAACGGTCAGGAAAGCTGCATTTCCAACATAATCCCATCTGATATTCTTGATGATTATCTTGCAACCCGCAGGCGGAATTTTGAGATAAATAAAATTTATCTTGAATGGCAGAAAGAGGGATTGTTTGAAACTTTAATTTTTTCAAAAGACGATTGTGCCGAATACGGGTTTAATGTGCAGGAGGCGCAGGCGCTTGAAAAACTTGGCGGGTTTGTAAAAACCGGCGCTGACGAAATTCCGCTCACCCTTCTTGCAAGGGTGCTGTCAGGTGACATTTCCATATCACCGGTGTTTTCTGAACCTGATGAAAAGGATTTAATTTCAAACTATGAAGATGTGTCGATTGAAAAATCCGTACAGGGACAGCTTGAACTTGCAGGCTGCAAAATTGCAGAGAAAGGCGACATTCGATTATTTGTGAATAATTTCAGAACCGCTCAGGGGGAAATTGTTATGAAGCGTCCGACAGAACCTTTCACAGGCAACTGGGTGTGTCCGGAGGGAAATTATATGATTGCGGATGTGAGGTTCGCAAACGGCGCGGATAACGCGTTTGTGGAAAAGTTTCTGGAAGCCGGCACAGGAGAAAATTTTTACGGGTATTCAGCATGGAATACGTCTGCAAACTCTCTCGGGAGCCTTATTTGCGCTGCCAAATTTAAATTTCTTGCTAAAAAATATAGTGATATGGCATTTAAACGATTGCAGGCTGTGAGACTTCTTGACGACTGGGCATATCAGGCAAATGTCAGACAAATGCTCTCCTTGCCGGACACTGAAAAAATTACGGAACTTATGAAACCCTATGAAAAGCGAGTAGCAGAATTTTTAGGAATTGATATAAGAGCAAAGTATTCTTTCCCGTGGAACAGATTGTTTGAGGTGGAAATTGAACTTATTTGAGGTAATTTTACTGGCGCTTGCGCTCGGAGTTGATTGTCTTGTGGTATCGTTTTCTCAGGGTTTAATTTTTACTAAAAACCGCACGCGAAACTCTCTTATGCTGGCAGCTACCATGGGGATTTTTCAGGGATTAATGCCTGTTATAGGCTACTTTTGTGCGGGGGCTGTGAGTGCTTATGTTGAGGAATTCTCTCACTGGCTTGTTTTTGCAATCTTTTTTGTTCTGGGGATTAAATTTATTATTGAAGCGTTTCAGGAAAAAGAAGATACAATTTGCTGTATCGGTTTCAAGTGCCTGATTTCTATGGGTTTTGCAACAAGTATAGACGCGCTTGCCGCAGGTGTAAGCCTTAATTTCAGCGGAACTAAACTTCTCCTTCCTGCACTCATCATAGGTACGGCGTCATTTTTAATGTCTATTTGCGGCTTCTGGTTCGGGAACTGCTTCAAAAAATTTCCCTCACGCATACTGGAAATCTCAGGCGGCTTAATCCTGATTCTTCTTGCCATTAAGGCTGTCATTTAAAAAACAGGCACTCACGTGGTCTTTTCCGACATTGAATTCCGGCGGAACTTTCTCTTTACAAACTTCCATACAATTTTTACAGCGCGGATGGAATTTGCACCCCTCTATAATCTGCTGTATGGAAGGCGGCTGGCCTGTAATGGTTTCCAGAGATTTTTCTCTGTTTGCAGGGATTGAATTTAAAAGCGCAATTGAATACGGATGATTAGGACGGGCGAAAAATTCTTTTGCAGGCGCACTTTCGACAATTCTTCCGGCGTACATAACCGCAACCTTATCAGCATGTTCTCTCACAAGTGCGAGGTCGTGCGTAATAAGAAGTATTGCAGTATTTCGTTCTTTTTTAATTTTTTCGAGAAGATTCATTATCTGCGCCTGAATTGTCACATCCAGCGCGGTTGTAGGTTCATCCGCAATCAAAACTTCCGCTTTACATGCAAGCGCCATGGCAATAATTGCACGCTGTTTCATTCCGCCTGAAAATTCATGCGGGTATGCTTTTAACCTTTCTTCGGCACACGGAATTTGCACAGCCTCAAACGCTTCCACAGCTTTTTGCCATGCGTCTTTCCCTTTAAGGTGCTGATGAATATGAATAACCTCCAAAAGCTGGTCACCGACTGTAAAAAGCGGGTTTAAAGATGTCATCGGATCCTGCGGAATAAGCGCAATTTTTGCACCGCGGATTCCCTGTAACTCTTTCTTTGAAGATTTTAAGAGTTCTTTCCCGTCAAATGTTATAATCCCTGATGTAATTTTCGCATTTTTCGGCAAAAGCTGCAGAACACTCATCGCACTCACAGTCTTTCCGCAGCCTGATTCCCCGACAAGTGCAAGCATTTCGCCTCTTTCTACAGAAAACGAAACATCAAACAACGCCTGATTAAACCCGTTCTCGCATATAAATCCAAGGTTTAAATTTTCCACATCCAATATTTTCATAGAAAAATTATACACTACAAATTAGTTAATGTGTAATGTCTGGTTGTATATATTGTTAAGTATTATTACAACTTGCCATAACCATAAAACAGTTGAAAGTACTGGAATTTAATCCGGCAGTATTCTAAGTATATAAAAAATAGGCAATTTTTAGATATATAAATTGTTTATAAATACATATAATGAAACTTTTAACTAATATTGAAAGGATATTACGATGAGTGATGAAATGAAAGTGGGTGCTGCCGGAAATCAAGGACAGCAGGTCGGACAGGTTGATGGTGAAAATTACGACAAGAAAAAAACCGAGGCTGAACAGCAGCAGTTGACAGAAGGGCTTGCAGGCAAAAAGGACAAGCCTGCCGCAGCGGATGATGAAACAGTTTCTGTTACTGTATTAAATGGTGAATCAATTGCAGTTATTGCGAAAAAATACGGTGTTTCTGTTCAGGAAATTATGGATTTGAACCAGAAACAACTGAAATATTTTAAAAGCGCCACCGACTGTGACGGAGAAAAAGTTGCAGGTTTTCTTGTCGGTGCAAAGATTAAGCTTCCTGCCAAAGCAAATATGAAAGCCGTTGAAGAGAATCTTAAAACAACATCAGAAGCAGAACGCAAAAAGTATGAAGATTCCATGAAAAATCTTGATACAAAACTCTGTGATGACAGAACTCAGTCATACAGAATTATGGATGAAAATTTCAGAAAAGAACATAATATAAGAACAAAAGGCGAATATGAAGCCGGAAGAAATGCCGATGGTGAAGAACAGGCAGAAGAAACACCTAAAGGCGGTGCAGAGAAACCGAAAGGTGCTGATGAAACACCAAAGGACGGGGACGAAAAACCAAAAGGTACAGGTGATACGCCTGAAATGACGGATGAAGAATTCAGAAAAGAATATCCGTACATTGCACGTCCGGAAGAAAAAGATGCAGATGTAGAGGCTCCGAAATGGGAAATACCGCAATTTAAACCTGAGATTCCTGGTTTGAATGAGCCTGCAGACGACGTTCAGGTTCCTTTTAGACCGAAAGATGAGACATCAGAAGCGCCTGAAACTCCAAAAGCAGAATCTCCGAAAGCTCAGGAAAATCCTGAAGCAAAAGAGAAAGACGCCGCGGATAAGGTTCCGGAAAGACCGACACCTTTAGCACCGGATGAAAATACACCTGCATACGAGGCTCCGAAATGGGAAATACCGCAGTTTAAACCTGAGATTCCTGGTTTGAATGAGCCTGCAGACGACGTTCAGGTTCCTTTTAGACCGAAAGATGACACAGCAGAAACGCCTGAAACTGAGAATAAAAAGGCTGAAGAAAAAGAAACACCCGCTGCTAGTCAAAACCCGCAGCCTGATACCGGAGCGGCAGATAATGAAAATATCAGTCCATATATAAAACGTCCTGATGATGAAACTCCGGCATACGAACAGCCTTCTTTTGAGGTACCGGGATTAGTTCCTGAACAAAATACCCAGAAGGCAGATTCAACAAAAACAGAAGAAAAAGGAATGCCGAGCATTCAGGAAATGTCAGATGCAGCCAAAGCAAAACGTGAAGAACAAAAACCATGGTGGCAGTTCTGGTAAATATATTAATAAAAATCCCTCCCGTAAAAGGAGGGATTTTTTGTATTGAATTTATATATAAAACATAATCATAATTCTAATTAGTATGGTTCATTTCTTATTTAGCTGTCCCTTTTACTCCTTGCTGTTTACCTTTCACTTTAATTATTAAGTGATGTTACAACATGCGTAAATTATTTGTCTTTTTTACACGAATAAAATACAATAGTGTTGGGAAAGTTTTGAGGGATTATTTATTTATGTTAAAAGAAGAAATTAGAGAGAAAACTTTATCACCACAAGAAGTTAGAGCAATATTAAATACTGACAACAAGGAAATTGTTGAGTTATGCAAACGCGCATCTATCCTGCCGAGAAAAAATAGCAAGGGTCATACTTACTTTTCTTATGAAGAAGTAAAAAATTTAAGAAAAGTACAAGCTCAGAAAAAAGGGGTTAGCGTTCCTATGGTACAACAAGCTCAAAAACCGCCTACAGCTATTCAAAATATTCTCACCTCACTGCAGGAAATGGAAACTAAACTTAGCGACAAAATCGCAAAAGTTATTGACGAAAAACTTGAAGGCATGGATGAAGTCGTTGTCGAATTAATCAGATGTAAAACCGACAACGAAACTTTAAGACAGAAAATTGTTGATTTAAATAAAGAAGTTTACCAGCTTAAAAATGATTTAAATACATACAAACCAATCGGACTCGGGTTATACAGAAAGAAAAGCAGCCACGTTTGGGAATAAGACCGGAGCGGGGCTTTACTCTTTTCTAAAGGAAAATATACTCCGGAAGTCTGGTTTGACTAATATAAAGGGATTAAAATAATGGCAGTTAAAGAAAAAGATACAGATACAACACAATCAGCTTCTGATGAAAGAAGTAAGGCATTAAAACTCGCTATAGAAAAAATAGAAAAAGATTTCGGCAAAGGTTCAATTATGAAACTCGGGGACAAGCCGACTGTTAATGTTGACGCAATCCCGACAGGTTCTCTGGCGCTTGATGTTGCTCTCGGTATCGGAGGTGTTCCGCGCGGTCGTATTATAGAAATTTACGGCCCTGAAAGTTCAGGTAAAACAACCCTTGCGCAGCATATAGTTGCAGAGTGCCAGAAAAAAGGCGGAATTGCGGCATTCGTCGATGCTGAACACGCACTTGACCCTGAATATGCAAAAGCTCTAGGCGTAAAAATTGATGACCTTCTTATTTCCCAGCCGGATACCGGTGAACAGGCACTTGATATTACGGAAGAACTTGTTCGCTCCGGCGCAGTTGATGTAGTTGTAGTCGATTCTGTTGCGGCTCTTGTTCCGAAAGCTGAAATTGAAGGGTCTATGGAAGATCAGCAGATGGGGCTTCAGGCTCGATTGATGAGTAAGGCTCTTAGAAAATTAACCGGTATTATCGGTAAAACTAATACGACTGTTATTTTCATTAACCAGTTGCGTATGAAAATCGGTGTTATGTACGGCAACCCTGAAACAACAACCGGCGGCAACGCGTTAAAATATTACGCATCAGTTCGTATGGAAATCAAACGTACGGAAGGCGTTAAAGGTGACGACGGCGACGTCGGAAACCACGTCCGAGTAAGAGTTGTTAAAAACAAAGTGGCACCGCCGTTTAGAACGGCTGAATTTGATATTATTTTCGGCAAAGGTATCTGTAAAGTCGGTAATATACTTGACGTTGCGGTTAACCTTGATATTGTGAAAAAAGCCGGTTCATGGTTCAGCTTTAATGAAGAAAAACTCGGTCAGGGACGCGATAAGGCAAGAGATTTTTTAACAGAAAATCCTGATATCCTTGCGCAGGTAGACGCGCTTGTCAGAGAAAAACTTGCCCAGTAAAAGTTATGAAAACGTTAGCGCAATTCGTACAAAAAAGACGGGATGACCTTGGGATGTCTGCCAAGGGACTTGCTATGGCCTGTAATCTTGATGTCAGCCTTATAGAAGAAATTGAGGCAGGAAAGGAGCTTTTCCTTCCTGTCACAATACGGCAGAAGCTTGCTAAAGGCTTAAAATGCAATCCTGACGATATCAAAAAACTTGAAAAGGATTTTGATACCCATTTTCTTGCAGATGACAAAATTATTGAAAGTTTGAAAGAACTGATTCTCAACGGTGCAGGCGGACTGAAGTGTCCAAAATGCGGTGCCCCTTTAATTACACGTGTTGCAAAGATGTATGATTTAGAAGATAACCTCGTTTTACATCCGAAAGCCCACTGCACAAAGTGCGTTTTCCAGATTCATTAATAAGTTGTGTATATATGTTAAAAACTCGCGATTTTGAAAGCGTAGCAAAGTACTTTTGAAATCAAGTTTTTCAAATCGTAGCCCGGGATGGAGCTATAGACTCTGCACCTTAGCTGTTATACTTAAAATACAAGTTTACAAATCAACGCCTTTACTATACATATCCGACACGATTTTTTTAATATAATCTTTTACAGCTGCAGTGATTATCAAATCGGGTTCTTTTGCCGTGAATTCATCAAGAACAACAATGGCATCACGCAATTGTCCTTTCTTCTCAAATAAAAGCCCGCGCATAATCATATTTAAAGGGTTATCGTTTTCATAAGTCTGAGCAATCTTGGCATCAACAAGCCCGAGAGCCTGATAGCAGTCTGCCAAATTCAAATAGTATTTAAAATTCAGAGTATAAAGTCCGAGTGCACGTTCAAAGCAGTCCTGCGCCAGATCTGCCGCACCGACTTTCATATAGCATTCACCAAGGTTGTTGTAATAAACCGACGAGGCCTGCACATCAGGGCTGAGGCTTATTGCAATTTTGAATTCCTGTATAGCCGGATACCACCAGTAATCCTTCATGTACATAAGTCCGCGGTTATTATGCATGGCGGCGTTTTTCTCCGAATCAATTACGTAGGTTTCTGGTTTTTTGTAACCGGAGAAGAGAACAGCACAAAATAACAATGTTATTATCAGAGTTTTTTTCATAATACTTTATATATAATTACAGTAAATTAATTTCCAACCCTTCGTGTGCAAGAATTATCCTATCAGAGAAGGCTTTGTATTGTTCTGCAATTGAATCAAGTTTTTCATCATCGTATTCAGGGTCAAAGTGGAAAAATACCAATTTCTCAGCCCCTGTCTGGTTCTGGCATTCAATTGCCATATCAAAGGTTGAGTGCCCGTAACCCTGTTTTGGAACAAGGGAATTCAGATAATCTTCCGTCGTATACTGCGCATCGTGGATAAGGAGGTTACAACCGCGGGCAAAATTTGTAAGTTTTTTATCTCCGCCGAGATAGCTTTCTTTATCAGTTGCATAAACAAGGCTTTTGCCCTTATAAGAAATTTTATAAACAAACACTCCTTCCTGCGGATGGGCATAAGAGCGGTAGCAGGTAATTAAAACGTCATCTTCCCCGACCTGTAAATCTTCCGGTTTTTCAATCCGTTTTATTATAGGAGCTTCTCCGTGGCGCAGGATAATTCCTTCTGTCTCACTGATATCATGGATATTAAGGTTTCCTGCTATATTGCCCAAGTCAAGCGGAAAGGATTTTCCGAATAAAAGCTCCGCAAGTTCATCCGACAATGTTTCGTTGTAATTAACATTTCCGTAGACATTCAAGATAGTCGACGGGATATGAAGCGGTCTGAAAAACGTAAATCCCTGAATGTGGTCAAGGTGAATGTGAGACAAAAGGACAATAGCATTAATCGGAGTTCTGTCTGCAGGGTTGACGGCAGAGGCAATATAGTCGCGTAAAAGTTCGTTGCCCGCATCTATCAGACCCGTTCCGGCATCAAGCACTATCAAATGCCCGCCGACTCTAACCTCCACGCAGGAAGTATTCCCCCCGTATTTTAAAAATTCTTTTTTTGCTAAAGGATAACTTCCTCTGACACCTCTGAACTTAACTTTAAATTCGCTCATTTTTCAAACCCTCAGTTTTTCTTTATTTCGTAAACACCGTTTCTGTCTTTTTCTTCACCAGTATAAACATTTGAGCCAAAGACAAGTAATTTTGCAAGTTTTTGAATATTTTTTTCTCTTGTTTCGCGCATTTCTATATTAAATACAACTTTTTTCCACTGATTTCTGACAGTAATAATTCTAAATGCATTCGGATACGAGACAAGAGCGGGAGATGCGACATATAGGACATTTCCGTTCTGCGTGATTTTTGCTGCATGGTAATGGCCTGCAAAAACCGCAATAGGATTTTTATGTTTTTCAATTACGCCCTGAACTGCCGCTGCATTAAGCAATCTATGCCCGCTGCTCGGGAAAGGTTCAATTATCGGAACATGCATAAAGATTAAAACGGTATCCTTCTTCGCATCATCAAGCTCCTTATCGAGCCAGGAAAGTTCCTCTTCCGGCACAAAACCGTTTGATGTCAATCTTTCACTTATTATTGTATCTAAAACAATTACCTTGTAGCCCTTTCGCGGAACAAATGAATAATAAGAATTTTTGAATTTGAAATTTGTATTATGTTTTCCGACTATATCAAGGTAAAGTTCTTTTGTAAGATAACCGCCGACGCATCTGTCATGGTTTCCAAAAACTATATACCACGGCGTTTTTATTTTTTCAGCGTATTTTAAAAACGCAGTAAGCTCTTTTTCATAAGGAACATTCACCTGATCACCCGTCATCATGACAAAATTTAAATCAGGTATCTCATTAATCTGTTCAACTGCGTCCTCCAGTAACTTTGGCGATTCACCGGTCATTTTAAATGTGGTATTCACTCCGGCGTCAGAAAAATGGACATCGCTCAACTGAACAAATTTCAAATCCGATGCGCTGTAGCACTGCAGGCCGAAAACCATCAATCCTGCAAGTGATAGCGTAATTACAGCATTCATCAATTTTATAAATAACGGTTCTTTTTTCTTATTCCTCTGCTTCATTCTCTTCCATAGTTCCTTGTTTTGGAGCATTAAGTTTCATTTTTACTTCATTATACTTTGAAATTAATTCTTTATCATCATCACAGAGTATGATTGCTTTATCAAGATTTAGAAGTGCGTTATTGTAATCCTGAAGCCCGTAATACGCATAACCTATATATTTATAAATCGCTGAAGTCTGCATGGTTTCGGTGAGCGGCTCCAGAGTTTCAATGGCCTGACGGTACTGGTTTTTGTTACATAGAATAATCCCTTTTAAAAATTTATATTCAATATCATCATTCAGTGCAAGTGCCGTCACAATTTCCGGTTCCGCATCGTTGAATCTGCCCATTTTCATATAAGCTTTAGCTCGGAGTGCGTAGCCGAAATCCTCCTGCTGGTTATAGTATATAAACCTTGTTACAGGCGGAATTACACCCTCATAATCCCCCATTTCATAATGGCAGAGTGCAACCGCCAAATGAGCCTGCGTAAAATCAGGGTTTGCCTGCAGTGCCTGATTAAAAGCTGCTATTGCCATATGATACTGTTTTGTTTCTTTATAGTATTCGCCTAAAAAGTTGTAATACAAAAATCCGCTGCCTTGCGAGGCGCTTTTAATATAATTCAAAGTTCCTGTCATATCGCCGTTTTTCTTAGAATTCATCGCATTATCCAGCGCAGCGCTCACTCTTGCGGCATAGGATTTTTTAACAGGCGATACAAACCTCTGTAGCATTTTTATATTGTCTTTAACCTCCTGATTATTCGGCTCTATCCCGAGAACCCTGTTAAAATAAGCCGTTGCGCCGCTATAATCGCCTTTTACGGCGTAGCTTCTGGCAATATCCATATAATCTTCCGCCATCTCATCAGCATATGCCTGCGGCAGGACTATTGAGGCAAATATCAAACAGTATAAAAATATTTTTTTCATATCAAAATTATAACATAAAATGAACGAGAAAACCGGAATTTTCATTAACCGCTCTTACAAAATCCGTACAAAAACGAAAAAGTTTAATAAGGGTGTTATGGCATTATTCCCAAAATTTATTTAAATGATATAATTATTTCAAACGGAGTAAAATTTTTTATGATGAGCCAAAATAAAAAATTATCCATAGCATTCTACTGGCATATGCACCAGCCTGTATATCAGTTGACTCCGGAAGGGGATTATTTAATGCCGTGGACAAGGCTCCATGCCGTTAAAGATTATCTGGATATGGTCACTATCCTTGATAATTTTAAAAATATTAAACTGAATTTCAACGTTGTACCGGTGCTTCTTGATGCGTTTATTGATTACGGAGAAAAAGGCATGCACGATTTGCATTCAAGACTCACTGTAACCGATATAAAAGATTTGACCGCGGACGATAAAGAATTTATTTTGAATAACTTTTTCGATTCAAATTACCGCACAATGATTTATCCGTATGAAGAGTACAACAGGCTTTTTCAGAAACGACAGACTATGGCAGAGGCTGATATTAACGCTTTTTCCGATGAAGAATATTCTGATTTAATGGCGCTTTTCAATCTCGCATGGTTTGATCCTTCTTATAAAAATGAATATATTGAATTGAAAAAATTATTCAAAAAAGGCAAAGGCTATACTCTTAAAGACCGGGAAAAAATTATTGAAATTCAGCGCGATATCATAAGACGAATTATCCCTGCCTACAGAAGATATGCGGAAGAAGGCAAAATAGAGATTACAACCAGTCCCTATTATCATCCGATAGTCCCGATTATGCTTGATATAAAAAGTATTAAAATATCGGATAAAGAGGGGCTGCCTGTTGATTTAAAAATGCCGCTGGATGCAAAAATACAGACAGTTTCCGCACTCGATAGGATTGAAGAACTCATCGGGAAACGGCCGCGCGGAATCTGGCCTTCTGAACACTGTGTCAGCCCGAAAGAATTGGATTTGTTTAAAAAAGCAGGGGCGGAGTGGTCTATTTCTGATGAGGGAATTCTCGCGGAATCTATTAACTTTGAATTTGTAAGAGATTTCAAAGGGTATCTGGAAGATCCTTACCACCTTTTAAAGTCTTATGAATATAAAAACGGATTGAAAATGATTTTCAGAAATTCGCTTATTTCAAACCTTTTGAGTTTTGAGTATCCGAATTATGATTCTGTTTTTGCGGCTAATGATTTGTATGACAGAATAAAAGTAATGCAGAGCAAGCTTCTTTCATCACCGGATGAAAACCACATTCTTACAATCGCTATGGACGGAGAAAACTGCTGGGAAAATTATCCGAATGACGGGATCACTTTCCTGAAAACTCTCTATGAACTTATTGAAAAAGATGATTCTCTGGAAACAGTTTTAATCAGCGATTATATGGAAAAAGAAAAAAATCATAAATCCCTGAAAACGATTGCATCAGGCTCATGGATAAACAGAAACTTTAAACTCTGGATAGATGAACCTTTAAAAAATCTTGCGTGGAGTTATCTTAAACAGGTGCGGGATGACTTTGCACATTACGTGAAGAAAAATCCTTTTAATCCGAATATAGAACTTGCCCGCCGCGAACTTTTCATCGCGGAAGGCAGCGACTGGTTCTGGTGGTATGGTGAACCGAACGACTCCGGCCGCGATAATATTTTCGATTATTTATTCAGAGAACATCTGAAAAATATTTATGTTTATCTTGGTCTGGAGGCTCCTGAGTATCTAGATAGTCCTTTATCGGCAACTGCCGCAAGACCTTCCCGCTATCCGAAAGGCGAAATAACTCCTGTCCTCGACGGCAAAGATAAACCGGATGATAATTCGTGGCTTAACGCAGGATGTATATCTATCCCTGACGGCCCTGTGTTAAAAGAAAATAAATTCTTTGATAAAATCTGTTTCGGTTATGACAGAGATAATCTCTACCTGAGATTTTTTGTGAATGATTATATAAAAAATAATCCGGAATTTTTGAAAAAAACTTATCAAATGTATATTTATACAAGAAATTCCAACAAAAAACATTCGCTTTCTCCTGTGCGCTTAATCAATAAAACAGAAAAAATTCTACCTGTAGCAAAAGAAAAATTTCATAACGAGATTCAGATTTCAATAAGTGAGGGGAAACTCCGGTTTCTGCGATTAATAAAAGCTATTCCGAACAACCTCTGGGTTCTGCAGGATCCGCGTGATATTGAGGCAGTGTTTGACAAAGTTATTGATTTAAAAATTCCGTTTAATTCTCTGGATGTTGCATATAACGAAATTTTGGAATTTGTTTTTGTAAATGCTCGTGTAGGGGTTAATGAAGTTTTCATCCCGAACGAAATGTTATTAAATATAAAACGTGATTGATGTAAAAATTTGTAAAAGTTTAACAGAAAAATCTAAAGAATTTTGGAATTAGGGACGTTATAATACACATAAAAATAAGGATTGAAAAATGGTTGAATTCAATAGTAATATACCTGAACCGCACGGACTTCCGCAGCTTGACAAAGATTACTGGAAAAATCAAAATCAGGTTGATAAACAACAGGAACCGAATTTATTTGATAACTTAATAAGAACTAATTTTGATGTTGATAATCTGAAAGGAATTTCGGTATTCACATCAAAAGAAAAATAAATTTCCTCCTTCTTATAATACATAAAAAAGCCTCCTTTTTAAGGAGGCTTTTTTTATTTTTATGAACCTGCAGGAGTGAAAATACCAATCAATACTCCAATAACCAAAAGAACAATAAGTACAAGTGCAAGTGTTCCGTTGTATTCCTCAAGTTCCTGTCCGTTTGCGTCTTTGTATTTATTGAGAATCAGCATGATATAATCAATCAATGTCCAAATGCAGCAGCCGCCGAATGTCAAAAGCTGTACAACGCCTATTACAGGATATCCTGTATAGAATCTATGAATACCTAAAGGCCCTAGAAATGCGCATAAAAGTGTTGCTGCAATCCAATTTTTTCTCTTCTCGCCGGGAATACCCTGCGGCTGATTTTGGGCTTGCTGTCCTGCAAGTGTGTCTCTGTACATTGTCATAATACTTAATTCCTTTCCTTGTTTATTTTCCAACATTTAAATTTATTTGTTACAAGCTGGCTGTGCATGTACAAATTAACATTAAAAGTACAACTACTATTAAAGAACCGATTGCAAGATTTTTGCTGTAATTAGCAAGTTCACGTCCGTCACTGTCCTGATATTTGTTAGCTACAAGCATAATGTAATCTATCAATGACCAGATACCGCATCCGCCAAGAGTGAGTAACTGAACAATACCTATTACGATATAGCCTGTATAAAATCTGTGTATGCCGAGAAAACCCAGAAAAAAGCTTAATAATAAAGTTACTACATAGCTTTTTTGAGGCTTATCATAAATGATTTGTTCTACACCGTTGTTTTCCATAATGATAAATCCTTTCCGTAAAATAAAATGTACAGCCGAATTCTATCATTTTTTGAGAGTTGTTGAGTCATTTATTTGTTGTATTTTGCAGTAACATTTTTATCCAAATGTAAATTAATAACGGTGCAACAATAATAATTGAGTGATTATATTCATAGGCGGAATGAAAATCCCCGTGAATTAAAGAATAAAAAGCCCGTGTCATTCCGCAGCCGGGACAGTGGTGTCCCGTCACTGTTTTAAAAACACAGTTAAATATATGAAAATGCGATGCCAAAATGACGGCAGCAGCAAAAAACAGCGGCAAAAGTAATATTAAAATAAATTTTATTTTACTTGCCTGTAGAACCAAATCCACCTGTCCCTCTCAGGGTTTCTGTGAGTTCTGTCACAACCTCTACTTTTGCCTGTTCAACACGCGCTATAATCATCTGCGCAATTCTTTCATCCGGCTGGATTGTATAGGTTTCGTTGGAAAGGTTAACAACAGGAATGCAGACTTCTCCGCGGTAATCCTCGTCGATTGTACCGACACAGTTGATTAATGTAATCCCATGCTTAATCGAAAGTCCGGAGCGAGGCCGTACCTGAGCCTCATAGCCATGTTCAAGTTCTATTTTCAAACCTGTCGGAATTAGCGCCCTCTCTAATGGCTTTAATGTAACAGACTCAGTAATCGCCGCGCACAAATCCATCCCTGCAGCGCCTTCTGTTTTGTATTCCGGCACAAACCTGTTGTGTGCCAATCGTTCTATTTTTAGTATTGTCATGTTATAAAATCTCCATTGCTCCCTGTTCTGGATTTGCTCCACGCCCGAAAGGTTTCGACTTTTTATTTTCCTTTCTTAAATTCTATACTATATCCGACTGTATCGGCAATAATTTTAAATTCGTTTACACTTAATCTGGTAATTTTACAAATTAAATAAAATTATTTACTACATAATACTTCAGGAAGAGTTGTATTTGTTTTCTCAACACGCTCCCGCCCTGCTCCCGTTTCGAAAACAAATACAACTCTTCCGAATGAGATTCTGAAACAAGTTCAGAATGACAAACTGTATTAAGATTTTGTCGGATTAGTAAATCCGACCTGCTTTTTTAAAACTTGTTTTGCAATTAGAAAACGGTCAGGCGGAAGAAATTTTTTTCAAACAGCTTGACCGTCTATGTAATATTTTCAATTTAACTACATTAAACGAGTTGATAATTTTTTAAATCGTCTTCGACTTTTGCAAGGATTTCGTCGAGTTTTGAGGCGTCTTTGATACCGCCCTGTGCAAAATTCGGACGGCCGCCGCCGTTTGCGCCTGTAAAGCGTGCAATTTCACCGACGATTTTACCAGCATTTACACCTTTTTTCACAAAACTGTCCGAAACTTTCACCGCAACCGTTCTTGTTGTTGCGAGAACAATGATGCTTTCGCCGAGTTTCTGGGAGGCAAATTCAATACCTGTTTTGAGTGCGTTGCCGTCAATGTCTTCAACTTTTGTTATAAAGAGTTTGCCGCCTTCTATTTCTTGCGCTTTTGATAGGAAGCTTGCAAATTTTGCGCGTGCATTTTCTTCTTTGACGTGTGTAAGTTCTTTCTGGAGTTCTTTATTTTCTTCCTGAAGCTTTTCGACACGTTCAACTACGCCGTCAAAGTGGGTTTTGAACATAAGAGAAAGCTTATCCATTTCTCTGACTTTTGCATTCATAAATTCAAACGCAGCTTTGGAAACGACAAGCTCAATACGTCTTGTGCCTGCGGCAATTGCGCCTTCTGTGACAATTTTTACAAGTCTTAAGTCACGTGTGTTTCTGGC
>CALUTK010000019.1 GCA_944323675.1 Candidatus Gastranaerophilales bacterium | reverse complement strand
ACCCCTGCCCACCATTTTAAGACTTCCTTGACGGAAGTCTTTTTTATTGTGTTCAGGGGTAATTCTCACCACCGTGGTGGTTCTCCCCTCCATTTAAAACCTGACATTTAGTCAACTTTTGAACGGAGTCCTTACCCCTGCCCACTACTTATAAGAGCCGAAAGGCTCTTTTTTATGGGTGGATGAGAACAACATAAGACGAAGCCTTATCATGGTTCGAGCGCGGGCAAGCTGAGTGCGGAAGAATTTTCTTTGAAGCAAGCAAAGCTTAAGATTTTGTCCTCCCCTTGAGGGAGGACCGAAATCTTTGATTACGAGGTGGGGTAGCAAAAAAAAGTTAACAAACACCCCAGCCCACAACATTTAGACTTCCGCAAAGGAAGTCTTTATTATTGTGTTCAGAGGTGTTGCTCAGCACCGTATGGATTTTCCCTCCAAAATTTAGTGAAGTTTCGCCGCACTACCTCACTTTACTATAATTAGTACTAAAAAATTCGGATTTACGTGCAGGTTCAGGGTATACTTTCCGGTATGCGTTATAGAAATTTTGTATAGTGAGTGTCTGCTTTCCTTCAACAAGACCATTATCAAGAATACCATTTACAGTTTTCATTTTTTCAGGAGATTTTGAAATTTCTCTAAATAAATCCGGCAGGAAATCTGTTAAATCTACTGTATCCCAGCTGTATGACGTTGTTAAATAAACAGTTTTTCTGTCAACAATATCAAGTATTCGTAATGCGGTTTCATTGTTATTTTTGTTAACTGACTGCAGTATTTCGCTAATATCTGACCAGTTATTAAAGATATATTGATTGAGAGACTCGTATTTTTTGGTAAGAAGAGGTTCTACAATGTCAATATTATCTTCAGTAACTGACTGCACAAGCTGAGGCATACCTGAATTTATACTTTTGGTGCAATTAAGGTCACAGAGTTTTTGGTAAGTTTCAATTTTATCATCGCTTGAAACCCTTAAAAGTTCTTCTATCTCTTTCATATCATATCTGAATAATCCTGAGCCGTCATTCTTTTCCTGATTCAGGAAAAATTCTGCACATTTTGGATTTTTCGTGTCTTTTAGAATATCTGCTACCTTCTGTAATTCTTCTATAGATAATTCCGTATTCGGCCCCTTTTTTCTTGTAGACAGCAGAAGCTGATATACATCAACATTATCTTTTTTTATTTTAGAAAGGCATTTTGCCAAATCGTCAGGTTTGCGAATATCGCTTATATCAATCAACTGCGGGGCAACTTTTTCGTTATCCGGTGTAATATTTTTGAGAATACTCAAAATATCATTTGTCGTAAATGTTTTTGTATAATCGTATTTTGTTTCTGATTTTTTTGCAAGCTGTTCAAGGTATTTAATATTAAATTCATTAGCTCCTGTCATCAGTTCTGTCATATCGTCAAGAGTGAAGCGTTCATGTACCCAGCCCCAGCGTTTTGAATTTTCATCCTGCATTTTTGTGAGCTGTTTCAGGATGAGAAGATTGTCGTCTGTGAGTTTTTCGTTTATTTGCAGAATTTTATTTTTATCATCAAACATAAGACCTCTGGGATCATTTTTCTTGATAAAGTGATAAAGAGCATCGTGGATTTCGCCTTTTTTAATTCCAGAGGCAAGTTTTTGGAAATACCTGTCGTAGATTTTAACACCGCCGAAGGTTCCGGCGCCGATAATTACAGAAAGAGAAGCAAGTAATGCCGCAACTTTGCCGAAAGAAGATTGAGGGTCTTTATTTTTCCCCGTGGAAATTTCTACAACATCATTTGGCAATGGCGCTGTTTTTGGCTGCGCTACAGGTGTTTTCTCCGCACTTGGCTGCACTTTTTGCGGTAAATTCGTCTTGTTTACTTGAGAAATTTCCGTACCAGTTTCCATTAAAAAACCTTTCTACATTTAAAATAAAATTAAAACACAAAGAAAAATTGCTATAAATCTTATTCTAACTTTAATATTTCTTAATTTAAAATGAAGAATTTGGCAATTTTCAAATTTTAGGCTATTTATAAAAAATATAGGGGAAATATGTCTGATTTTGATATACAAAATAGTGTAAAATTTGCCGCAAAAATGCCTGAAAAAGACAATAAAAATAAAAAGCAGGCTAAGCCAAAACTTGTCATTAATCCGGATAACGATTTGAACGACATTTATATTTCGGCGAAGAAAAAACGCGGGTTAATCGCAAAGTTTTACGGATTTTTAAACAGAATTTTGCCTGTAGGCGTAACTGATAAAAAGGTTAAGAAAAAACTTGTGCAGTATCAGGAAGGACAACTTTCAAAATCAGATACGAAAAAATATATTGCCCGCTATGAAAATTCAAACTTTAACCGTTCGGAAATAACAATAGACACTCTTGCTACAGTAGCGGCTTTAGGTATAGGTTTTATTGGTAAAAAAGCAAAAAGTCTTGTAAATACTTTTACACCTAAATATAAAATACCTGCATTTATTTTAACAGCAGGAGCTTCAGTCTTAACGGGTCTGGCTGTAAAAACTGGCTTAAAAGGTCTGGATTCTCTCGGGATGGATAAAGATGTGAGAAAAGAACAGCAAAACACAACTTCAAACGTTCTTTCCGGCTCCTTAGACGGTGTTTCCGGATTTTTATCAACGCTTAATCCGGTTCTTATTCCGGCAGGTATAGCGATAAATGCCTTTACTAGATATATTACAGATAAAAAAGATGATGAAAATCTTCCTTCAATCAGTGACTTTTTGCAAAAACAAAAAGATACTGCTTTAATTGGAACCTTAAGTCTTGCGGGGATTGCTTTTGCCTCGGCTAGAGGTCATCTTAATATTTCAAAAATTGTTGATTCGGTAAAATTAACCGCGCTAAATAAACAGCATGTCATAAGCTACCGACCTCCGGAAGGACAACTTACGGAATTCCAGCAGCTTGCACGTGATATCGGCTATGACCTAGGGGTAATTATTAAAGGCGAAAAGTTTGATCCGACAGGAATTCCCAAACTTGACGAAGATTTTATGAGAATTTTACTTGAAAAAGGGCAAAACGGTAACATTGAAGGTAAAATTAGAAAACTTGAAGAAGAAAACATATTTCTCCCTAAATATTTGCAGACGGTTGTTGATATTCCTGATGACAAACAAGCAAAAATAATAAAACAAATCGACCAGCTTGTCGAAGGAAATAATGCACGTAAAAATGGCAGGTTGTATGACGGTAGAGAATTCAATTTTTCTTTTGAAACATCAGGGATTGATAGAGCATTAGAAGAACTTGATAAAAAAGACATGGATATCAACGGATTTAAAGACCTGCAGCAAATCTTAAAACGGATAAAAAGTTCCTGCCCGACATCAAGGAGCATTGAAGATGCCCAAAATATGCTTGATAAAGAATACAGCGGCAAATATAAAATAGAAAAACTATTAGGTGTCGGCTCAATCGCAGAATCATATCTTGCAAAAGATACTGAAGGAAAAGAAGTTGTAATAAAACTTGTTAAGCAGCATTTCCTTGATTCCGATAAAATTGCAAGAGATAAAGCAAAGGTTATGGCAAAAATTGAAGAACGCGCGATAGATGATTATTCTCTCTTTACTTCGAAACAAACGATTAAAACAAAAGAGCGTAAAGAATACGACATAAATCAGACAGAGAATATGTACAAAGTCTGGGGCAACGAAATTAACCTTAATGAAGAAGCTCTTTCCGCAAAACAAATCGGTGAGCAGGCATCTGCTTTCCAACCTGTCGGCGTAATAGATTCCAAAAATCATATATTCATTATGGAAAAAGCACCGGGTACACAATTGGACAGCGACAAATTTGCTGAGAAATGGAAGGAAGCAAACCTAACAGAAGACGACTTCAAAAATTTTGTAGAAAACTACGTAAAAGTCTATTGCGAACAACTGTTCTCACTGCCGAAAAAAGGCATAAAAGTAGTTCAATCTGACCCTCATGGCGGTAATATTCTTGTTGATGTCAGAAAAATCAAAGACCTTAAAAACGGCTCCAAACCTATCACAATTATCGACTACGGAAACACAACAAAAACAGAACAGGCTCAGGCGATTAAGAATCTCTTTAACCATATAGATTACCTTATAGGCAACACTGACGCCATTGCAGAAGCAATGCTTGAAGGCGCCAAACTCGGAGATAACAATAAAAAACAGATTATCAAAGAGATGTCAGCAGCACTCAAACACTCAATTTATAACACTGATACAAAAATTGATGTAGATAACCCTGTGAAAATATTCTCAACAGTAAACAGCTTCTGCTTAGATTTTATGCAGAAGAAAAACATAATCCCGAACGCGGCACATATTAACCAGATGAAGGCAGAGGAAACTTATATCATATCAAACCTTGGCTGCCTGCAGAATATAGCGAACAGCTGTAACTATAATCTAGCAAAAGCTGTTGACCGGAATACGATAATAAAACAGTTAATGAATGAAATGGCAAAAGCAACCCAGGATGCAGTAAAAATTAACCCAAAACTAACAGCAGCAGAAATTGCAAAACGCTACGACTTCTTTGTCAATAATACGGAAGACGCTCTCAGCTGTCTTGGAATTAATTTTGGAATTGTATAAAATCCATTCTTTTAATTCAGGTTTTCGCGCACATGAGACTGTGGCTAACTTGTTTGGACTTAAAGTCTATATGCTATTTTTTACATAACTTTATGTAAAGTTGCGACATTTATTTGTTACGTGTATCATGATATAAATAATTTGTGTATCTTATAACTTGGAGGGTTGGATATGAAAAATCTAATAAGATTCTTGTTAAGTGTCTCTGTGGTGTTGTTTGGTATAACATCAGCATGGGCATTTCAGTTTCCTGATGTATCTGCAGATCACTGGGCAGCGGCTCAGATTAATGATTTATCAGATAAGGGCGTAATTGTAGGATATCCTGACGGTACGTTCAAGCCTGATGCGAACGTTACCCGTGCGGAATTCGCTTCCATGGCAATTAAAGCTTTAGGCCAGGAGCATGCTTCTGTTGCACAGCCGGTTGAATTTTCTGATATCAATTCTGAATACTGGGCTTACGACGCAATTCAAAAAGCTTTATATTTTGAATTAATTTCAGCCGATGAAGAAGGCGGAGTATTCAGACCGGATGATACAGTGACACGTGAAGAATCCATGACGGTTGCAGTTAATGCTTTGACTACAGAACAGATTAGTCCAGAGAAAGCAAAAGAAGTTTTATCAAAGTATGCTGATGCTTCCTCCATTCCTGAATCATTTCTGCTCCCTGCCGGTAAAGCTGAAATTTTAAAGATGATTGTTGTAATGCCGACAGACGGAAAAGCAAGTCTTGAACCTACAAGACCTGCAACAAGAGCAGAAGTGGCTGCAATTCTTTATAATATGATGGAACAGGCAAAACTTAATCCGAATGAAAAACTTGCTCAGGCAATGACAAAAAAGACGGGCGAAGGCTTTGTTATTGAAAATGCAACTGTTCAGGGCAGCTACGGCATAATTCCGGAAGGCACAATTGTTCCGGTTAAGTTAACAAAATTTGTAAGTTCTCAATCGGCTCAAAATGGTGATTTATATGTGGCTGTTGCTCCTCAGAACTATATTACAAAAGATAAATATATTCTTGTTTATCAGGGGTCAACTCTTAAAGGTCAGGTAATTGATGTAAGAAAAGGCAAATGGTTTGTAAGAAACGGTGTTCTTGTCCTTGATAACTCAATTATCACAACAAACAATGACCAGACAACAGCATTTCAAGGTGTTGCAAATATTACGAAACACAGAAACTGGTTTATGAAGTTTGTAAGAGCAGTATTTAAAGGTGAAAAACTTGAGGTTACAACTGATAACATTGTCCACATAAAATTATTGAAACCTGTAAAAGTTGATTTAACTAACGGCTGGATTTATGAATAGTAAGTTAAGCCAATAAGACATTTATAAAGGCGTTAAGTGCAATTGCATTTAGCGCCTTGTTTTTTCTAAACATCTTCTTTTATAAAACCTGTTTGTATTATATTTTTCCCGAATTTCTCTTCAAGTTTATCAAAGCAGCGGGTGAGTTTATCTTTTTTTGTCTCGGTTTCGTTGTCTGCAAAGAGCGAGAGCTGTGCTTGTGAATTTTGAACAAAGTTATCCAGTGTTACGCCGGTGCTTCTGTATAAGATGTTCGGGTTATATAATTCATCCAGCATTTCAAAAATCACGTCAGATATTTCAAGTTCAAAACTTGTTGCCTGATTCAGTATTCTTTTATCATAATAAACCTTAAAATCTTTTGTTCTGAGCATAATACCGATACCGTGGCATTTTGCGTTAATTTTTCTGAGTTTTACGCAGGCGCGGTGGATGTGGTAATTCAGCGAATTTTTTATGTATTCTTTGTCTGAGGTAAATTTTGCCATGGCGCTTGTCTGCTGGATGGATTTTGGAAGCTTCACTTCGTCTGATACCGGAGAGACCATTTCTCCGAGAAGTTCGTGTTTCATCTCTAATCCGCGGATTCCTATTTGTTTATTAAGCCATATATCAGATTGTCTTACAAGTTCGTAGGCTGTTAAGATTCCGTTGCGGCGCAGAAGTGCGGAAAGATTTTTACCTATTCCCCAGATTTCGTCTATGCTTGTCTTTTCAAGGACGGGGATGATTTTTCTGGAACCGATTAGAAAAATTCCTGTCTCTTGAGCTTTTGCTTTATCAGAGGCGAGTTTAGCGAGCGATTTTGAGGAACTTAAGCCGATTGATACAGGAATATCCACTTCCTTTTTAATTGTTTCCCGTATCATCTGTGCAATTTCAAGGTAATTCTTTTTATAAAGTCTTTCAAGTCCAGTTAAATCAACAAAGGCTTCGTCAATTGAATAAACCTCAACTTTTGGCGAAAACCGTTTTAAAACAGCCATAACCTCTTTTGAAACTTTTCCATATAGGTCATGGCTTGCGTTGATATAGATTGCATCTTTCATTTTCCCGGTAACCTGAAAATATGGCATACCCATACGGATGCCTAGCGCTTTTGCTTCTTTGGAACGGGAAATTACGCATTGCCCGCGCGCTGACATAACGCAGACTGGTTTTCCTTTTAGTTCGGGGTTAACCTTCTGCTCGCAGGATACAAAAAAAGAATCACAATCGATAAGTGCTATAACGTGTTTCTTCGCCATAGCAATATTATCAATTATCTTTTGAATTTCATCCAATCCGTTTGCCATTAGTCAATTATTATTTCTTTTTCGTTTTTGTAAGTTACATATCCTAAATTTGCCTTAGGCGGTTTTCTAAGGTATTTTCTTTTGGTATAAATTACTCCTGCTTTTGAAGATTCAGCCGCGGAAGAATGTTTTTTTGCAAGCTTTGCACATTGCAAGATGATGTCATCCGGCGGGTTTTCTCCTTTTAAAAGTACGTGTGAGCCCGCGCAGTCTTTTGTATGGAACCACAAATCTTCATCTTTTGCGAGTTTTGAGATTATGTAATCATTCTGGCGGTTGTTTTTGCCGATAAAAATAGTAAAACCGTCAAGTTCTAATTTCTCCGGCTCAATAGCCTTGCGTTTTTCAATTTTTTCGTTTTCGTCAGGCATGAGTTCTGATTTTATTTCCAGTAAATCCGTGATTTCTTTTGCTGTTTCCAGTGAATATAAAACCTGTTCAAAATAGGCAAGATTTTCAGAAATTTGTTCTTTCATTTCTGTCGATTTTTGCAGCGAAATTTTCCCTTTGTTATAGAGTTTATAGAATTTATTTGCGTTTTCTTTCAGCGTTCTTGTGTTATCAAGTTCAATTGTAATATTTTTATTGTTTTCGTAATCAAAAACATCAATAGATGATGAAAAATCTTTGTTATTATAAAGATTTGCCATAATCAAATCACCAAAAAGACGGTATCTGTCTGAATTTCCTTCTTGCATAATGTGAGTTTCAATTTTTATCAGTGTATTTTTTAATTTTTTTATTTTTTGATTTGTAAACGACAGGAGGTGGGTTTTTATTGTCTGGAATTTGTCTTTTACCTGATAATAAGTGAAGTAGTTATCAATCATGCCATTTACCGACTCTTGCGGAATAGGATTTTTCAGGAGTTCTTTAAACAGCGAAAATTCTTTATAGTCAGAGGAAATTGCAGGCGAGATGTTTTTCAGCCTGATAAAATCTTTTAATTTTTCGAGCGGAACATTTGCACAAAGTTCCGCAAAAGATTTTGAAAACCAGAAAAAGTCTTTTGATAGAGTTGCGTAATCAAGTATGCCATTGTAGTTCAGAATGTCTGATTTAATTTGTTTCGGCGGATAAACATAGGGAAGCGTGCCTGCCATTTCCCTCACACTGCTTTTTTCGGCACCTACGTTATGTGCGCACCCGATAATTACGTTAGTGTCGTCATTATATAAAATAACATTTGAATGTTTTCCCATTAACTCAATTGCAAGGCAAAGATAAATTTTTTCTGATAGTTCGTTGAATGTTTCTATATATAATTCCAAAATCCTCTCATATGGCGGCTGATTGACCTTATAGATAACCGAATTTTCAAGATATTTTCTTAAAAGCATGCAAAACATAGGCGGTTTTTTAGGTATTTCAATCATTCTTCCGGTTTCGTTTTCTTTATTCATAAAACAGATATGGTGAAACTGAGGATTAATATTTATATAAAATTTTCTTGTTTCACCTGTTTTTCTTATAGAAAACACGAAATCCCTTCTTGTAGGCTGCTGAATTTTTTGGATTCTGGCGCCTGTAAGAAATTCTGAATTTTCATCTGTCCACGCTTTTAATGTAAGGCTGTCATATGTAATCATAGAATAATTTTAGCATGAACCATATAAAATTAATTATCACGGATTGCCACTTCGGGGGATAAAATTTTCCGTTAATGAATATATTCTTTTTATGAGTTTTGAGTGCTCAATAAAAACAGGCAGACTTTCCGTTATAAAAATCAGAGGAGTGTATTATGAAAAAATTTTTAATTTTGCTGACAGGGCTGATATTTTCTATAAATTGTGCCTTTGCCACAAGATATGTAACCACGTATTCGCCGGGGCGTCCTGCGTATAATCCGAGTATTTATAATCATCATTTTAAATCACGTCCGCACAGGGGCAATTTTTACAGACATCCGCGCCCTATTTATGACAGACCTTATGATAACCCTCGTTACAGAAACAGATATGGCTGCAATAGTATAAATATCGGCGGCACCGGCGGGTTATTTAACAGAATAAGTACATTTTTTACAGGTACTCCGACTGGTTTAACCCCGCAGGTTAACCCTTATTGGGATGATGATACGAATTCAGTAAACGGAAAGCAGACCGATTATGAAAGCATAAACGGCTGGTATCATCATAATGAACAAATAGGTTCCGGGACTGGAGTTCATATTATTGACTAATTGATTTTTATCATTAAATATATCATACGTTTAGATGTTTCTGAACTTGCGGTTATATAACATAATAATCACAAGAAAGTTTAGTCTAAAATGCCTTTTCGTTACAGATTACAAAAAGTCTTAGAATTCAGAATCCGTAAAAAAGAAGAACAGTTGTTAGTGGTTCAAAAAGCCCAGCAGGCAGTCTTTATCGCGGAGGAGAATATAAGAAAAAATAACGAAGAGATAGAGGCTACAAAACAGAACATGCGGCAAGCCAACCCGATGATGTACGAAACGTATGATAATTACCTCGTCTATCTCTGGGATAAGGCGGAAAAACTAGAAGAAATCCGTGTAGAAGCACAGCGAAAACTTGATATTGAAAAAGAAAAACTCGTCAAGCTTGAGCAGGGTGTAAAGGTTCTTGAAAAGCATAAAGAAAAAAACAGGGAAGCCTATATAGCAGAAGAAAAAGCGGCAGAACTGAAAACTTTCTCAGAACTCGGTGTCACAAGATTTTACAGACAGAATCTTGAAAAAATCGAAGAAGAAGAAAAAGAAATTATGCGTCAGCTTCAAGAGCTGGATGGAGGGTAATAAGTATAATGATAAATGTAGATACAGCAGCAACAGCAATATTTGGAAGCAACGGGGTTACTTCCTCAAAATCCCCGTCAGCTTCACGTACGTCTGAGAAAAAGTCTTCGTTTCAGGATGAATTAAAGGCATCCGAAACAGAAGATACTAAAGATATTCAACAAGCAGAACAGGAACCGGAAACTGAGGAAGTTTCTAAAAAAGAAGAAAACACTAAATCTGAAAAGAAAGAAGAAAAACCGTCTTCAGATAAACAGGAAGAAAAAACTGAGACTAAAGCTGAAACAGCTTCTGATGATTCTAATCAGTCTTTAAAGGGAGAGATTTCCAGGTCGGATGTTCAGGGAGATAACTACGCAGCCCTTTCTGATCAGGTTAAAAGCTTTATGCTCAAAAATGGCGGACAATTCAATCTTAATGCAGTAAATCTCATGACTGCAAAAACTCGCGCTGAAATCTCAAATATTTCACCTTCGGTTGATTATTCTTCCATAAAAATGTCCGACAGCGACGCAAAATTTTTCTCCGATTTAGTTAACAAAACTGATATGTCAGCAAGAAGTGTTGCGGCAGAATTCCAAAAAACTTTAAACGGCGGAAACGTTCAGCAGGCACAATCTACAGCTAAAGCCACCGCAGCGTTGATAGCTAACCTTCAAGAATCCGCAAAAACTCATCAGCCTTTCAGAATTGATTTTGATAAAGATGTTTCTGTAATTCTGCAGGTGGATAAAGAAGGTAAAATCAACGCAAACTTTATTCCGGGAGATAAAGCTGTTGAAGCGTATTTAAGGAATAATATTGATTTTCTTAAACAACGTTTTAACGAAGAAAATATTGCTTACGGTGATTTGAATTATTCAAGGTCACGTCAGGAAAGAGAAAAACAGAATAAAAATAATAAGGAGCAAAATAATGAATGATTCATTTATTACGGCGCTAAATACCCAGAAATCAACTACGAACTGGATGGATGTTATTGCTGATAACATGACGAACATCTATACACCTGGATTCAGAGAAAAACAGGTTAATTTTAAAACCTTTCTGGGCGGTGCAATTTCTGATGACTACGATAAGAAAATCAGTCAGGGAAAATCAACACCTGGTACTTCAAACGATAACCTTTTTCTTGAAGGCAAAGGCTTTTTCCTTATGAAAACACCTGAAGGCAAAAGTGTATATACCCGCCTCGGTGAATTCACGTTTGACGGAGAAGGTATTTACCGCGACAGAAACGGTAATACTGTTCAAGGGTATATTCTGAATGATAAAGGTGAAATTATGCAGGGAACAAAAACAATCTCAGCAGACCTCTATCAGGAAACGGCGCTGAAAGGCGGAGCTCTTGATATTCCGACAACAAACATAAAAATGTGGATTGATCCGAATAACGGTAAATATCTCGGTAAATACGATGACTTTGAAATAAAAGAGGACGGAACTATTTACGGAAAAGCTGACAACGGCAAACGTACGGTTCCCCTGTATAGAATCACAACTAGAAACTTCCATAATGCAGCCGGCCTGTATGAATTTAAAGACGGGCAGTACGTTGAAACCGAAGAATCAGGAAAGCCGCTTTTAGGTTTCGGTTCAATCCGTTCCGGTTTGCTGGAAATGTCAAACGCTGATTTCAAAGGAAATATTTCTTATTTCCAGATGGCAAAATTACAGCTTGAAATCTCAAATAAACTCATATCTTCCAATAAAGAATTACTTGAAGAAGCCTTAAGGCTTGTAGGTAATTAATTTTTCATATCTTAATTCAAACTCCATTTACAAAGAGGGATCCTTATCCCTCTTTTCATTTATCTTAACAAATTGCAGCCAACTAATAAGTATAGTATCATGTGTGTATGATAAAAATTTCAGTAATAGTTCCTGTTTATAATATAGAAAAGTATGTCTCGCGTTGTCTGGACAGCGTTTTAGCCCAGTCATTAAAAGATATAGAGTTGATATGCGTAAATGATGGTTCTACTGATAATTCACTTAAAATTCTTCAACAATATCGTAAATCAGATAGAAGAGTAAAGATTATAGATAAAGAAAACGGTGGCTTATCCTCTGCCAGAAATGCCGCTGTTCGTGCTGCACGCGGAAAATATACTTTATTTGTTGACGGCGACGATAAAATTTCAACAGTTGCCTGCGAAAGGCTTTTTAATTATGCAGAAAAGCACGAAGCAGATGTTGTTTTGTATGAATGTATTACTGAGGATTTAAAAAATAATATTAAAAATCTTGTATCATCCTCATTCCTCAAAGAAAATTATTCAGACAAAGTATTTTCAATTGAAACTCTTGAACCGGATATGTTTCCGAATATTATAGAGACAGCGTGGTCAAAGTTATATAGAACAGATTTAATAAAGCACATCCCGTTTTATGAAGATATGATTTTGGAAGATGTTCCATTTGAAGCTGATGTTTATGTAAAAGCAAAGCGGATTGCATATTTGCCTGAACCTTTATATTACTATTATTTGTACCGTGAAGGTTCAATAATGCAGCTTATGGATGAAAAACATTTTGATGTATTCAAAGCATGCGAAAGAAGAGATAAAGCTTTTATAGATTCAGGTTATTGGGACAAATATAAGCATACGTTAGACCGTATTTCTGCAAGAGATCAAATACGCACTTTAGGTCTCTTACGTGAAGATTTACGGGAATCTTTCTATAATAAGATAAAAGAATCTCCGATGCAGTTAGATTATGACTATTACAAAGGAATAGCAATGTCAGGCATTGACAGGCAAAATTTAGAAATCTATAAAGCTATATTAGAATTAAGTTATGATGAATTTAGTAAAAGGTATACGATGGTGATGAATTATGGTTAAACCGTTGATATCGGTAATAATTCCTGTATATAACAGCTGGAAGTATTTAGAGAAATGTCTTAATAGTGTCAGATATCAGACATATGAAAATTTAGAAATTATATGTGTGGATGATGGTTCTACCGACGGTAGTGCCGGTATATTAAAGTGGTTTAGCGAAAAGGATTCACGATTCAAGGTTTTTAAACAGAAAAACAGCGGAGTTAGTGCCGCAAGAAACAGAGGTCTTAGTGAGGCTTCTGGAGATTATATATCTTTTGTAGATTCAGATGATTGGATACTACTTGATTTATATGATGTTTTTGTAAAAGCTTTAACAGATGCAGGCAGAGATATTGATATATTTATGTTTAATGCTTGTTTTTATAATCCGCGTTTGAGCGATTTGCTGGAAGGCAGGTTTTTTGAGTTGTGCGACTGGAAAAATCATTCATCAGTGCAGACTATTCACACATTTGATGACTGCATACGTCCGTTTACCAGAAATCTGAGCGTATGTAATAAAATTTACAGAAGCGGATTATTATTTGATAACGGTATAAAGTTTCCGGATGTAAAAAAATATGAAGACAACTATTGCTGGGTAAAAATAGCGATGTCGGCGGAGAGTATTTTATTAACGGATGATGTCTATTACAGATATAGACTGCATGACACAGGTTCTGTATCAACTGCATTAACCCGTCAGGTATTTGATGCATTCAAAATAATGGACATGACAGAAATGGATATCATTAATTCAGGAAAGTATGATAGCTACAAGTATGCGTTATTCCAGTATAAATACAATTTATATATAGAGGCGTATAATTTATGCCCTGAAGAATTAAAAGACAAATTTTATATAGAGATGAAGAATCGTCTGTTAGAAGCCGAAAATAAAGATATAGAAAAAAGCATCTATTCGCAGTTGTCTAACTATAAGCTATTTGAAATGGTTAAATCAAGTTCGCGTAGTGAGTTTGATAAATTATTCGCGAAAAAATAAATCATTTTCTGAAAAAATTTTTAATTCTTTATCAGATAAGGTGGTTGAGAAAACTTTATCAGGTGGCATCTGAAATTTCTTCAAGTTCATCAAGAATTTGTTTCTGGGAAACTGAGAGCTTATCAGCATACTGCATGGCAAGATTTAATTCCTTCCGGCAGTCATCAAGATTCCCGAGTTTTTTGTCAATCTGCGCTTCTAGATAATAAAGGTCTCCCGTATCCGGAAATTCTGAAATTGCACGTTCGGACACTTCTCTGGCGCCTTCATATTCTCCCTGCTTTGCCATTATTTTTATATAATTTATGTAGGCTTCCAAATCTTTCGGGTTATATTTAAGGGCTTGTTCAAGCTTTAATACGGCATCTTCATACTGCCCGTTTTCAAAATCAATGACCGCAAGGTTATAATATGCCCAGCTGTAATCTGGCGAAATTTCAATAACTTTTTTAAATTCTTCTGCCGCGGCAGGGGAGTCGTCCATATCTTTTAGGATATTCCCCAGATAAAAATGTGCATATAAATCCTCTGGATTTAAATCTATTGTGCTTTGAAAATTCATCATCGCGTTGAAATTGTCACCCTTTTTCAGGTAGCATATACCTAAATTAAAAAAAGAATTTGAATCGTTTGTATCTTTTTCCAGAACTTTTTCAAAACACTTGATTCCTTCATCATAGTCTTTTAGTTCCGTATAAACAAGCCCGAGATTATAAAAAGCGTCAGTATCTTCAGGTGCAAGTTCCGTTGATTTTACATAAGCTTCTTTAGCTTTATCGTATTTCTTTAATTTTTCGTATGTAATTCCTATATTATAAAAGAGTTTTGCATCGTCAGGAAAATATTTCGTAAGCCACATAAAATGCTGCAGCGCTTCTTTTGTAAAGCCGTTATCAAGCAAAAGGACGGCAAGTTCCCGCCGCGCTTGAAAATTCTCGCTGTCGTTTTGCAAAATTTCCTGTAATTCCTGAATTTTATCCAAGTTTGCCATAAAAAAATCATATCAATTTTCTTAATATATGGCAAGGTTATTGCATTTATTTTATATTTATTTAGAATAATAGTAACACCATGGAGGGCTTAAACATGAAATTAAAAATATTCGCTATAATTTTATCAATTTTAGTATTTACGCAGTGTGCATTTGCTGCTCCTTTTAATGCAAAAGCAAAAACAAAAAGAATTCCGGCCGGGACAAAATTCCAGCTGCAAATGTTAAATTCTGTAAGTACAATTAATTCTGAAGGAAAAGATTTTTCGGCAATCCTGAAAACTGATCAAACTGCTGATTCTGATGTTATACTTCCGTCAGGTTCTCTTGTAAGGGGAAGCGTTAGAGAAGTTGTTCCTGCTAAAAGGATGTCGAAAGGTGCCATTTTGTATCTGGATTTTGATCACGTTGTAACCCCTACCGGCAGGCAGCTACCTCTTTCTTTAAATATTGTAGGGCGAACTGATCTTACATATGATGGCGGGATAACAACCACTAAAGGCTGGGGGGATGCCGTAAAATTAAACTGGGATAAAACCGTTGAAATTACAAAGAATGCGACCGAGTGGGGCAACGATATTGTGAATGACGGGGCTGCAAAATACGTAACTGTTCCATTAAGTGCTGTGGGCGGCGCGATTGGCGGAGGTGTTTATTTTGTTGTCGACAGTATTGCAGATTTAATCAGAAAAGGCGCTGATGTAAATATATTCGCAAATGATGTATTAAATGTTATTCTGGTTGAACCTGTTGACGTGCCTGTTTTATAATGTTTAGTAAATTTTGGTTTATTAAAAAAATTCCGTTTTAAAAGACGGAATTTTTTTTAAGAATCATTTTTATTTGTTTACATTCTCTCAGGTGCGGTGACTGCAAGAATATCAAGTGCGTTATTCAAAACTTTCTTAACCGCTACAACGAGTGCTAAACGGGCTTTCATCATTTCTTTATCATCAGAGATTACGCGGTTTGCGTTGTAGAAGGAATGAAATTCCGCAGCAAGTTCCTGGACATATCTGCAGATTGTGTAAACCTGTCTTGTTTCTGCCGAAGTTTTTATCATAGACTTGTATTCTTCAAGTTTGAGAATTAACTTTTTAGCAGTATCAAGTGTCGGTAAAATAGTTTTTGCAGAATAATTGTTCACGATTTCGTCAAGTTCTGCTTTTGTTAACGGAGCAGGAGTTTTTTCTCCTGTTTCTGTATTTAATTTTTCTTCAACAGCGTTTCTTAAAATTGAGCAGGCTCTTGCGTGCGCATATTGAACGTAGAATACAGGGTTTTCGTCGCTGTTTGTTTTTGCAAGTTCAATATCAAAATCAAGAGTTGTATCAATATTTCTCATTGACATCCAGAAGCGGGTTGCATCAACTCCGACTTCTTCAATCAAATCGTCAAGGGTTACCATATTTTTACGCTTGCCCATACGGACTTCGTTCCCGTTAATCACAAGGTTAACAAGCTGTCCTAAGAGAATTTCAAGTTTATTAGGGTCATATCCGAGCGCCTCAATTGATGCTTTTACCCTTGCTACATAACCGTGGTGGTCAGCGCCCCAGATGTTTATCATTCTGTCAAAGCCGCGTTCTAGTTTATCAATGTGGTATGCGATATCTGCCGTGAGATAGGTGTTTGAGCCGTCGGCTTTTTTGATTACCCTGTCCTGATCATCTCCGTAATCTGATGATTTAAACCAGTCGGCTCCGTCTTTTTTATAAATTTTCCCGCTGTCTTTAAGCTTATTTACGCATTCATCAACTTTGCCGGATTTATGGAGTGTTAATTCAGAATAGAAGTTGTCAAAATGAACACGGAAGCTTTCAAGCAACTCTCTTTGGAGACGTTCCATTTCAGCTTTTGCAAAGTCTGAGAATATTTTGACATCAATTTTTTTAGCATCTTCAAGTGTTAGTTGAGATCCTGAAACAAGTTCAGGATGACATGTAGGAATATCATTGATAAATTTTTCGGCTGTCGGAATTAAGTAATCTCCCGGGTAGTAATTTTTTCTTTCAATTTCATCTTCCGGAAAATCAATATCTTCGCCTAACTGCTGGCGGACACGGATTGCAAGAGAGTTACCGAGTTTTGTAATCTGAGAACCCGCGTCATTAATGTAGAATTCCTGATAAACTTCATGACCGTAAAATTTTAAAAGGTTGGCAAGGACTGATCCCATAGCTGCCCAGCGTCCGTGACCTATATGGAAAGGGCCTGTCGGATTTGCAGAAACGTATTCAAGTATAATTTTTTCGGTTTTGACGTTTTCAGGTTTCCCGTAATTTTTATCCTTTTCAAAGATTTCTTTTATTGAATTTACAAGTAATTTTTTCCCTGTTTTAAAATTAATAAATCCTGCAACAACAGAGTAATCGTTATCGTCTTTATCAACATATTCAAGGATAGTACTAGCAATCACAGGCGGCGCCATTTTAGCAAATCTTGCAAGAGATGATACATTAATTGCAAAATCGCCAAAATCTGCATTTTTAGGGCGTTCTGTCAAGAGTGTTCCTCTTTTGTACTCTGTCATTCCGCCGAGTTTATTATCACTAATCGCTTTTTCAACTGCTGTTTCTATCTGATTTAAAAAATAATCTTTTATCATAATCTTTTTCTCTCCTGTGGTTAAATGTTACCATAAACAAGAGAGAGATTAAATATTCATGTGCGAAGGGAATAATAATAGGGCCTTATATCGCAGTTTACACTAAAAAACTCAGAAATGTCACCCCTGAAATAAATTCAGGGCAGGCTATGAACTTGTTTCAGGGTCTAACAGCATAGAGATGCTGAAATAAATTCAGCATGACACTTTTGTTCATCTGGTGTAAACTGCGATATAAATCCCTATGCACGAAGGGAATAATAATTTATTGCTATAGAAAATTTTTGCAATTAAGAAACCGAAATTTTTATTTGTAATATAATATGATTATGATTAATCTGGAAAATATAATTGAAAGAATCCGCGAAATTATGGATGATGAAACAGCCGATCAGCTCAAAGAAGAGTTGAACGGGTATCACGTTGCGGATCTGGCGGATATTTTTCAGGAATTAAAACCGGAAGAAAGGCTTAAATGTTTTACTCTTCTTGATGTTGATAAAGCTGCGGATTTGATGGAATATCTGCCAGCTCAAACTCAGGTAGAACTTTTGAGCGATATAGATGAAGAACTCGCCTCAAAAATCCTTACGCAGTTGCCGCACGATGCTGCTGCCGATGTCCTTGGCGATATGGAAGATGATGAGAGCGAAACTTATCTTGATAAACTTCCGCATAAATTTTCGGAAGAAGTCAGAGAACTTTTAACATATAACGAAGATACTGCAGGCGGTATTATGAACCCTGTTGTTCTGACGGTTAATTCTGATATGAGTGTTCAAGATGTTTTGAATTATATCAGGATTAAGGCAGAGCAGGACAACATGGAGCTTTATTATGTTTATGTGACTGATAAACAAAACCACCTTCTAGGAGTTGTATCCTTAAGAAAACTTTTGACATCTCCTATAAATCAAAAAATAGAAGATATAATGATTTCGGATATTGTAAAACTTCACGTTGATGATTACAGCGATTACATTATTGATGAATTTATGAAGTATCAATATAATGCGCTGCCGGTTGTGGATTTGTATAACAGGTTAAAAGGGATGATTACGTGGGATGATGTTCACGACCTTTTTGAAGAAGAAACTACAGAAGAAATTTATCAGTCATCCGGTATTTCAACAGAAGTTGTTGATGAAGATGAAATTCTGACAGGTAACATTTTTAATGCAATCAGAGCAAGAACACCGTGGCTTTTTATAACACTGCTCGGGGAATTTGTTGCGGTTAATGTTGCGCATTTTTATCAGCATACTCTGACTGCACTCCCTATTATTGCGATTTTTATGCCGCTTCTTGCAGGACTGGGCGGTAATATCGGAACCCAGAGTATTACTCTTATGGTGCGCGGGCTTTCGACAGGTCAGGTCACGTTAAGTTCTGCGTTTCACCATATTTTGAGGGAAGCTTTAATAGGATTTTTAATTGGTGCACTTTTCGGTGTTCTTGTTACTTTTGCAACCTGGGGCTGGCAGCATAGTGTGTTACTCGGAGTTGTTGTTGGTGCAGCTATGACTATTAATATGACTATGGCCACTATTATAGGTACTTTTACGCCTTTTGCGCTCAAGGCTATTAATGTTGATCCGGCGGTTGCATCAGGTCCTGTTATCGCAACAACGATTGACGTTGTCGGTCTGGCTGTCTATTTTTCACTCGTTACACTATTTTTAATAAGAGTGTTTTAGGCTAAAATACATAATCTACTGTATGGCTATGTCGGATATTTATAATAAAATATTTTAATAAGAAGATTACAGAGGAAATTTTAAATATGACAATTAACCCGAACGAAGACCGTATACAGGAATATATACCTGATGAGAATACAAGAAGAAATGATTATTTGAATAAATTAAAACAACAGCAGGAAGAACAGGAAACATTTATTCGTGCGATTATTATAATGTTTATAATTTTTATCTGCGTAATTGCTGCTATTCTTTTTTGTTCAGGGAACAGTGATTTTATTAAAAATAAATTCGGAGAAAATTCTTTTATTGCAAAATTGTTGAATGATGTAAATAAGGATAATGATATAAAAGAAAAGGCAGATTTTTCTCTTCCTTTCGGTCCGAGACACCAGAATATTTTGCTGCTCGGAGTTGACGCAAGCCAGAATGATAATGATCTCTGGACGGGGACAAGAACTGATACAATTATTCTTTTAAATATTGATCCCAGATCGAAATCTGTCAATGCTATTTCAATTCCGCGTGACAGCAAAGTTTATCTGCCTGATAATAACGGGATTCAAAAGATAAATGCGGCTCATGCAATTGGCGGTGTCGGTATGACTATAAGAACTATTGAAGATACATTGGGAGTTCATATTGATAGATACATTATGGTGCATGATAACGCTGTTAAGGCTATTGTAGAAGCTCTTGGCGGAGTTGATGTATATGTTGAAAAACCAATGCATTATCATGATTATTCCGGCAAGCTTCATATAGACCTTTCAAAAGGAGAACACAGGTTAAGCCCTACGGAAGCTGTAGGCTATTTGAGGTTTCGTCATGACGCGTTTGGCGATATCGGAAGAACCCACCGCCAGCAATGGTTCCTCAGAGGTTTGCTGCATGAACTCCAAAAACCTGAAACGATTACTAAAATTCCGGATATTATTGACGTAACTAAAAAATACGTAAAAACAAATATGTCTTTATATGAGCTTTCTCAGTATGCAGCACTTACAAAGCATATAGATATGGATAAAATTGAAATAGCAACCCTTCCTGGTGAACCTAATAAAAAAGGTGTTATAAGCTACTGGATTTTGGATCCTGAAAAATCGCAGGAAGTTGTAAACAGACTTATCTATAGAGAAAAAATTCAGCCGGATGAAAACATGGTTATGTCTGCAGGTGTTATGTATTCTCTCTCATATGCAGACGAGGCTGAAACTATTAAAAATGAACTAACGGCAGCCGGAATAAACGTTAAATGTACCGGAAATTTAGCTAAAACCCACACTCAATTTATCGCGCATTCAAGCAAAGTTACTAATGAATATTATAACTGGTTAAAGAAGAAAACTCCTTCAATTGCAGGTTATCAATTTGTATATGAACCTGTAAACTATTATTGTGGTGAAACTGATTTTACCGTTATAGTGGCAGGAAAATAGAAACGAGGTTTTAATGGAAAAAGTTTTTATTAATTTCAGTGATTTATTATCATTGGTTGTACTGGTAATTATTGTTCTTGCGATAATTGTGGCATATTCATTCTATGTGTCGCTTATCAAAAAGAAAAACAAAGCCAAAGAAGCGTTTTCTGGTATTGATGTTCAATTGAAAAAGCGTTATGATTTGATTCCGAATGTACTGTTTATTGCAAACAAATTTATGGAACATGAAAGAGGGTTACTGGAAGAAATTACCAAATTAAGAGCGCAGGCAGCAAAATTACCGGCGGATTTAAATAATGCAGAGCAGAAATTGCAGCTTGATAATGTAATCAGCGGAAAGATGGGACAATTATTAGTATCTGTTGAAAATTATCCGCAATTGAAATCTGATCAGACAATGATAACAGCAATGCAAACCTACAATGAGCAAGAAGAACATATTGCAGCAGCAAGAAGATTTTACAATTCTGCAGTTTTGGATCTCAACAATGCAGTTGAAATCTTCCCTGGTTCATTAATAGCGGGCATGCTTGCAATTAAACCGCTTCCGTTCTTTGAGGTTGAAAACGCGCAGGAACGAAAAGCAATAAATGCGGCTGATTATATGAAATAAGTAAAAGAGAGGCGGTTTTAAAAACCGCCTTTTTTGTGATATTATAAACACAACATGTGCGCCCGTAGCTCAGTTGAATAGAGTGTCGGTCTCCGAAGCCGAAGGTCACGGGTTTGACTCCCGTCGGGCGCATTTAGTATTCAAAGTTGATTAGGAGTAGAAGATGAGACCATTAGAGTATGTGTTTAGTATGCGAAACGAAGCTTGCTGGAAAATTTTTACTGTCTTTGGAATTAAAATTTACCTTGGTAATGGAAAATATTTTAATCCATTGTTCCCGAAAATAATTAAAAAATCATTTGTAAATTCTATAAATTCTTTATCTGGATTTTGGGGAGTTCATAAAAATGTAAATTTGGAAGCAGATTATGCTGCCTTGATTAAAAATATGGATGAAAAAAGTGTTGAAAATGTAAATTTGACTCTTGGTTTATTTAGAATTCAAGATAAAAATTCGGCAAATGATTTTTTAAAAAATCTAAGAATGCAGATTCTTTCATTTAGAAAGTTTAATAAAAAATATTATCCAGATATAAAAAATTTAAATGATGAAGAATATTCGTATAAGGATTATAAGCTTCCTCTCAAACATTTTGAACCGAGTGTTTTTTATTATAAGCATTCAATAAATGAACTGGAATCTCTGAATAAAATAAGACAGAAAGATATAATAGATGTGGGCGGTTTTATCGGTGATTCAGCTCTTGTATTTTCTGATTATACGGATAAAAAGGTATATTCATTTGAGCCATCAAAAGAGAATTTTGAATTAATGAAAAAGACAATAGAGTTAAATAATCTGACTAATGTTGTACCTGTAAACTGTGCATTGGGAGATAAAGTCTCAGAAACGTTGAGTCTTAATGGTGCTGGTTCTGGGGTTACAGTAGCCCGACGTCCATCAACTGAAACCATTGCAACTTCAGTAATTGAGGCAACTACTTTAGATGATTATGTCTCAAAAAACAATATTGAAGTCGGGTTAATAAAAGTAGATATAGAAGGTTTTGAACAATATTTTCTGAGAGGAGCAGAACAGACAATTAAGACTCAGAAACCTGCACTGCTTATCAGTATTTATCATAATTTAGATGACTATCTTCACATAAAACCAATGATAGAGAGTTGGAATCTGGGTTACAAATTTAAAATAAGAAAACCGGAAGAATCATATTTCTTAGAAACATTACTGATAGCAGAGGTAGAAGATTAAATTCAGTTTGACTAATATCTCGCCTGGTGATAAGATAAGAGAGGTTGACAGCCGGTTGTACATACAATCGATTGGTGCCGGTAAGATATTATTGGTACTTTAAGAATTTTGCAGACGAGAAAATCCAAATTAAGGGTTTCGTCAGCAAGTAAAAATAAAATATAAAAATGGCTTTGTAGCTCAGTAGGATAGAGCGACGGTTTCCTAAACCGGTGGTCGCGGGTTCGACTCCCGCCAAGGCCATTTTTATAATTGTCAAAAATATCTAATCTGGTGGCGAACCACCTGACGAAGTCAGGTCAGGGGTCGAACGCGAACGAGCTGAGAGCGGAGCCTTGACGTCGAAATGATTTTTGGCAGTTTTATAAACAAACCTGCTTAAATGTGAGGCTGTCAGAGTTGATATCTTTTTCAAAATGCTGTATAATAATTCTATAAAGCCATTAAAAAGGAGTTAAAAATGGATAATATTTCGTTATCTCCGGATGTTAAAAATTTTTTACAAAACCAGATTTCAGCCGGAATATATAAATCGCTAAGTGAAGCCATTAACGCAAATATTAGTATATTGATTTTACAAACCTCTATGGCTAAAAATCGTAAAGCCAGCATTAATGCTGAGATAAAAAAGGGACTTAATGATGTTGCTGCCGGTAGAATTCATGACGGTTTAAATTTTATGGATGATTTAATAGCAAAATATGAATAATTTGACTGTCATAACAACCGAACAAGCTCAGACTGATATTAACGGAATTGTCGCTTACATTGAAACAGATAACAAACAAGCTGCTTATGAGTTTGCAAAAACTTTAAAGAAAATTTTTATTTATTTGTCGCAATATCCTAAAATGGGTAAGAAAAGACCAGAATACACTGATGAGGACGTGCTGTTCTTCACCATTAAATGGGGATATAGCATTGTCTACTGTGTTGCTGATGATAAAATCTATATTTTAAGAGTTTTATCTGAATATCAAGATTACAGTTTATTATTTTAAGCTATATATATTTAATTATTCTCCATCTTGAGCCAGGCTGTGTCAAACGGCCTTAATAAAAGTGTCATCTTTTTGTTTGTAGTTGAAATGGATACTTTAAGTTTTCGATTATTCAAAAGGTCACGGAGCATGACATCTTTATCGCCCGTCCAGATTGTATCCGTCGGTAATTCGATTTCTGCCTGAATTTTGTCATTCGAAAGGTTGTTGATTATGATAATTTTTTCATCTTTGTAAGTTCTTGTATATGCAAAGATTTCAGGTGATTTTGTCTTTACCTGCGTGAATGTTCCACGGGAAATCACAGGGTTTTCTTTTCTGACTTTTATAAGCTGTTTGACCCTTTTATAAACTTTACTGTTTTCCTGCGCATTGTAGAAGTTTTTCGCTCTTATTGCGCCTCTATTTATGTCACGGCTGTCAAAATATGAAAGCAGTTCTGTTCCGTTTTTAGAATTTTTATTTTTCTCTCTCATTTCTCTGAGTCTTGCAAATCGTCTTGCGTTATAAAAATTATTCTGGCTTGCTATTTCATCGCCGTAATAGATTATCGGAATCCCCGGAAGCGACATCAGTATAGAAAATGCCATTGCAATTCTGTCAGGGTTGTTATCTAAGAAGTTTGCCATTCTTCCGCTAACCCCGAATCCTTTTCTGAATTCGGCGCCTTTTGGCTCCAAGTCTTCGTAGATAAGTTCCCGAGTCTTTTTATTAACCATTTCAAGTGTTAGTTCGTCGTGAACCCGCAAAAATATAGCCCACGATGCAGTGGATGGAATTTCCGGAGTTTGTTTATGCGCTTTCCAGAAATACCTGTTGTCCGCAGTAATCAAAGATGCCCAGATTGCAGGCATATACGGAAAATGGTATGCAATCTGCACTTCATCGGTTCTGGTGAGTTCTTTATCTTGGTTATTGATAGTTTCAGAGAAAGTTCTTTCCCTGCCAAAATACGGTAAAATTTTGTTCGGAAGCTGGCAGGCTTCTGCCTGAATTACTGAGCGAGGTGCTATTGACTGAAGAAAAAGGCTAAGAAGTTTTATTGTCTCATGTGTTCTTGGAAGATTTTCAGCATTAGTGCCGTTTTCTTTCATCAGATACGGGATTGCATCCATTCTGAAAATATCCACTCCTAAGTTTGCCCAGAATGTAATTGTTTCAAGGTTATAGTAAAGAACTTCAGGGTTTTCCCAGTTTATATCAAGCTGGAACGGATAAAACGTGTGATACAGATAGTAGTTTTTATTGTTGATTGTAACTTTTCTGTAATTATGTTCGGTTTGGTCAGGAAATATTAATCTACGTTTTGAAATGCTTCCGTCAGATTCTTTATATTCAACAACCCATCCGAGTTTGTCATCTTTGTATTTGGTAAATTGCGGCATTTCTTCTTTTACAACAAAGTAATGAAGCTTATCTAAATCGCCTTTGAGAGCCTGTTTAAACCATTCATGCTGGTCGGAGAAATGATTAAGCACCAAATCTGCCTTAATTTTAAACCCTTTTTCTCTGACCGCGGTAATAAACTGTTTAAATTCTTCAAGCCCGCCTAAATCTGTTCTTACATTACGTGGATTTCTTATATCAAACCCTGCATCACCCATCGGGGAATCCGCAAACGGAAGGATATATATTGTCGTCACTCCTAAATCTTTCAGGTAATCTAACATTCCTATAGTATCTTTAAATGTATTAGGGCGTATTGTCGATTTTACGCCGAATTGATCAGCGTAAAACATATAAATAATTTCATCTTTGTACCAGTCAGAAGGTCTTTCAAGATCGTCTTTTAAAAGATAATCAGGACGTTCAGCTTTTGCTTTTTGCGCAAGCATATAGATGTGCGAATAAATATCATCAACTTTATCAGCCCCGTAAATTTTTTTTATGCACTCTTTCATTTCTTTTTCAACAGAGTCAGGGATAGCCCGCTGTTTAAGGGCAAGGTTCAATTTTTGTGCAGGTTTTTGGGCAGGTGATATATCTTCAGCCGCAAAAGTAAGTGGCAGAGTTGTATTCATAAGCATAAGCGCTGTCAGGATAAATGCTGTATATTTTTTCACGTTCATAACAAATCCCCTCGTTTTAATCCGGTAACGCCGCTTTGGCCGGCTCCCATTTTCATAAGCCACTCAAAAATTTTGCACACATCCCTTATTGTGAAATTTTTTCGAACAGTTTATATTAATATTATATATGAAATAAAAAAGATAATTATGTATTAATGTAAATATTTTGCCAGTTCGGATATATATTTATACAATTGGTTAGGAATTATTTTGGGGGAAGTATGAAGCATAAAATTTCTAAAAGAAATCTCGCGTTACTTATATTATTTGGAATTGGAGTTTTAGCAGTATTTATTTTTGTAATATGGATGATGATACTGGTTCCTAAAACTTATTTTGCATTTCCTGGTGCAGAAGGTTTCGGTGCATTTATACAAGGCGGCAGAGGCGGTAAAGTTTATCATGTAACTACCCTGAAAGATGGAAATTTTCCGGGTACTCTCCGTTATGCAGTCTCCCAGCCCGGCCGCAGAACTGTTGTCTTTGATGTTTCAGGGGTAATTTCTTTGAATGCGCCTCTGGAAATTAAGCACAATAATATAACAATAGCCGGCCAGACTTCTCCCGGTACAGGTATCTGTATAAAAAATTATCCGCTGATAGTTAATGCAGATAACGTAATTATAAGATTTTTGCGGCTAAGACTTGGTGAAGCAAGCCAGAATTCCGCACTGGTTGTTCAGAACAGGCAAAGAATTATGATTGATCATTGCTCAATAAGCTGGTCTACAATGCAAAATATAAATATTCAAAATAATGCTCTTTTGACTATGCAGTGGTGTATAATCAGCGAAGCTCTGAATGTTACGGGAGAAGGGTATAACGGCGCAGGCGCAAAACTCGGCGGGTTATCTTCTTCCTTCCACCACAATCTTTTTGTCAGCAATGCACGTCAAAACCCTTATTTTGAAAACATGAGTTTAACAAGCAGTTCATTTTCACAGCTTGTTGATTTCAGAAATAACGTAATTGTTAACTGGGATGATAATTCCTCGGAAGGAATACTGCGCGGCAGATTTAATCTTGTAAACAATTACTATAAAAGCGGACCGGCATCAATCCTTCCGACAAAAAGCCAGATTATAAGAATATATCCGGATAATACTAAAGTCGCAGACGGCTCTGCCAATCCTAATTTGTATCTTTATGGAAACTTTGTATATAACAATCCGTTAAATACAAATGATAACTGGATGGGCGTCTATCCTAACCAGCAATATATTAAAGAAGGCAAGCACCCGAATTTATCCTGGAGACAATTTTTCCATGCACCTGTCACTTTGCATACGGCAAACAGAGCTTTTATAAATGTTTTAAGATATGCAGGTGCCTCAAAGAAAAAGGACAATGTTGATATACGTCTGGTCTTAAATATAACAACGAACAGATTTCCGGATCAGGGTTCCAGAGGCAGTAAAAACGGTATAATTGATTCTCCGGCTGATGTCGGCGGCTACAAACCTTATTCAAAGGCAAAAGCGTTAAAAGATTCAGATGGAGACGGTATTCCGGACAGCTGGGAAATTTCACACGGGCTGAATCCACGTAATCCTAAAGACGGAAACCAGTTTAACCGCAGGCAAAAAGATTATACAAATTTGGAAGTTTATATGAACAGTCTGGTTGAGCATATAACTTCTCATCAAAACAGAATGCCTGTGCCGTCCAGAGACTTATTCTGGCTGAATGTGCTAAAAATGGTTAATGTGCTGAAAAAATCTTGAATTCCGGCATTTATGTATAATAATACCTCACGCTAAGACGCACGCACACTGCAAATTACAAATGTTATGAGTGAAGTGTGAGGAGTGGAAGTATAATACTTTGCAGTGAGCAATGTCGTTCTCACTTATCTTGATGCAATTATTTTTTGCTTAATAATTTTTAATATAATACCACCATTTGTGCAACTTTTTATCTTGAGCTTTTTTATTTCTGATGAAAATAAGGTTAATCTGTGTGCAAATAAGTTACTCCAATAACAATCAATATAAAAACGCACAGTCTTTTCAGGGTTTGACAAGTATAATGTCAAAAAGGATTACTATAAATCCGGATTACCTTGAAAAGCTGAGTGAGATTTCAGTAAGAGAAAAAGGCAGTGTAGGAAACTTGCCAAAGGATTTATTCTGCCTCTTTAGGACAAATTCAAAGGCTGAAAACGCTGCAAAAATTGCACAGGTGAAAGAGGCTTTAAACGAGGCAAATAAAATTCTTGCTAAAATTGAAGAGATTAAGGTTGACAATGCAAAAAAAATGAACCTTAATAACCTTATAAATGCTTTCCTGCCAAAGATTGCAAAGATAAATATCCAGCCTGACAGAATTCCTCGTATTATTACTGAAATGCGCAAGAGATTTACTCCTGATAAAGAGGTTCTGGCTTCAATTTCTGATGAAGCTGGCAAGGTTATTGAAAAAAAACTTCATTCCGCAGGCATATTGAAAGAAAATCAAAAAGTTCAGCTTACATATCTGGATCAGGGAAAATATAAAAACGCATTTAAACTTCGTTTTACAGATGAAGCAGACAATGATATTATTCATCCGAAAGTCCTCTTGAGTTTTAAATCAGCTGAAAGCTCCATGGCTCAGGTAAAGGTTCTTCTATCGCTTATGAAAGAATATTTTCAGAACATTAAACCTAAAAATTATCTGAGCGTGGTGACAAATATACTTGACCACGCCTCTGTGAAAGTTGTTCCGCCAGATAAAAAAGAAGTTTATAAAAAATCTCTCCTTGACATTTACAGCAAAATGAAGATTAAAAACGAAGAACAAAAATTTTTAGATTTGATTGAAAAGACAATGTTTGACGAGATTAAATACAACGGTGTAAATCCAGAAAGTAATCTCACCCAATTTATCAAACGTTCTGCCGGACATCCTATGACAAAATCAAATTATATAGATATATATTATTTGAACACTTTGAATAATGTAGGGTTATCGGAATTTTCTGACAAAGCCCTTCCGCCGATAACGAAAAAGATTAACCTTTATAAGTACGGGCTTTTCCATGATGATTTAATTCTTAATAAAAATAACGAAGTTGAAGGCCGTGTAATAGATTACGGCGGTATAAAACCTCTTAACGGCATAAGAGAACTTGCTGAAAACAGGATTGCGCGGAGATATTATCATAAAATTTCGCAAATTTTATATAAAGATCCTGTAAAAACGCAGACCGAACGGATTAAATACTGGAATGCGCTCTACGACGCCGCTATAAAAGCTTCTATCCCTAACCATAATGATATTATGCTGGCGCTTAAAAAAAGTAAGATTCATATTAGTCAGGAGAACTGGCATTTACTGGCTGACGTAAAGGAAGCTCTCTAGATTTCGGGCATTTAGTTTTGCAAAGATATATGACGTTATTTCTTTTTCAAGTTCGCAGCCAAAGTGGGCATTTATTTCTTTTATGAAGTAACACGGACTTGTAACATTGATTTCGATGATTTTGCCGTCGATAACGTCTAACCCTGCCATATAAAGCCCCATATCATTTAATCTTTCCGCAACCATTGAAAACGCCGCTTTTTCAACGGTTGAAAGTTCTGCTTTTATAATATTTGAATCACAGTGGTCATTGAATTTGAAATCGTCATTAGAAGGTAGTTTTTGTACCGCATAATCAAGCACCTTATCTCCGAGTATTAGAACTCTCTTATCCCCATATACGGCTTTCGGGATATATTTTTGAACCATTAAAAGTGTTGAACTGTTATTTGTCATTGAATTAATTATGACGGCTGTATTTTTATCGCCTTTTTTAAGATACATAACGCCAGCGCCAAAGCATCTGTTCAAAGGTTTAAGGATAATTTCTCCGTGCTCGTTTAAAAATTCCATAATATCTGATTTTGAAGAAGTTACTATATTGGTAGGCATTAAATCTAAAAATTCTACTGTGTGCAGTTTTTCGTTAAAATCTCTTATTGCGCGCGGTTCATTCATGACGAAAGTTTTCTTTCTGTCCACAAAATCAAATATGTAGGTTGAATTTATGTAATCCAAATCAACAGGCGGATCTTGGCGGAACATGACAAGCTGAAAGTCATTGATTTCTTTAAGGATATCATTTTTATCATAAAAAATATTCCCGTTTTTCTGATAACTTTCGTAACAGTGAGTATATGCTTTATTGCCTTTTAAGAGAAGTTTATCAATCGTTGTTATATAAACATTTTTATTTTCGTTTAAGAATTCTCTTATAAGCCAGAAATTAGTTACAAGATTATTAAATTCAAAATATTTGAGTTCAATTCGGTCTATGATAAATAAGATATCCATAAAATCCCCTTCCGGCAGTCTGCCGTAAATATTTGCTTTACTGTCAGAAAAAATATTACCACCAAATATCTTTCTTCACAATGATAAAGGTGGTAATATTTTAAAAATATTTAAATGAATATTGAAGTTATTTAATTTCTTCAGGATTCAAAATGCAGCACTGGGTGTTATTAACCTGCATAAGCTGGAGGAATCTCTTCAAATCAGCCTGAATTTCAGGGAAGGTGTTGTAGTGCATAGGTATAACGGTCTTTGCACCTAACCAGTCAGCGGCTACAACAGCATGTTCAACATCCATAGTATAAGTTCCGCCTATAGGAAGAAGTGCTATGTTTGGTCTGTATAATTCCTTATATGTTTTGAATTCAGAATTAAGGCATGTATCTCCGGCATGGAAAATTCTAACACCATCTATATCAAAAAGAATGCTTGCTGCAACTCCGCCGTAAGCCCCGTCAGCAAATGAACTTGAATGGTGTGCAGGTAAAAATATTGCGCGGCCCCATTCGTAATTCAGCCAGCTTCCGAGGTTAATCGGACGGGTCTTGAGTTTCTTTTCAGCTATGTGATTTGTTATTTCAGGAACTGCAGTAATTGTCGCTTTTTTCTCTTTTGCAATCTCAACAGCTTCTCCCAGATGGTCTGCATGTGCGTGGGTAACAAAGATATCAACGATATTAGCTTCGTGGTAATCGTATTTAGGGTTAATAGACACAAGCGGGTCTACAAGAATTGCTTTATCTTTTGATTTGAATTCAAAAGCACTGTGTCCAATGTATTTTAAATCTACCATTCTCTTCTCTCCTTAATTAATTGAATATAACACTACTCTACTAAAATAGCATTTTTTATAATAAAATACAACTATGAACTATGAAAAATCAATGAAACGATGTATAGAACTTGCAAAACTCGGGGAAGGCAATGTTGCGCCAAATCCTCTTGTAGGATGTGTTATTTACGATAAAGACGGGAACATTATTTCTGAGGGCTATCACAAAAAGTATGGCGAAAATCACGCTGAACGCGATGCCTTATTGAAACTTCATAATGACGAAGCAAGAGGAGGAACTCTTGTTGTTAACCTTGAACCTTGTTCACATTTTGGGAAAACCCCGCCGTGCGTTGATTTGATTATTGAGCGTGGAATAAAAAAAGTTGTAGCAGGGATGACGGATGTTAATCCCATTGTCGCGGGCAACGGGTTTAGAAAACTCAAAAACGCAGGAATTGAAGTTGTTACAGGAATTCTGGAAGATGATTGTAAAAAACTCAATGAAGTGTTTATAAAAAATATGAAAGAGCATAAAACCTTTGTTGCCATAAAAACAGCCTCAACACTCGACGGCAAAATTGCGACCTGTAACGGTTCTTCTAAATGGATTACATCGGATATTGCAAGAGAAGAGGTAAAAAAAATAAGAAACAGATATGATGCTTTATTAACTTCTTCTGCTACCGTTATTGCGGATAATCCATCCATGCTTCATAAATGCAATATCATTCTCGACAGAAATTTAAAAACAATTAATGGTTATAAAATATATAATAATGAACGGGTAATCGTATTTTACGATGAATCGTTGTCACAGCCTCAAGGCAGAGCTGAATTTATTAAAACCCCTATTAAGGAAGGCAAGCTTGATTTAGAATTTATATTTAATAAATTATACGAAATGCGAATAATGAGTGTCCTGATAGAGGCCGGCGGACATTTGAATGGTGCCGCATTAAAATTTGCGGATAAGATATATCATTTTATGGCGCCGAAAATTTTAGGCGACAACAGCGGACGCTCCTGTTTTGATTATCGAGAGGCTGACGATATAAATCTTTGTGATAATTTCAGAATAGATAGTATCGAACATTTTGGACAAGATATTTTATTGACTTACTATCCTATTTTGAAAACTTAGGCAGAGTGGTATAATAGTTTTATGAAAATCAAAACGACAAACTCTGCGGGGACATTTTATCCTGCAGATAAAACAGAATTACTAAAAATTATAGACGACTTTTTTTCAAAAGTTGCAAATGACTCCGGATATTATTCCCGTGCAATTATTGTGCCGCACGCAGGGTATATTTTTTCAGGAGCACTTTCTGCACACGGGTTTAAGTATTTAAATCCTGATAGTGAAAATATATTTATCTTTGCGCCTTCTCATTATGCAAGATTATTTGGCTGCGTGTCGTGTAACTATGATGAATTTGAAACTCCGCTTGGCAATTGTGATGTAAACACTGATTTAGTGAAAATTTTTACAATTGATAATGAAGCGTTTGAAAAGGAACATTCAATAGAAGTACAGCTTCCATTTATTAAATACTTTTTCCCGAATGCAAAGATAATATCTGTCCTTTACGGATGCGAAAACTACAAAAATATTGCTGAAATTATAAAAAGTTATTGGGGGGATAAAAAAACATCCTTTGTAATTTCGTCTGACTTAAGCCATTTTTACCCTGAACGGGACGCAAATAAAATTGATAAATATACAGCGCAAATGATAGAAACGGGTTACATAAAGGATTTTGATGAGGAACAGGCATGCGGGGCAGTCGGGATTTGCGGGCTTGTTGATTTTGCAAAAGAAAATAAATATTCACTAATTCGCATCGGCTTGACGAATTCCGCCGCCGCGACCGGAGATTCGTCTCGTGTTGTTGGCTACGGAAGCTGGTTTTTATATGAAGGGGATAAGAACAATTATTTAAAAACGTATTACAGAGATATGATTCTTGATATCTGCCGTAAAAGCATAATGTCGGGTCTTCAGATTGGAAATTTCGGAGAAATAGGCTATCCTGCAGTATTTGAAGAAACCGGAGCAGTTTTTGTAACCCTTACAATAGAGGGAGAACTGCGCGGCTGCGTAGGTTCAGTTGTACCGCACAGAACCTTGCTTAAAGATTTGCAGGAAAACGCGCATTCTGCAGCCTTTAAGGATACAAGATTCGAGCCTCTGACAGGGAAAGAATTTCCATATATAGATATTGAAGTTTCCTTGCTTTCGTATCCTGAGCGAATTATATTTTCAACTGAGGAAGAACTTCTCGACAAAATTACGCCATCTCAGGACGGCATTATTATCCGTGACGGAGAATTCCAAAGCGTATATCTTCCGGACGTATGGGAAGATTTGCCGGATAAACGTGAATTTATGAAGTCTCTCAAATTAAAAGCCGGCATGGAAGAGTCTTATTTTTCCGACACATTTCAAGCTTTTAAATTTCATACGGTGAAGATTTTATAGCATTTCTCTAATCCCCCTCTCCCTACGGGAGAGGGGTAGGGGTGACAAAAAATGGGCGAGGGTGAACGCATCATTGCGAGCGATAGCGAAGCAATCCAGCTTTTTGTTAAGTGAAGAGTAAATGGTGAGGGGTGAGTGGTTCAATATAAAGTAGTTGAAACCTGAACGGATGAACGGTTTTCTTCTTCCCTCTCCCCTTGAGGGAGAGGGTGCCCGAAGGGCGGGTGAGGGGTGACAAGAAATGGGCGAGGAGTGAACG
>CALUTK010000018.1 GCA_944323675.1 Candidatus Gastranaerophilales bacterium | reverse complement strand
AGTATAATTTCCGGAGAATCTCTGTTTTGCTACACAGAAAGCCTCGGCGGGGTAAAAAGTATTTCTGTTTTGACAACTCCTCATAAAGAGGGTAAATTTTTATTGTGCGAAAATTCTGAAAATTTCCCGACGCAGGACGGTTTTGAGGATTTGAAGGCATTTTTGGAAGGTAAGACCGACCGGTTTGTCAGCGGTTTATATATGGTTAAACGAAGATGAGAATTTTGCGGGCTGTTCTTGTAATACTTGAAATGACTTTTTTTGCGCTCGGCGCCATGTTTATCGGCTGTGTGCTTTTTCCTTTGCTCGGGATTTTTTATAAAGGGAGTGTGCGCAGAAGAAAATTTGCAAAAATTATCCATGATTCGTGGAAATTTTTTATCGGAGTGATGGAGGGTTCAGGAGAAATCAAGGTGCATATCGACGGGAACCTCTCCGATATAAGAGGAAAAATTGTTGTGGCATCTCATCCGAGTTTGATTGATATTATTCTTTTAATCGGGAATATGCCGCCTTCTCTTTGTCTTGCAAAAAAAAGCCTTTTAAAAAATCCTTTTATGCGAAATATTGTGAAATCACTCTATATAATTAATGATGTTGAGCCTGAAATCTTTGAAAAATCAGCAACAGAAGCCCTAAAAGACGGATACAATATCGTAATTTTCCCGACAGGAACAAGAACCCTGCCCGGGGAGGATGTGAAATTACATAAAGGTGCTGCACAAATTGCGATTGCTGCGGGCGTTGATATAGTGCCAGTGAGGATTGAAACGGATTATCCTTTCCTTATTAAAAACCATTCCCCGCTGGATGCCGGTACAAAACCCGTGAATTACAAATTAACGGTTCTGCCGGAGATAAAATTATCGGATTTTCCGCCGGAACTCACTGATATCAAACTACGCAACCATATAACCGCCCGCATAAAAGAATGTATAAATTGACTTTAATTTCCACTTGGGGTATAAATTTATTAAAGGAATTAAGCAGATGACTCTGGAAAACGAAATTAAAGAATTAATAATAAAATCTCTGGAACTTGAAGATATTAAGCCTTCCGATATTAAAGACGACGAGCCGCTTTTCAATGACGGATTGGGGCTGGATTCCATCGACGCTTTAGAACTCGGCATGGCTTTGAAGAAAAAATATAATGTAACACTTTCTTCCGAAAAAGAAGAAAACAGCGAGTATTTTTATTCCGTAAAAACAATTGCGGACTTTATCAGGAGTAATAAGGTTGAGTAAGACTTTTACACACGAAGAAATTTTGAATAAATTAACGGAAATTCTTGTTGAGGATTTTGAAATCAGCGCGGATTTGATTAATCCTGAGGCTAATCTTTTTGACGATTTGGAACTCGACAGTATTGACGCTGTTGATCTTGCGGTTAAGCTTCAGTATTTTACCGATAAAAAAATTGCGCCGGAAAATTTCAAAAAAATCCGTACCGTCAATGATGTTGTTAATGCAATTGAAGAATTGTTGAAATGAAATTGAGATTTATCCTTCCGTTTTTCTTAACGCTCTGTGTAATTTTGTTATTCCATTATACACAGTTTTTCGCGGTGAAATTCTACCCTGTAATTGCTAATTTTACGGCATTTGCGGTGTTTTTTGTGTCCTCATTTTCTGAAGAAACCGTTATTCAAAAATTTGCCAGAATGCTGGAAGGCGGCACACTGGATGATTTCACGAGAAACTATACCCGCAGGTTAACATATGTGTGGTGTGTTTTTTGTTTTTTGAACCTTTCTATTTCAATCGCAACGGTCTTTATGGCGGAAAAATGGTGGGCGCTTTATAACGGATTTATTTCTTATCTTGCATTAGGAACTATGTTTGCGGTTGAATATATTGTGAGAGTAGTTTTGAGGAAGAAGTATCAAAAATGATTCTTGAGAAATTTTTTACTGATAAATATGACGATTGGACGGTTTTTGTAAACCCTGATATGACGTTTGGGGAATTTAAAAGATACGTTGCGGGGCAGACAAAGGAGTTTGAAAAATCCGAAAAAGAAAATGTTGTATTACTGTGCGAGAATTATTTTGATTTTGCAGTGAACTTTTTTGCGGCGGTTTTTGCGCGGAAAAATATTCATCTTTTGACAGATAGAACTCGTCTTTCTCTATTGGATTTTGAATATATTCTGCCCGGGGCGCCGGAAGATATTGTTGAAGAAAATTTGGATATTTCCGGTAACAAACCCCTCCTCGAAATCAAAGATTTCGGTCCTCCCGCAAGGGGAGGACAAAAGGTAGAGGGAGAAACTTTACCGAAAATGAACAAGGATTCTTTTATAAGTCATTTTGACGCGGCGAAAATTCAGGTGAATCTTTTTACATCCGGTTCTACAGGTGTGCCGAAAAATATTATGAAAACTCTTTATAATTCTGAGGCTGAAGCACAGTCAGTTATTGATGAATTTAAACTTGATGATGATTATATTATTGCCTCGACTACATCTTCCGCACATAGTTTCGGGATGACTTTTAATTTTATTGTGCCTTTCTTAGGCGGGTTCAAGATTAACCGTAAAAAAGTCGAATTCCCAGAGCATTTGAATATTAAAGGTAAGTATATCCTTATTTCGACCCCTTCATTTATGGAAAAGCTTGCAAAATACGATTTTGAGTTTGAATATTCACCAGAGAAGATTTTTCTTGCGGGTGCGAAAATGAAGCCGGAACTTTATGATTACTACAGCAGATTTACGGAAGTTGTCGACATCTACGGAAGCACCGAAACCGGCGATATAGGATGGAAACGGGGCGGCGATATTTTTAATGTTTTTGCTGCTGTTGAAGTTGATGCGGCAGACGATAACAGAATTATTGTAAAATCAGAATTTTTCCCGTCCGGAGAGATTGTTTTGAATGACCTAATTGAAAAACTTTCTGAAAATAAATTTATCCTTAAAAAACGCTCTGATAGGATTGTCAAAATTCAGGAGAAAAGAATTTCGCTTGACGAGATGGAAAACAACCTGAAAAAACATAAGTCAGTTAAAGACTGCAGATGTTTTGTGTACGATGACAAATTTTGCTGTGCGGTTGTGACTGATGACGTTGAAATTCAGTCATCTGATTTGCGGTATTTCCTTTTGCAATTCAGTGAAATTGTTCCGAAAAAGTGGCGTATTCTGGATGAAATTCCAAGAAATATGAGCGGGAAAATTGATACAATGAAATTAAGAAAACTCTTCGGCGTAAACCTTTCTTATCCGTTTATTTTTTCCAGACAAACGGATGCATCGCAGGCTGATTTGGAACTTTTATTCCGTAAAAATTCTAACTTTTTTAACGGGCATTTTGACGGAATGCCTGTTCTTCCGGGGGTTGTCCAGCTTTATTATGCAAAATTTTTCGCGGAAGATGTTTTCGGGCTGCAGTTGCAGAATAACGAATTTAAAAGGGTGAAATTTTCTAACATAATGCAGCCGGACACGCGTTTTAGGCTGAAACTTTTAAACAAAGAAAAATCTGTTGAATTTACCTACATGGCGGATGACAAAGTTTATTCATCGGGTATATTTGTAAAATAAACGCACTTGAAATTTTAAAACTGGTGCGCAGCAGCAAAAATCAGAGGTATTAAAAATGATTGTTGAATCAGAAAGTTTTATAAAAGTTCAGTTTTACGATTTGGATCCGATGAACGTGGTCTGGCACGGGAATTATATCAAATATATGGAGACCGCAAGATGCGATTTGCTATCTAAAATCGACTATGATTACGATGATATGAGGGCCGACGGCGTTGCATATCCCGTTGCAACTATGGAGGTTAAATATATAAAACCGTGCGTGTTTAACCAGAATTTACGCGTTGTTTCATCGGTGGAAGAAATTGAACCGTGTCTTATAATTAAATATAATATTTTTGATGCTGATACAGGCGAAAAACTTTTCAAGGCAAAGACAATGCAGATTTGTGTTGATGTGAATACAAATGAGAGTATTTATTCAGCACCGGAACGTTTGAAAGAAAAGCTTGCTTGTTGTAATCTTTAATTATGAAGAAAATTTTTTTAATAATTTTTATGGCTTTATCCGGCGGTTGTGTATGGGCGCAGGATGCAATTTTTCAACATCCCGTGACTCCGGATAAGGTTGCTGTCCCTGAATACGGTATGGTTAATTGCAAATTTTCACAGGAAAAAACTATTCCGAATTCTACGTCAGGTTTGAAATCCGGCGGAAATTTTCAATTTAATCCGGCAAAAGGCGTAACTTTTGAAACCCTTTATCCGGTTAAAACAACAACCTCTTATACCTCTGATGAGAATAAACGCATAAGCGATATTATAATTTCCGTGACCAAAAAAGATTACAGCTGGCTGAATAAAAATTTTGATCTTTATTATGTGAAAAACGGAGCTTCGTGGCGGCTTGCGCTGAAACCTAAAAAATCAAATAAAGCCTCCGGTATGCTCGATTCCGTGATAATCGCAGGCAGTCGTTACATCAACAAAATTGATATTAATACATTAAAAAGCGGGAGTACTAAAATTAACTTTACGGAATGCCGCGTTCCGTAAAAATTATTTATAGGGAAGTATGAAAGTATTTTTGAGAATTTTATTTATATTTGTATTTATTTTTGCTGGAATTTTTGTATTTTTTCATCCGGCAAAGACGGAAACGAATATTCTCCGCGCGGTGTTTTCCGATAATTCGGCGGATGAAACGCTTGTTAAATTAAGCGGGCGGTATTCCGCAAAAATTAATGTTCTTGTGGAAGCCGCAGCACCGGAAGATGCAGAAAATACTGCCGCTGAATTTTATAATAATGTTGATAAATCCACCTTTGATATTGAGGATTATGATGTTATAAAAACTCTTGAAAATTTTAAAACTTATCAGAAAAATCTTCTCTCAACACATACGGCGTTGCTGCTTGAAAAGGGGGATTACGGTAATGTTACGGGAGAGGCTTTTGTAAGACTTTATGACCCTCTGGGGTTTATGCTTTTGCCGCTGAATGAAGATCCTTTTCTTCTTTTCAGCGATTATGTGAAATCTTTCGGCGAGGGCAAAGGCAGTGAATTTTCTTACAATGATAAATTCTACAAAATAATTTCTCTTGAAGTCAAAAATGATACCGCGCTTTCGCCTGATATTCTAAACGGAAAAATAAGAAAACTTGTTGATTTGCAGGAAAATTTGTCAAAAGATGATACGAAAATTTTTCTCACCGGAACGCCTATTCATTCCTACTATGCAAGTTCGCGTTCGATGACGGAGATTAATATTATTTGTATTCTTTCATCCCTTTTTATAATCGCGATTGCGTATTTTTATTTCAGAAACCTTAAACTTTTACTCCCGATTGCCGTAAGCCTCAGCGCCGGCATGATGTCAGGATTTTTAGCTGCATCAATTGTGTTTAAGTCTATCCATGTTCTGACGTTTGTTTTCTCGACTACTCTAATCGGAATTTGTATTGATTATTCGCTCCATTATTTTATTGAAAAAGATTTGTCGAAAATTTTTAAAAGCCTTACGGTCAGCATGCTTACAACCGTGAGTGCGTTTGCGGTTTTGCTGTGTTCGGGAGTCGAGCTTTTGCGTCAGATTTCCGTTTTTACCATGACGGGGCTTTTGTGCGTTTATTCAATAGTTGTGCTGTTTTATCCGCTTTTAAAATTTGATTATACCCCGCGGAAAATTAATTTTGTTATGGATGAAAAATTCAAAAAAATCCTCGCGGCTGTCGTAATTTTAGTTTCAATTGCTGGCATGTTTTTTGTGAAATTCAACGACGATATCAGGAATATGTATGTGCCTTCCAAAAAACTTCTCGCTGCAGAAAAACTCTTCGCCTCTGTCACAGGCGGGAACGAAAAAACTTCTTTCGCAGTTGTGGAAGGTAAAAATATTGAAGAAATTCTCCAAAAAGAAGAACAGATTGCAAGGAATTTGCAGGAGGTGAATTATCAGGCGTTGAGTAAATTTATTCCGTCTGAAAAACAGCAGAAAAAGAATTTTGAACTCCGAAAAAATTTGTATAAAAATTACCTCGAAAGTTATGCGGTATTTTTATCTCCTGCGGAAAAGAAAAAACTTTTGAATGAAAATCCCCCGTATGACTTTTTGAAATTTGATAAGAATTCACCGTTTGCGGATTTTTTGATTGGGGAAAATACATCAGTTATGGTTCTGTATGATTTCAACAGTCCTGAAATTATAAACCGGAACGGCGGAAAATATGTGGATGTAAGAAAAGATATATCAGACAAAATCGGCGGCTGCCGCAGAATGTGTACACGTATGCTGATTCCGGTATTCGTAATCGTATGGATTCTTTTATCAATTATTTATAAACCAAAAACAGCTGTAAAAATTTTGACTCCTTCCCTTCTCGCGTGCGGGTTTTCAATCGGGCTTCTGGGGCTTACGGGACAGGAAATTAATCTTTTCCATATTCTTGCATTATTTTTAATTATCGGGTTCGGGCTGGATTATTCCGTATTTCGCGCAGGTTGCAAAAAAGATTCATCGGATTCAGTTCTCTTATCCTGTGCAACAACCGTATTTTCTTTCCTTCTCCTTGCCTTCACAAGCTTTAAACTAATAAGTTCTCTCGGGTTTATTCTCTCTGTCGGATTAACTGTTTCATACCTTACAAGCATGCTTTTTATTTACGACAAGAACGTAAAGGAGCCGCAAAGATGAAATGGTATCAGGCAAAAGAACAGGCAGCAGGGGAAAAAAGACTTCTTATAACCTGGAAAATTTATAAAATTTTCGGCAAAAAAGCCGTGAAATTTATTGCTTTTTTTGTGACACTTTTTGCTTTTTTGTCTGCGGTCGATGCAAGAAGAGCGTCAAAACGTTTCCTTGAAATCATCGGTATAAAACCATCTTTGAAAAATCAATTTAAGCATTTTCTTGAATACTCATACTCACTTGTTGATAATATGGAAGTTTTTTCAGGGAATTTTGATTATAATAAAATAGTTTTTGCAAGTGAAGAAGATGAAAAATACTGGGATGAAATTATCGCACACGGTGGCTTTTTAATTTTTTCGCACCTCGGGAATATCAATATTTTGCGCTCATTTCTCGGTAAATATTCCGTACCTGCGAATGCATTTATGGCAGAAGAACAGTGCAGGGTTTTTAACGGATTTATAAAAAAAATATCTGTTGAAGTTCCTGTAACATCCTATCCGGTCGAAAAAATCAATATAGATACCTCGATCGAAATAAAAGATAAACTTTCGCGCGGGGAGATAGTTTTTATGGCTGGCGACAGAACCTCAAAAAACAGTACAAATATTGAGGTTGAGTTATTTAATCATAAAGTAATGTTCCCGCTCGGGACATTTACCTTTGCATATCTTATGGAAAGCCCTGTGTATTTTGTCTGTGTTTTAAAAGATGGAGAAAGCTGCAGATTTTATCTGAAAAAATTCTTCCCAGCAAATCTGAAAAAATCAGAAAAAATTAAACAAATGCAAAATGAATATATCAAATTTGTAGAGAATCTCACCTATAAATCCCCTTTCCAATTCTTTAACTTTTATGATATGTTTGATAAATAATTTAATAAGTTGATTTTTTCCCCCGAAAGGTGTGCTAGTTTAATAATATGGATTACTATCAGTTTTGTAAAAAAATAAAATATACCATTAAATCGGCAAAGTTTGAAGTGAAATATTTCTCCAAAAAATTTTCATTGACAAAGAAAATATCTGCTTATATTACTAAAAAACGTCGTACCCGATATAAAAAACAGTTGAATTTTATAAAAACAATGGATTTTATAGAAAAATTCGGCCTTATTGAAGTTACAAAAAATCCGTTTGATTACGGAATAGATTTATATAACGTAGCGGACGGTTATATCGGATGTTACGGTGAATACGCTTTTGTCCATCAATTTGGTAGGGGAAAAATGTATACACTTCAAGAGTCTTCAGGAATTAACAGACGAATTGATGAAGATGAAATCAGGTATGAAAAACCGCTTAATCTTAAAAAGAATGTGATTAAGGCAGATGAAATTTGTATGCTTTGCTTTTTCAATGCACATAATTACTGGCATTTTACGTTTGATGTATTGCCAAAACTTCTTATAATGGAAAAACTCGGCTATAAAGGGAAATATCTGGTAAATCCGACTGGTTGTTCAAGACCGTTTTTTGAAATGATTGGTTTCCCGGAGGAGCGTCTTGTTTACTGCAAACACAGCGACGTCATAAAAGCAAAAAAACTCTATATGTTCCACGAATGCTACGGTATAGAACTCGGCGGCAAGTGGCTTCAAGATACCCGCGATTATGTGATGAGACTTATAGAGGATAAAAACGGGTCCCTATATGATGAAAAATTCCCAAAACACTTGTATGTATCAAGAATAGGTTCAAGACGTATTATAAATGAAAAACAACTCGTAGATTATCTTAAGCCGAAGGGTTTTGCCGTAATGGTACCGGAACAGCATTCTTTGTTTGAACAGGTAAAATATTTTGCAAATGCAGATATTGTTGTCACTCCTCATGGTGCAAATGCAACAAATATTTTGTATTCAAAAGAAGGTACAACGCTTGTCGAATGTTTCGGACATTACTGGGTTAATCCTTGTATGGTAACGACTATTGATTTGCTTGGAATAGATTATCATATGATATGCGAACGATTTATGCATAATATTCCAAACAGCGGAAGGTTCTCAAATTATATAATTGATATTGTTATATTCCGCTGTGTTATGGAAAAAATCTTTGAATATTGGGAATTAAAAAATGAAAAGGCTTCAAGGTAAAGCTTCCATAAATGCTTATTGATGTTAAAAATGAGTCGTTAGTCTGCGCATGATTGCAACAAATACTATTTCTTAGGCAGTAGGATTTTGCTGTTGTTTTTTTGCTTTATAGCGTGTCATTTTGTCGTTAATCATAGGCAGAAGCACTCCGAGGGTTATGGCCGAATATGCAAGCCCTGCCGCGTGTGCGATATTGAGTTTTTTGAGATTTTGGTGAGCGAACTCTTTACCTTTGGCAGCAATTTCTGCGTGGGTTTTCAGGCTCAGGTCGTTCAGCCAGTGTTTTAATCCTTTTCCTTCTTTTTTAATGTTAAATAGATTTTTACAGCCTTTATCCATAAGATTTGCAGCGCCTTTTGCTGCAAAGCCGCCGAATACAAGCCAGTTGAGGAATCCGAAATAGTCGCGAGTGACAGATTCTCTTAGTTCTGTTCCGTTGTCGGCAGCAAGAAATCTTCCGACAATTGTTGATGCATAAACCGTTTTTATTGCGTTGCCGCTGGTGACAGGACCTGTGAATTCCAGTTTTTTTACAAAATCTTTTGGATTTTTTACTCTCATAACGGCGATTACCATGGCGAGCATACCTGCACTTGCTGCAAGCTTTTTAATCCAGAGATTTTTTTCTTTTTCCGGCGCCGTTTTAATGTTTTCGCCTGCTTTTTTCTGGGCATAATCAACATCGCCGACAAAGCCTTTTTTGCCGGTACGCTTTTCCGTGATTTTCCTGTTCAGATACTGGTTAGTAAGCCCGAGTGCAGCAGAACATGCAAGAGCACCGAAAATTTTGATGTTATTTACCTTAGAAATCTTTTTTAAGGCTGTCTCAATCTTTACGTTATTGTCATTCAGAACTTTTCTACCCATATCATACGTGTCGCGGAGAATATTTTCCAGCGTTGCGCCAAGGGTATGTTTTCCTATTTTAACCTGCATATCTCGTTCAGCGCCAAGAGCATTTGTAATTCTCGCATGCATTATTTTTAGAGTGTTTTCTTTATCTTTTTTCGTAATGGTCTTATCTTTAATCAGCTGGGTCATTGTGCTAACAATGCCGTCTTTTGTTTTCATCCGTTCATCCACATCCACAAAGCCGGCATTATCCCAGAAGATTGTTTTCCATTTTTTCTGGTTGTTCCACTGTATTTTTTCCCAATTTATGTCTTTAAAGTTTTTAATATTTTTATAATCACGTCCGCCGAGATTTTCAAAGACATTTCCGACATATTTTTCAATATCTCCGTCTGCATTATCCCAGGCGGCTTTTAGAACGTTTATACTGTCTTTAGAAAACCAGGTGTTCGGGTTAATTTTTGTCTCAGGCATGACGTATTTGTTTGCAATTTTGGCAATTGCGATGCCAAATAGTCCTGCCGATAAACAGTTGATAAAGGTTCCGCTGAGTTCGCGGAAGAATGTTTCAGCACCGGCGTCTTTGTTTCTTGCTTTTGCGTCATAATATGTACGCGGAAGCACCATTGCACCGACATCTATCAAAACGGCATTTGCCATTTCGTTTGTGTCGAGCATCCGCAATGTTCCCGTAACCGCCCCGTCCAATAGTCCTTTAAAATTTTGCTGTCTGTTTTTTGTGTCGTAACTGTTTACCGTTAAATTCATCTGTTTCCCTTATCTTTTTTCGCATTAAAAAATCCCGCTTTAAAAACTTAAGCGGGACTTAAATATTTTTATAAATTTTACTGTTTAAAAAATCTAAACGCCAAAATCTATACAAGTCCCGGAGTACTTGCAGGAGGAGGATGTGTTAGATTTTACAGTAACTAAATTTATCATAATTCTATATTTGTAGTATAAACCTAAATGAAAAAATTTGTCAATAGTTATTCAGGTTGATTTTGTATATCTTGTATATTTTTTAGGGAATAATATACAAGTTTCCACTAAATATGCGTAATACAGTCATGCTGAATTTGTTTGACAAAGCGAACCAAAATTTTTGTCATGCTGAACTTGTTTCAGGATCTTAAAAATTTTGAGTGAGCCTGTCCTTACGAAGTGCAGCATCTAAAAACAACGAGACCCTGAAACGCCAGGTAGGGGCATAAAATCACGTTTCGCCATTCGGCTCAACTGATTTTGCAGCCAGTTCAGAGCCTGCCCTGAATTTATTTCAGGGGTGACATTTCTAGCCATTTTTAGTGGAATTTGCTATATAAGTCCCATTTTTTCAGCAGATGGAAAAATGCAGGATAAGACATAATTGCGGCAGTATTCAGATGTTACATTGTTCCGGAGAATTTCATAATATGGAATATATGAAAATATTTTGGAACAAACCGCAGTTAACACAAAATGTTTCGTCATTATCAGCGTTGTTATGTTACAATAGACTTATGATAGAAAACGGTTATGTTGAAAATATAAAGGTTAAATATTCGGAGATGGATTACAATCAGGCGCTGAAGCCTTTTTCCATGTTGAATTATCTTCAGGATATTGCAAGTAAAAATGCGGAGGATTCAGGATTCGGATATTCTTTTATCACTCCGAAAAATATTGCATGGTTTCTTCTAAAATATCATATGGAATTCTCAGATTACCCTGCCGGAGTGCGCGATTTGACCCTGAAAACGCAGCCGCGCGGATATAACAAGCTTTTTGCTTACCGTGATTTTGAATTTTTTGACGGAACAAGTCTACTCGGACGGGTTGCAAGTATATGGGCGCTTGTTGATATTACAACGCGCGCCTTAATTCCGATAAATAACGTTCTATGTGACAATCCAAAGATGCCGCCGTATCAAAAACAGCCTGACGATTTGAATTTTGAAAAAATCCGGCCGCTTGCAAAAATTGATTATGAAAAAGAATTTGAAGTCCGCTATAACGACCTTGATGTGAATAAACACGCAAATAACGGCAATTATATTATATGGGCGTTTGAGCCGCTGGATTTTGATTTTAAATCAGCGCATAAAATTAAAACACTTGATATGGTTTATAAAAAAGAGATTAAATTCGGAGAAAAACTGATTTCTCAGGTGGAGTTAAAAGAGGATAACACTACTCTTCACCTTCTGAAACACGCCGGCAGCGGGGAGGAATTATGTCTGATTCAATGCAAATGGACGTAGAATTTGTAAAAGCAGAAAACATAAAAGAACTTGCAAATCTCGCCTCAAATATCTGGCACGAATACTGGCCGGTGCTTTTGTCGCAGGAACAGATTGATTATATGGTGGAAAATTTCCAATCGGAAAATGCTATTGAAACTCAGATTGCAGACGAAAATTATACTTATTATTTTATAAAATACAATAGAGAAAATGCTGGGTATTTCGGGATTTCGGATAAGGGAGAATATCTGTTTCTTTCAAAACTCTACATAAGCAGAAATTTCCGTCACAAAGGGATCGGGACAAAAGCGTTTGAAGAAATAAAAAGACTTTCCAGCGGTAAAAATATTCGTCTCACCGTAAATAAACATAATCTTAATTCCATTGCCGCTTATGAAAAATGGGGTTTTACAACAATAGATTCAGTTGTTACGGATATCGGAAACGGGTTTGTAATGGATGATTATATTATGGAATACGGCTGTTAGATTATGAAATTAGAAACGGTTTCAGTTAAATTAAATCGTGAAAATTGTTCGTGCGGAAAAATTATTGATGCACACGCTCATTTAGGAATATTTGCAGACGGAATGAATAATACCTGCGATAGATTTGAAATGCAGCATTTTCAAAGGATTCTTGCGCATCTGCCGGATGGTGTTATAATTGAAAAAATTATCGTTTCAAATCTTAACTGTATTGATAATGTAAGCCCTGAAATGGAAGAAAAACTTATAGAAAAAGGGCTGAAATGGACTCTTCTTAACGAAATTGACGGGAACAGGGAAATCTTGAATATAGTAAAGGAAAATCCAATTTTGAAACCTCTTGCCGTGTGTCAGCCGGATAAAACAGAAAATGCTGACAATATAAGACGAATTCTGAAAGAAGGCCAATTTTACGGATTAAAATTCCACCCTCTGCATATGAAACTTGAGGCTGATAATGAAAAATATGACGATTATCTAAATGCTGCGGAAGAAAATAACCTTCCGTGTCTTTTCCACTGTGATGCTGCCGGCTGCCCGTATTCTTCTCCCGAACAGATTTATACACTTGCAAAACGGCACCCGAAAGTACCGGTAATTCTCGCTCATCTGGGCGGCGGCGAGCCGGCTCATTTGCGAGCGCAAAATGTTCTTCTGGATTCCATTAATAATGGAACAGCCCTACTCTATGCTGATATTTCGTGGGTTGATTGTAATTCTCCTGAGAAGAAAAATATTACAGACGCTCTCAGAAGATTACAAAACACGAAAAAAGGCGATATGACCTCGCGCCTGCTTTTCGGAACTGATGCCCCCATCGGAAAGTTTGGTGCCCGCGGAATGTATGACCCGAATTACTACGGAGAAAATATAAAACAGATAAAAACAGCAATAGAAAATGTCTTTAAAGAGCAAAGCCATTCAATTATAAATAAATTATTTTATGATAATGCAGAACAATTGTTTTTCTCAAAAATTTGAAATTCAAACATGTTTAGCGGAAACTTATATCTCTTGCTGCGGAATTTTCCGGAACACTCTTTTTTATGTTAAAATTCACTTATGACAAAGATACTTGATTGTACAATCAGAGACGGCGGGCACCTTACCGGGTGGAATTTTTCGGATGAATGTGTCCGCGAAACTTTTGAGGCAGCAAAGATTTCAGGGGTTGACTTTTTTGAAATCGGCTACAGAAATCACGGGGCAGAAAAATTTGCCGCCTGCAAGAATGAGGATATTCGTGCAATTATAAAAGATAAGAGTTGTGTAAAGCTTGTAGTTATGGTGAATGCAAGAGAATTCAAGCCTGAATCTTTTACTGCCGGCGATTATGCTGATATAGTCCGTGTAGCCTGTCATCCCGATGAAATTTTTCAGGGTATTGAATATTGTAAAATTTTACAGGATAAAGGATATGAAGTGTTTTTGCATTTAATGGATGTTGCACATATTACGGAGGAACAGTCAGGGGCACTTAATGCTTATGATAAAATGAATGTTGTATATTTCGCAGACAGTTACGGAGCGCTTTTGCCGGAGGATATAAAGAAATATTTTAATCTTTTGTCAGACAAAGGTTTTGAAAAAATCGGATTTCACGCTCATAATAATAAACAGCTTGCTCTTATAAATACAATGACAGCGATAGACTGCGGGGCATATTCTGTTGATGTTAGTGCATACGGAATGGGCAGGGCGGCAGGAAATACTCCGGCTGAACTTCTCTTCTCTCAATTAGGGCGAAATGCGGAGCCTTATTTTGAACTTATCAAAAAATATTATATTGATTTATACGAAAAAATTCCGTGGGGATATTCGTTAAAGAACCTTGAAGGCGGGATTAAAAATGTTAAAGTAAAGTGAGGATTTAATTTAGCACTTACAATATATAATTTTATTTGTAGAGAATGTGTTTTCATGTTATAGTTGTCGTATGGAAAGAAAACCTGTAGTTGCAATAGTAGGACGTCCGAATGTTGGTAAATCGACCCTTGTGAACCGTCTAGTAGGTTCAAGAAATTCTATCGTAGACGATTTGCCGGGGGTTACGCGCGACAGAATTTATTTTGACGTTGAATGGCAGAATAAAGTTTTTACGGTAATTGACACCGGCGGAATTATCCCTAACGATGAGGATGAAATTATGGTGTCGATTTTTGATCAGGCAAAGATTGCCTGTGAAGAAGCGGACAAGATAGTTTTTCTTGTTGACGGAAAAGACGGCGTTAACCCTGTGGATTACGATATTGCAAAAATTCTGAGACAGTCGGGAAAACCGGTATTTCTTGCCGTAAATAAACTCGATAACCCTGAATCTTACCTAATGGTGAACGATTTTTATTCGCTTGCCGTTGGCGAACCTATAGGAATTTCGGCACTTCACGGAAGCGGCGGGGTAGGTGATTTGCTGGATATTATTACCGAAGACTTTGAAGCAGTTGATGAATTGAGAGAGGAAGAAAAGAGGATTAAAATCGCAATTGTCGGGCGGCCTAATGCCGGTAAGTCTTCCATTGTCAATGCGCTTTTGAATGAGGATAGAGTCATCGTCTCGGATGTTTCCGGCACAACCCGTGATAGTATTGATAGTTACATTACTTATAACGGCAGAGAATTTATTATAGTTGATACCGCAGGCATAAGAAAAAAATCCAAAGTCGATTACGGTGTCGAAAAATTTGCGGTCGACCGCGCAATCCGTTCAATCAGAGATTGTGATGTGGCGCTTCTTGTTATTGATGCAACAGAAGGAATTTCAGATCAGGATAAAAAGATTTCATCTATTATTACAGAAGCCGGTAAGGGCTTGATTATTGCGATTAACAAGTGGGACTTGATAGAGGACAAAAAATCCAATACTATCAATCAGTTTGATAAAAAATTATCAAATGATATTCCGTTTTTGGAATTTGCACCGAAGATATATATAAGTGCAAAAACTAAACAGCGCCTTAACCAGATTTTTGATAAAGCGGCAGAGGTTTATGAACAATCAACAAAACGGGTTTCTACAGGCTTGTTGAACAAAGTGGTAAAAGAACTATATGCCCTGAACCCGCCTGCGACGATAAAAGGAAAGCGTTTAAAAATACTATATTCGACTCAATCAGACATTCAGCCGCCGACATTTGTGCTTTTTGCAAACAATGCGGATTTACTGAAAGACCACTACAAACGATATATTGAAAATAAACTGCGTGAAGCCTTCGGATTTTTTGGAACCCCGATACGGATTTTTGTCAGAGAAAGAAGCGATAAAGAAAAGAAATAAAAACACGGCATATTGTTGTGACACACAATTATAATAGTTGTGGAATTTTAAAAATACTGGAGGGTATAATAGTGGAATTGTATGACGCTATATATAAAAGAAGAATCGTAAGAGACTTTAGTGATAAAATTGTGCCGGATAATATTCTGGAAAAAATTATTAATGCCGGCTTGCAGGCTCCAACACATGACCATTTGAGAAACTGGGAATTCGTTATACTGCAAAGTGGTAAAGATAAAGAAAATGCTCTTCAATTTATTAAAAACGGGGTAAAACCTCAGCTTAAAATCTTAAAAAAAATTCTCGTTGACGGAACTCCGCAGCAAAAAATGTACGCGGTTGCAATGCCCTGACAGTATTCAATGTTATACAATGCCTCCCATATTATTTTACCGTTTTTTAAATCGAATTCCGGAGTACTGAATCCAACCTCCGTAAGTTCTTTGAATCCTCTTTCTTCTATCTGGTGCGTTATAGAAAATATATTTCTTGCGGCAACTGCAGAAGGTCTGGCGTGCTCTATGAGGATTCCCGTTGGTGAAGAAGGGGTAAATGTTGCCAAAACTGTCGGGGCGCCTGAGGATTATCTTTTGCCTTGCTATATAGGACTCGGCTATCCGGCAGACAATCTGCCGGATGTTGAACAGGTTGAATATACCGCAAAACAGAAAATGCACCTCGGTAAATGGTAATTGATGTTAGTTACATGTTTTTACTTTGGCTGTATATGTCAAATAAAGGGGATTACTCTTATAAAGATGCCGCGTCTTTAGCGTCATTGCGGGCTATAACCCGCAATCGCACCGCTGTTACAAACAACGGTAATGCGATTCCGCATAGCTTGAAAAACTAAATTTCAGCTGACGCTTCAATCAGTTTTTCTACGCTTCCGGAATGACGTATTATTTTATTAATCCTCCCTTGCAAAAGTGGTGGCAGGTGGGATTGCTGAAAGTCATTTCGCCCCAGACCAGCAGTCGCACAGCCACAGCTGCAGGCAGTACTGCGATTGCGGAATGTCGAGTCTTTTATATAACTCATTTCCCCGGTATATTAAGCACTTAATCAATAAGTGCGACAGGCACTTTGCCTTTAAAATCCCTTACTATCTTCATATCCAAATCGACAAAAGCAGCAGCCTGTTCTTTTTCAAGATTAGAAATAACTTCTCCCATTGGCCCTGTAACCATAGAATTTCCTATACTTTCGACAAAAGGATTTGTGTCTCCTGTAAGGTTTGAGGTAACAAAATAAACAAGACTTTCTGCTGCACGGCAGATGTTCATTGCCTGCCATGTGTTTTGGAAGATTTCTTTTTCTTTTGCCGGTGCTTTTTTCAGAATACTCCACGCAGAAGGCGCTACAATAATTTCCACACCCTGTTTAATTAGTTCTCTATACAACATCGGAAACTTTATATCAAAACACAAAGTCACACCGACACACGCAAAATCCAGTTCAACGACAAGCGGAGTGTCCCCGGGGGTTGTGTAGGTGCCCTCATTTCCGCCAAAGTAATTATAAAGGTGAATTTTTCTGTATTTGCCTGCGATTCTGCCGTTTCTATCCAGAACAAAAGATGTGTTATAAAGCTTTTCCCCTGATTTTTCCATAACAGAGCCGCATATGATATTTGTATTATATTTCTTTGCCGTATCTGAAAGAAATGCCGTAACAATCCCGCCCTCTTCATTTTCAGGTTCATTAAGCATTGAATTATCGTCAATAGAGGTTGAAAAAAATTCCGGAATCACTACCAAATCAAGTTTATTTTTTGAATTTTGTTCAATAAAATCCTGAACCCTATTCAGGTTAGCCTCTTTATCGCCAGCTTTTGGCGTAAACTGAATATTCAATATTCCTGCCAATTTTCACCCTCCTCTTTCAAATATAACATAGAACAGTTGTTTTTGTTATTTTATCATGAGAGCATAGAAAAGGACAATCTGTTTTTGAATAAATTATCTATAAGTTTATCTTTTGTGATTTTTTCTGCTGCACTGAGCGGTTTAAAGTCCTTGAAATTATATTTTTTCGGAGCGGTTCGTTTGTCTGTAGCAGCCCGCAGACCGCTGTAGTACATGGTTGTTTTGACGGTTTTGTTGCCGTCAAAGTCGTATTTTGAAATTGAACTTATGGTATTTGAATCCCGTTTAAAACTTATACACTTTTCAATCATTTCTGTTTTAGGGTTTAATTCTTTTATCATGCTGATACTTTTTCCGTCGCTTCTGAATACAGTAATTTTTGAAACTTTTTCATATTGAAGGTTATATTCATGGATGGACGAAAGTTTGCTTTCATCGCGGTAGTGGTAATTTAAGGTTCGTAGTTTTTTGCCGGACTGGATATCGTATTCGGTGACTGATTTAAATAGGGTAAAATTGCTTGTTTTAAGGAGTTTGCCTGAATTTTCGTCAAATTCATCAATTGATTTTATTTTTGAATCGTCAAAATAGTCATACTTTATCACCTTAATTTTTCCGCCGGTTTTCTGGCTGAATTTTGTGACGGATTCAATTTTGTTCGTATTTTTTCTGTAAACAATTTTGTCTTTATAAATCTCTTCAAATTCTACGAATACGGATTTTGGAATAATAGAAAATTCTTTAATATTGTGTTTAACATTTTTAATCAAGTTTGAAACCATAACCTTAGCCCCTCTTTTCACACTAATTGTATTGTTGCAAACATTATACAAAGCTGAATATATAAACGTAATAACCCAATCGGGTATAATTTTGAAGGAAAGCGGAGTTTTTCCGGAATAAGTGTAAAAAATATGGATTAATTCAGAATACTGGCAAAATTTTTTTTGTTTGGATTTATATTAAGAGGTAGTTCTATAATAGATTTACAGCCGGTTAATAATAAATATTAAAGGAGAAAAAATGCAGGTACAACGCATTGGTAATAATCAGCCGAATTTTCAGGCATTGAAGGTAACGAATGTAAAACGACAGCTTAAAGAAGGAATAAGAGAAATAAATATATATTCACTTGACTGCAGAGACAGGGAATTTATAGACAGGATGTATAATATAGCAAAAAGTCAGTCTTTTCCGGAAGACGCCAAACTTCTTGGCGAAAGTGTGAGAGCTGTTTACGATAGTGCCTTGAAAACAGCCAGAAAGTTATCCCAATGGGCGTATGACAGAGTGTTTCTTGCTGTTGAGAACGGGAAAAAAATTACGGGAATTATGGAAGTTGCCGGCAAAGGCGACCAGCGCGTGAGAGGACTTGCAGTATGGAATGACGATAATCTTACCAGAAAAGCGCTTATGATTACTGCGATGAAAGATACTGAAAAACTTTCGGATTTCGCACTTATACTTCCAAGACAAAAATCGCCGGAAAGTGTAAAAAAGTTTTACAGAGATATGAAATTTTCAGTGCCGCGGGGTGAGCATGAAATGATGATTGAGTGCGAAAATATGAAATCAGCTGTAAAATCTCTCGAAAACTCCATGGATGCAAAAGTAACCCATCACCATAGCACAAGAAGTGTTGATATGGCTGAACTTTTAAAACTTGATGAATAAAAAATGTCTCTTCATCTAAATTTTAAACTAGGTCGTCCATTTTTTTGCGTCAAATTTAAGATCTTTCACATTCATTTTCAAAGAATCAAGATAAGGTTTGAATTTTACAAGAAGCTGGGTTTTCTTTAGCATTAGTTCCTGTGCAACTATTGAATTTTCGCAGGCGATTACCATAACCCCGCCGCCAATCATAGAATATGGTTTTGACTTTGAAGCAAATTTTGCACCCGCAACTTTGCCCCAGAATTTGTAGAGGTTACTCCGCGTCATCGCTTTTTTAATCTCTTTATTCTCAAGCATTTCCGCAATAATTTCGCTGGTTCCGACAAAATCTGTGTAGAGGATTTTTTTCAAATTTTGCACTCCCGATTATTCTGTGCTAAGATAAAAAAATGGACTGTAGCCAATTAAATGATATCATAAAATCGTCTAAAAATATACTAATAATCTCGCACCTGAACCCCGACGGCGATACTCTCGGCTCTATGTGCGGTATGTTTTCGGCAATTAAAGACAATTTTAAAAAGCATCCGGATATGCTTTTATTATCAAAAGTTCCGTCTATCTATGAATTTTTGCCCTACATAAATGAGGCAAAACACCTTGATGAATACGATAAATCCCGTGAATATGATTTAGTGATAGATGTTGATATTGCGGCCTACGACAGGATGTGCGATGCTGCTGTCCTTTTTGATAAAGCGAAATTCACAGTGAATATTGATCACCACAAAACCAATAATTCATTTGCAAAATTGAATTTTGTAAATCCGGAAGCAAGTTCGACAGGGGAAGTGATATACGGATTGATGAAAGAAATGGGCTGGCAAATTTCCAGAGAAACCGCTATTTCTTTATATACGGCAATTTTGACTGATACAGGGTCTTTCAGGTTTGATAATACAGGAGTTAAGGCGTTTCAATATGCCTCGGAGCTCGTCAGTCTCGGCGTCAAACCGGCTGAAATTTTCAAAAACTGCTATGAAAGCAATTCAAAAGAACTGGTGCAATTTCAGGCGTATTGCATAAGTAAGGCCATTTTTGAAGATGATGACAGGATTGCTTATACAATAATTTATAAAAAAGATATCGAAAAATTTAATGCCGGTGAGGATTGTACGGAAGGGCTTGCCGAAAAGCTCCGTGCAATTGTCACGACAGATATTGCGTTTATAGTTAAAGAAATCGGTGCAAATCTGTCAAAAATTTCTATGCGGAGCAAGGTTGTTGATGTCGCGGAAATTTGTTCGGTATTCGGCGGCGGCGGGCATAAACAGGCTGCTGGATGCGTGATTAAGTCTGCTCCTTCCGCTGCGGTAAAAAAAGTGTTGGATGAAATCAGAAAACAGGGGTTATGGCAGAAATAATTAAGGAAAAATTTTTAGCTTTTTATCAAGCTATAAAAAGGCTTGTTATTTCAATTATTGAAAACGATTTCTACGGAATGGCGTCTGAAATGGGGTTTATGGCTGTTATCGGGATTTTTCCTTTTATGTTATTTTTAACAGCAGTATTCGGCTGGATGGGCAATAAGGCTTTAATGGATCCAATATTAATTTTTCTGTCAAGATTTATGCCTGATCAGGCAATTGAACTTATAGTGACGGTACTATCCGAGGCAATGATTTTTTCGCACGGAAGGCTTATGGCGGTTATCGGGATTTGCGTAACTCTTGTGCTTTCCACAAATGCTATGGCTGTTGTTTTGAAAGGATTAAACAGGGCCTATAAGGTTGAAGAAACAAGAAATTTCGTTTATACAAGGGCTTTGGCATTATTAATGGTGTTTGTGGATACAATGGTTTTATTTCTTACGATAAACCTTATTATATTTGGTAAAGTAATAATTAATTTCCTTGTAACTCATTTTCATTTGTCGAAAGTTGTGGCAATAACGTTATTGACATTACGCTGGCCGATTGCGTTTGCGGCATTGTTTTTAATGGCGTTTTTAAGTTATTATATTCTTCCGGATCTTCGCGGAAACGAGCAGTACAAAAGAAAAAGCGCCATTCCGGGAACATTTTTCTTTACAACTTTTTGGCTTGTGGGGTCGTGGGGGTTTTCAATTTACGTGAACAACTTGCGCACATACAACATGGTTTACGGAACAATCGGTGCGTTTGCGGTTTTGATGGTATGGCTTTATTATACATCTGTTCTGATTCTCATCGGCGGGGAGATAAATTCTCAGGTGTATAACAGATTAAACGAAAAAGCAAAAGAAATTCAGGCTGATTTAGACGCGCTTAAAATGAAAAAAGAATAGTAGTTGTTTAAACATTTATTTCCCGATACAAAAGTGGCTGAAAATGTTTTCTAAAATTTCGTCAGTGATAACTTCACCTGTAATTTCATCTAAAAACAGAAGTGCAGATTTTAAATCAATTGAAATTAAGTCCTGTAATTCGCCGGCTTTTGCCGCTTCAAGCGCCTGTGTCAGGCTCTCGCGGCATTTATAAAGGCAGTCCTGCTGGCGTTTGTTTGTGATAAATTCCGTATCCTCTGATGAAAAATTGCAGACTATTTCTTTTATTTTTTCTTTTAATTCCTCGATGCCCGCCCCTGTTTCTACGGAGATATTGATAGCATTTTCAGCAAGTTTATCGGTTAAATCGCATTTATTCGCAATGATAAGATGTTTTTTATTTTTGATTAATTCAAGTATGGCTCTGTCTTCATCATTCATACCGCGGCTTGCGTCATAGATAAAAAGTACTAAATCAGCCTCATCCGCAGATTGTTTTGAGTATTCAATCCCGATTTCTTCTACCTTGCCGACCTCGTCGTTATCGCGGATTCCTGCGGTATCAATGAGGGTAATCGCAACATCCCAGTCAAGATTTTCCTTAATCACATCGCGGGTGGTGCCTGCAATATCGGTTACAATTGCACGTTCAACATTCAAAAGTTTATTGAAAAGTGAGGATTTACCGACATTAGGCTTCCCGACAATCGCAATTTTTACCCCCTGACGCAGAATGTCCGATGATTTTGCACAGGCTAATATTTTGTTGATTTCCGAAAGGGAATGTTCAAAACTTTCTATAAGGTAAGAGTATTCAGGTTCAGCCACATCTTCCGGAAAATCTATCCCGGCAATAATTTTAGATAAAACTTCAAAAATTTCTTTTTTAATTTCGCTGATTTTTTCACCGAGAACACCTGAAAGGTTTTTGGCGGATTGCACGGCAAAATTTCTGGTTTTTGCGTGTATTAGATCCGCAACGGCTTCTGCCTGCGAAAGGTCGAGTTTTTTATTCAGGAATGCGCGTTTGGTGAATTCTCCGCGTTCTGCGAGTCGTGCCCCGTTTTTGAGAGTTAAGTCAAGGATGTTCCTGACCACATTAACCCCGCCGTGGCAGTGGATTTCAATAACATCCTCACCCGTATAGCTGTGGGGGTTACGGAAAGGAAGTATCAGAACTTCGTCGATTTTTTTTCCGTTATCGTGAATCCATCCGTGTGCGATTTTTCCTGCTTCAAGATTTTGTTTGGAGAAAATTTTATTGATAATCTCAAACGCTGTGTCGCCTGAAATCCTAATAACTCCGACCCCTCCGGTGCCGAGCGGGGTTGCGATTGCCGCTATTGTTTCAAATTCCTGTGTAATATTCATACCCCCATTATAGCATGGACGAAAATGTGGTCTATGAAAACTTGGCGTAAATGTTATAATAGTATGAATAGCCGAAATATTTTACAAAATAACCCAGTTATGTACAGTGAAAATTTAATATTTTTTTTGAATCTTCATTTTTTACCCTCACCCGTCCTTCGGACACCCTCTCCCAGAGGGAGAGGGGAGAAGTAATCTCCATGTAAGGATAGTTTGGGGATTCATAATCCGTCATTCCGGAAGCGTAGAAAATGGTAAACGAAGTAAAGAAACTTAAGGAAACTCTGAAACTTTCGGAAACCGTTGAGAAAATGCATTTGGAGAAACTTACAAATGCAAAAAATCAGGAAGAATATTCAAAGTTATAGATACCTATGATTTTAACAAAGATGATCCTTTTTTCCTGGTTGAATGGGCACATAACCTACAAGATTTAAGAAGGTTGAAAAATTACTTTATAGTATGTGATATTATAATAACCCTTCAAGATTTAGAACATTTATAAACTTTTTGAGAGTATGAGGTCGTAGACAGACCTCATACTCTTCTCAAATTTACACCTGAATAGAAATATGAAGTGGTATGATATACTTTGAGAAACCTCCTGTCTACTGATGTTTGTTTCGGAGTATACAGCAGCCAACATATAAAAATTACAGTCAATGCAAATACAATAAAACTTATTTTATTAAAAATAGACAGTGGGCTATTTTTAATTAGTTTTTTAGTAGAAAATATAGAGACGATAGTAAATATTATAGCCGCAATATAAATAACACCTAATATAAATAAAAATAGTATTGCAGAATAGTCATGCGGCTCCATATAACAAAGGACTGCGTTTATTATAACAAGATATAAAAGCAAACCAAAAGTTACCAGCAACAATAACACACTCAGCTGAAAAATTAATAACAGATACAGCCAAAATTTCTTCTTCATAAAGATATTATATCATAGGAAAAAGATGTTTTTAAAATTTTAGCCATGCTGGTATACATATATAAAAAACGGGTTTATCAAAAAACCCGTTTTTATTGTAAAAGATTGAATTACTTTGAAAGATAATATGACAGTAATTGTGAACCAATTGAGGCAAGCAGGCTGCTGCCTGTTCCAATCCAGTCTGTACCTGATGAACTGGAGGTTACTCCTCTGTTGTAGTTCGTGCCGGATGTGCTGTTTGCCTGCGACATATTGCCGAAGGAAAGCGCGTTTGCGTTTACTCCGTTCACATAATCCCCGAGAAAACTCATGTAATTATATCTTCTCGAAAGTTCGTCGTTAATTAAATCGTTTTTCATTAACACTAAATCCTGTCCGAGTGCACTAACTGCATCCGCACGGTTTGCTTCAATTGAATTCAGGCTGTTCAGGAATGACGAATTATCAAGGTTCCCGAAACGGCGGGCAATGTCATTTTTTGTATCTTCAATCATCGGGGTGTAAATGTCGTTAATTGCCTGAGTTCCTTGCTGTGCATAAGCTTCAAGCTGGCTGTTTATCCCTTTTCTGGTATCAAGGTCTAAGACATTCAATTTCGGCAGACTATCCGCAAATGACTGCTGGGCGTAATCATAGGCTTTCTTTTCATTGTCGGACATTATGTAATTCGTCGTAACGTTATTGCCGTTTTTTGATGTCGTGGCTTTTGTTTGTCCGTTAATCTGGACGGTTCCGGTTGAATAACTCGGTTTTGAATTTTTTCCCATAGTTGTTCCTTTCATTTTGATTAAGGAACAATATTCAGTGAGAAATAATAAGGCGCGTTTATACATTAATTATATCATAGACTACCTTTTTCTGTCTACAAACTTTTTGTGGTATAATAGTTTTATGGAAAAGATAGATTTAAATGAAGTTACCGCCCTTGTTGCGGAGAAAAAGTACGAAGAAGCAAAAGAGAAGCTTGCCGGAATTGATAATGATGAAAATAATCTTGAGGCAATAAAACTTCTCGGGTTATGCAATATTAATCTGGAAAATTTTGATGAAGCCAGAAGCAATTACGAAACCATTGTGAAATATTTCCCTGAAGATGCCACAAGCTGGTTTTACCTCGGGTGCTGCTACGATGCGGCTGAGGATTATCTACACGCGCAGGCTGCATATGAAGAAGTTATTAAGCTGAGAGAAGATTACATTGAAGCATACAAATGCCTCTGTGTTAATTATGTCAAAACCCACGAAGAAGATAAAGCCATCGAAATTGGTAAAAAGGTTTTGGAAAAAGTTCAGGACGATTATACGATTTACTATATTATAGGAACCGCTTATATGTCGACAAAACGTTTTGAGGAAAGCGTTTATTATCTTGAAAAAGCGCTTGAATTAAAGCCTGATCACGCGCAGTTGTACAACAACCTCGGAACCTCCTACATAACAATCGGAAATCTTGATAAGGCTTACGAAAACTTCCATAAAGCAACAGAACTTGACCCGAATAACGCAATTACTTATTTTAATATCGGTTCAATCTGTCAGATGAAAAATGACCACGAAAAAGCCTGCGAATTTTTCGGAAAAGCTTATGCTCTGGAGGAAAATGACAGTTTCTTAACCGCGCTTGCGCTTTCGGAGGTTAAACTTCAAAAATGGTCTGACGCTATTAAGCATTATAAAATCCTAATTCTTCACCATCCTGAAAAACAGACTTATCAGTATAACCTTGCCTGTTGTTTTGAAGAAAAAGGCGACTACCCTTTTGCAATAGGGATTCTGGCAAAACTCGTAGCCTTGAACCCGAAATCCGTTTCAATGTCTAAAAAGCTTGCAAATCTGTTCCTGAAAGTAAATAGACCCGTTCAGGCAAAAGAAATCTATGAAAGAATTATTGTTCAGGGAACGGTTTCTTATGAGACATACTACGAATTTGCAAATATCTGTATCCTGACTGATGATACGGATAAAGCTGAAAAAATCCTGAAAAAAGTCGTCGAATTAAATCCTGAATTTGCTGCAGCTCATAAGGATTTAGGTGTAATCTACCTGAATAGAAGGCTCTTTGATTACGCAAAAGACGAATTTGAAACAGCCCTTAAGTATGCACCGGAAGAAGCGGATATTTTATATGAATACGCGAATTATCTCCATGCAACAACGAATTTCCAAAAGGCTGACGAATATTATCAAAAGGCACTTGCAATACTGCCTGATAACGGGGATATTCTTGCCTTTTCAGCTCTGAATAAAATGCACACAGGCGATTTAGATAAAGCTCTTGAACAAATCAATGCGGCAATCGGAAAATCTGTTCAGAGTGCATTTTTACTCCATATTGCAGGAAAAATCCGTTACCTGATGAAAAATTACGAAGATGCAAAGATGTTCCTGGTTAAATCCTTTGAACTTGAACAGAATCCTGAAGTCCAAAATCTTTTAGGTTTAACTTATTTTGAACTCGGAGACTACAATCAGGCAAAGAATATATTTAAGAACATTCTCAGTAAAAAACCTTTGAATCCTTATATAATGATAAATATCGCAAAATGCGACGTAAAGCTGAATGATAAAGACGGCGCCCTTGATACACTTGAAAAAGTTACGGAGAACTTTCCTGATAACGAAGAAGCGCACGAGATGATAAGAGAACTTTCATAGTAAATTTCGGCTGAATCTATTTAGTAGTTGGCGGCGTATAAAAAAGCTCCGGTATTAACGGAGCTTTTAGTGAATTTTATCTGCTAAAATTATTAACCGATAACAGGTGCAACAAAAGTTCTTGCTGCAAGGTCTTTGTCAAGCATTAACAAAGCTTTTTTGTCGTCGCCGATAAGTTTTAAAGTTGCAAGAACTCCGCCGACTGTTGATTCTTCTTCAACCTGTTCTTTTAAATACCAGTCAAGGAAGGATAAAGCAGCTCTATCTTTAACTTCTTCCGCAACATCCATTAACGCATTAATTTTTGATGTAACAAGTTCTTCGTGTCTTAAAACATGTTCAAAAACTTCTACAGGAGAAGCCCATTTTGTTTCAGGTTTTGCAATAGCTTCAAGTTCAACTTTCCCGCCGCGTTCATGTACGTAGTTGAACATACCCATTGCATGTGCGTGTTCTTCTTGAACCTGTACGGTCATCCAGTTTACAAAGCCTTTGAGATTCAATGCTTCAAAGTATGACTGCATTGAAAGGTAAAGATATTCTGAATAAAATTCAGCATTAATTTGTTCGTTAAAAGCCTTTTCCATTTTTTCGCTAATCATATTAAATCCTCTCTTTCTACTGATTTTATCTAATGGACGCCGGAGGGCTGCCTTCGACGCCTGCAACAATTTTAGTTTAGCACGCGAAAATTTTTAATCAATCATCTCCACTCTGCCTGTTGAGTGGTTAAAGTGGCATTTTGCAATGGAAAGTTCGTTATTTTCAACGGCTTGTTTGATAATTTTTGAATTTTCCAGAAGGAATTTTTCAACCCAAAGGGTGTGTTTTTTTGCAAATTTCGTTGTGCAGACAGAAGGGCCGTAGTGTTCAATCACAGGATAAACACACTTTGCAAAGGCTTTAAAATTCTCCCCGATATTCGGATAATTTTCCCCCGCAAACTTCATAACTCCGCAGTCATCGTGCCCGAGAAGCATTAAAAGCGGAACGTGAAGTTTTTTAACGGCATATTCAAGGCTCTCAACCACATTCGGGCCTGTTGTCATACCCGCAACCCGAATAACAAAAAGTTCCCCGATGCCGCAATCGAAAATAATCTCAGGTACAACCCTTGAATCCGAACAGGTTAAAACAGCCGCAAACGGCGCCTGATATTTTTCAAATTTCTGTAAAGTCTCAAGACTTTTTGTGACAGTTTTCGGCTCGCCATTCACAAAATTCTCGTTCCCATTTAAAAGTTTTTCAAGTTCCAGTTCTGCCTTTTCAATCATATCCGCCCTCCTTTTTAAAGAATTATAACATAAATAAGCACATTACTTTTTTAAGTAATCCTCAAAAGTTTTGACATTCACTTTATAGCCGCAGCCTTCGTGGAGTTCTGCCCTGTAGGCGACGCGTCTTGCCGGATAATTCCTGCACATCCGCGGGCGGTGTTTGTAATCGGAACACAATCCATCGGGCGTCACAAGTTTACACGCAAAAATAAGATTCCCCTCTTCATCTTTTCCTTTTATGTAAAATCTTCTGTACGTCGGGAAAAGAAACTGCATTATCTTAAATTCTTTTTCGGTATATGTATCAACACTGTACATATAATTACAGCACTTGCCGCACTTTTTGCATTCTCCCGTTACTTCATAAATGACCTGTTCCGGCACAAAATACGACCTTATTTCGTTCACTATTGAACATAAAAAATCAAACATAATATTATGATATCATAAAGAATTTGCTAATATAAAAAATTTATAATAAAATGTTCTGGTAATCTTCTTTCGCAATGTTTAAAGCGACAGAAATAAGGAGTAGCAAATGGTTAGGATTAAAAGAACCGACAAAAAAATGTCTGCCAAAAATCTGGCAAAGAAAAATATTTCCAAAAGAGATTCAGGCATTATGGCTGATATAAGAAATCTTATGATTTTCGGCGCGGCATGTGTTCTGGCGGCAGGTGTTGCGTTTAACCTTTATCTTTCCTCGCTTTCGCCGATAAAGAATCTTGAAGGCTTTAAGCCTAACATTGTTACCCAGTTCTATTCTTCTGACGGTGAAATTATAAAAACTTTTACAGCATACACATTTAAAAAAATTGAAATACAGGATGTTCCTCAGGATTTTATTAACGCACTTATTGCGACGGAAGACAAAAATTTTTATAAGCACAAAGGTTACGATATAACAGGTCTTGCGCGTTCTACTGTGCAAAACATTCTGGCAGGCCGTGTTGTACAGGGTGCAAGTACAATTACCCAGCAGCTCGCAAGGATTTTGTTCCTCTCCAACGAAAGAACCTTTGACAGAAAAATCAGAGAACTGGTTGTTGCTGCAAGAATTGAAAAAACCATTTCAAAAGACCAAATTCTTGAAATGTATATGAATAATGTCTACCTCGGCTCAGGCGCCTATGGCGTTGAAGCCGCAGCGCAGATTTATTTTAATAAACATCTGAAAGAATGCACACTGCCGGAACTTGCGCTTATTGCAGGGCTCCCTCAGGCACCGAGCGTTTATTCGCCGTTTAATAATATGAAACTTGCAGTCCAGCGCCGCAATCAGGTTCTGGGACGTATGTATAAGATGAAATACATTACAAAAGACCAGTATGAAAAAGCAAAAAACGCAAAAGTAAATCTTACATCAGTTCCGCGGTTTTACACAACCAACAAAGCCCCTTATTTCTGTGATTATGTATTAAAGGAACTTGAAAAACTAGGGTTTGACGAAACTGATATTTCGCAGGGCGGCTACAAAGTTGTCACAACAATTGACTATAAAACACAGGTTGCCGTGAATGAAGCAATCTTAAAAAACATGAGAGCATACGGTCTGACAAGACCTAATCATCAGGCGGCGGTATTCTCATTCTCCCCTATTGACGGAAAAATTCTTGCCTACGCAGGCGGAAAAGATTATACGCAAACCCAGTACGACCGTGTTCAGGCAATAAGACCGTCAGGTTCGGCATTCAAACCGTTTGTATATGCTGCAGCTATGGAAAAAGGCATATCACCGAATGATATGATAGAAGATGCACCAATAAAAATCGGTGACTGGGCTCCGAGAAACTATGCTTCCAAATACAGAGGTGAAATACCTGTCTATTCAGCCCTGATGGTATCATCTAACGTTTGTGCAGTCAGATTAATTCAGGAAGTCGGAATCCGTGCGGTAATTCAGGTTGCAAGAGTTCTCGGAATTACGACCCCGCTTGAATACGATTACACAATCGCACTCGGCTCCAACGGTGTTAAACTATTTGAACTTGCAAGGGCATACGGCGCATTTGCAAACGGAGGCTACGTTGTCCAGCCTTACGCAATCGAAAGAATTGAAACCTCCCGAGGAAAAGTTGTATATAGAGCACCAAAAACAAAAGTTTCCAGACAATTGAGTCTTAAAACAGCTGCCGAAATGACTGCAATGCTGCGTACAGTAATTGAACACGGAACAGGGGCAGCCGCAAATATCGGGAAACCTGCGGCAGGTAAAACCGGTACAACAGATGATTATAAAGACGCAAGTTTTGTGGGCTACACCCCGAATGTTGTAACAGGAGTGTGGGTCGGAAACGATGACAACTCTGTTATGCGCTCCATTCAAGGTGGAACTGTGCCGGCACTCATCTGGCGCGATGTTATGAAAGTTGCGACAAAACCTTACGGAAATGTCGATTTCAATTATCCTGAAATCCCATTAATGCCGTTCAAATTAAAACCGGGCAGCATAAGAGTTTATCAGGAAGAGACGCCTGAAGAAGCCGAAGCAGAATCTGGAACCGCACCAAAAGAAGAAGCCCCGTCAAATCCGACGGAAATTTCTAATGAAATCAACAAATATGCACCGATACCTTTGATGAATGAGGCAAAAACACCGAAAGAAGTGCTCCAGAATTTCAAAGAACAGAATCAGACCCAGCCTATTGTTCAGCCGGCGGAACCTCCTGCCCCTAAGGCGCCTACCCCGATACCGATGGCAATACCGGAGAGTTTAAATTAATGGAAAAATTTATACCGCACATAGGAGTTGATGAATCAGGAAAGGGCGATTTTTTCGGGCCTCTTGTTATTGCAGGGGTTCTTGTAGACGAAGAGTCCGCCGCGTTTTTTGCGGAACTCGGAATTAAGGACAGCAAAAAAATTACCGATAAAAAAATCCTTACGCTGGAACCGATTATAAAAGAACGCGCGCCCCATTCGGTTATTGCAATTTCGAACGGAAAATATAATGAGTTATACGGAAATATAAAAAACCTTAATAAACTTCTTGCCTGGGGACATGCCAGAACAATTGAAAATATTCTTGAAAAAAATTCCTGCACATACGCGATTTCCGACAAATTCGGCAACGACCACTTTATACAGGACGCCTTGATGAAAAAAGGCCGGGAGATTAAATTAGATCAGATGGTCAGAGGTGAAAGTGATATAGCGGTTGCCGCGGCATCTATTCTTGCCCGGGCAGCGTTTGTGCATAAGATTTCAGATATGCAGAATAAATACGGGATAGCTTTTCCGAAAGGCTGCGCCGCACAGGTGAAAGACTGTGCCGCCGAATTCATCTCAAAATACGGAAAAGACAGATTGAAAGAAGTATGCAAAACCCATTTTAAAACATATAATGAAGTTTAATCTGCTGTAAATTGGAAATATTATTAATTTATGGTATGATTTTTGCAGGGTAGTGCCCTACACTTCCGCAGACACACGCAAATTACGAAGAAAGCGGTCTGAAAGGAGGTGAAGCGATGAGATTATGTGTTTTATTGCTGTTGGATTTTATAATTCAATGGTATAAAGAAAAAGCTCCAGCACTTGAGATACTGGAACTTTTCTTAAAGTCATAATCTTATAGGGTACGAAGTGAAGCCTCAATCAAATTGCCGTTGTTGGGGCTTCCCCCTATATTTTTATTATACCGTACTTTTCAAAATTTTTCAAGTCTTCACGATTATTAATAAATTGGAATTATTATTAATTTATGGTATAGTTTTTACAGGGTAGTACCACAACCTCACCCACCCACGTATTTAACTAGGAAATCGGTGGAAGGAGGTGGTAATATGAGAATTAGACAAATAATAAAAGCCGCAATCATAGCGGTGATTGCGACTCTTAAAATTGTCCTTTTATTCTTATAGGGTACTAAGTGAAGCTCTGGAGAACCTCAACTTCTTCAGGGCTTCCCCCTATACTTTTATTATAACGTACTTTTCAAAATATTTCAAGCCCTCACGATTATTAATAAATTGGAACTATTATTAATTTATGGTATAATTATTTCAGGGTTGTACCCGACACTTCCGCAGACACACGCAAATTACGGAGAAAGCGGTCTGAAAGGAGGTGAGAAAATGAAAAGACGGATAATTAAAAGTGCCATCAAGGTACTGATAGCACTTTTAAATTTAATTTATCTTTTCTTATAGGGTACGAAGTGAAGTCCTAAGGAAGCTGCATTTCTTCAGGGTTTCCCCCTATATATTTATTTTAACATATTTTCAGAAAATTTCAAGTGTTGCGGATTAAAACCGCAAAATATCTTTCAAATCAGCTTCAAGAAAGTTCGCGAGGTTAACGATTTTCTTCAAAGACATGTTTTCGAGCCCGCGTTCAATTTTGCTGATGTATTCACTATTGATATCCATCATTTCAGCTAAAACTTCTTGAGTATAACCCTTTCTAACTCGTTCAGCTTTAACATTCCTTCCAAATTGTTTAAGTATTTCATCTGACTTATACATAGTTATAAGTATTACACTATTGACAAAATTTCTCCTTAGTCTTATAATTATGACAGGTTGGTATTTATAAGGACTAGACATGATAGAATCAATACAGGATTTAACAGACATAGAATTAAGAGTAGCTGTTATGGGCATAACCGGCTATTCCATTTCCGGAATAGCCGAATGCCTTAAAATTCCTGAAGATAAAGTTAATAAAACTGTAAATTCAATCAATAAAAAATGCGAGAAAAAACATTTCGCAGGTTCCTTGTTTAGACTGACACAGCTAAACATTATTTGATTTAAAAGGCGGGGTAAATCCCCGCCTCATTTTTTCCGGTGTCGAAGTTTTCTGCCGGATAAACTACAAACTACTGTCCGATACAGCTGTTCAGGTATTCTATTGTACTTACTTTTTCTTCATAAAGATATTTTATGAAATTAAGATAGGCCTGATCATATGACGTTATAACAAGGTTGATTTCAAACCCGTCAGTACAGAAGGGTTCATAATCATACACAACATAGCTGTTATATTTGCTTTTCCATTCTTTACGTTCAATGCGGCTGTTGTTTTCTTCTACGATATCTTCAAGCCACCCGACGATATCTTTATTCACATTTTTCATTTCCAAGCGATTGTATCTGCTGCAATCGTGATAATTATTTCCGGTCAACATACAAAATACTCCAAAAAATTATTATACTGAAATTGTAATTGTTTTTTCTGTTCAAATAATCCCCTTTAGGTCTATGTTAATATAGGAGTATTTGGTAATTTTTATTTTTTAATCCTTGATTTTTGAAGACGGGCATTATAAAATTGCTTATTATAATAAGAGAGGGATAAATATGAACGACGAGTGTATTTTTTGTAAGATTATAAACGGCGATTTCGGGACGGAATTTGTTTACGAAAACGAACATCTGGTTGTATTTAAGGATATTAATCCAAAAGCGCCGGTTCATCTGCTTGTTGTTCCAAGAGTTCACGTTGCATCTTTGAACGAACTTGAGGACAAAAATCTTATGGGTGAACTTCTGATGGGCGTAAAAGAAGCCGCAAAAAAAGCAGGACTGAAATCCTACAGAACACAGATTAATACCGGAAAAGAAGCAGGGCAGGAAGTTTTTCACCTGCATATCCATGTTTTAGGAAAGAATTAGAAATGCCGCATACCGGCGGATAATTAAATTTAATAAGGAGAATTAAATAAAATGACAAACGGAATAGAAAACGGATATTATCACGAAATTACCCCGTCAGGATTCGGGATTGCAATCAAGGCAGGAAAGGTTTTATTTTCTGAGCAATCGGATTTTCAGAAAGTCGAAATTTTTGAAACCGAAAGCAGCCTCGGCCGAGTCTTAACGCTTGATGACTTAATGATGACCACGGAAGGCGATGAATATCATTATCACGAAATGATAGCGCACATTCCGATGATGAACCACAAATGTCCGAAATCCGTACTTGTCATAGGCGGCGGCGACGGCGGAACAGTGAGAGAAG
>CALUTK010000017.1 GCA_944323675.1 Candidatus Gastranaerophilales bacterium | reverse complement strand
AGTGAAAGAGCCTTCTTTAAAAATACTTTTATCTTAGAAGTTGCAAGAGGCTGTGCTAACCGCTGCGGTTTTTGTCTTGCGTCATATTTAAATCTGCCCTTAAGGTTTATGCATTATGAGGATGTAATAAACGCAATTGAAACAGGGCTTTTGCATACTGATAAAATAGCGCTTTTAGGAGCACAATTAAGCGCACATCCGCAATTTGCCAAGATATGCGAACATATATATAAAAAAGTTCAGGAAGGACGAAAAATTGAAATGAGTGTATCCTCACTCAGAGTTGATGCAATTACTCCGGAAATCCTTAAAACCCTTATCGCAACGGGTCAAAAGAATATTACTCTAGCGATTGAGGCAGGCAGCGAAAGGCTCAGAAAAGTTATAAATAAGCATCTGGAAGAATCGCAGATTATGAATGCTGTTGATATGGCGGTAAATGCCGGCCTAAAAGGGTTTAAATTTTACGGAATGACAGGGCTTCCGACAGAGACTATGGAAGATATTGATGAGATGATTGCACTTGCAAAAAGAATTAAAGAAAAATACAAAAGCTTTAATATCTCGTTCGGGTTTTCGACGTTTGTTCCGAAACCAAACACCCCTTTTCAATGGTATGGCAGGGAAGTGACTGCTTCTTTAGAGCAAAAAGCAGCTTATCTAAAAAAAGAAATGCATAAACTAGGGATTGATATATCTGTCTCAAGTGCAAAATGGGATTACTGGCAGGCTGTGCTTTCGCGCGGGGATAATACATTTGGAGATTTTCTGATTGATGTGTATCGAAATGGCGGAAAACTCGGAGCCTTTAAATCTGCCTCTAAAAAATATAATATAAATGCTGATTACTACGCGTTAGAAAATTATCCTTATGAAAAAGAATTGCCGTGGGATTTTATAGATATAAGACCCGGAAAAGCATTCCTTATTGAGGAATCAACGCGTTTGGCGGGTTGAGTTATTGCGTCATTCTGAGCTACTTTCAGAATCTCTTACAAAAAATAGCAAACGCATAGCGACGATTCATTACAGAGGTGTATAGTCGCTGTAGACAAGACTCTTCCAGCTTTCAAAATAGCTTATCTGAGTTGCACTTCCGGTTTTAATATATATGTGTTGAAGAGATGAATGCGGAATATTAAGCGCATCACATATTACAGCCTTTATTACATCCGGATGGGTTACTATGATAACTCTATTACCCTCGTTTTGATTTACAATCTCTTCAATAGTTTGACCGACTCTTGTTATAAAATCAGAAATAGGTTCAGCATCATCAGGAGTTGCCTTTTCCGGCTCTGCTATTAACCTTTGGAGCATATCCGGCTGTTCTATTTCAATCTGCTCAAATGTTTTGCCGTTAAAGCTTCCGCATTTTCTGGGTTTTAAACTTTCTATAATATCAAAATCTTTCTTATAAATCTTAGCAACCATCTTTGCAGATTGAAGACACCTTGTTGCAGGTGATGAATAAATTCTGTCATTTTTTACCCCGCGGCGTCTCAGGTAATCACAGATTTTTTCCATTTCTTCATAACCGTTTTCTGTTATAGGCGGGTAATTATCAACATCTGAAAACATAAATTCATCCGAGTAAATTGTTGCCCCGTGGCATATATAAGTTATTTTACATTTTCTGCTAAAATACATAGAAACCTCATCTCTTAAATTTTCTTAACTAAATTATAACACAGAATTCCAATTTTGTAGTAAACTTGATATCAAACAAATAGATGAAAAAAATAGGAGAAATTATGCGAGGAAAAGCTTTTAAATTCGGGGATAACATATCAACAGATCATATTGCACCGGGGAGATTGTTTCATTTACGTTCAAATCTGCCGGAATTCGCAAAACATGTTCTGGAAGATGCAGACCCTGAATTTGCGTCAAAGATGAATAAAGGGGATTTTGTTGTTGCAGGCAACAACTTTGGACTTGGTTCTTCCCGCGAACATGCTCCTCAAATTATTAAAATTGCCGGTGTCGGGGCTGTTATCGCAAAATCATTCGCACGTATATTTTATAGAAATGCTATAAATATAGGCCTTCTGGCTATTGAATGCGACACTGACGGGATAAATGCAGGGGATGAACTTGACCTTGATATTGAAAAAGGTATTCTTAAAAACCTGACAAACGGTGCTATCATACCGATTGAACCACTCCCGCCTGTTATGATTAAACTTCTGGAAGACGGCGGGTTAGTTGAGCATATCAAAAAGAACGGCGACTTCAAACTTGTTTAAATACTGTTGACAATGCATATTTACCGTTGTTAAATAATAATACACTGGCCGTATGTTTTCGTGCTGAAATTACGGAAGGTGAAGTGAAGCAGAGCCGAACCAAGAAGCCTCGGCACTATTGAAAGAATGGCTCGTTGATCCGGAATGCGTAAGGGTTCCAGGTTTCAATCTTCACGAAATGATGTTACTTAATAAAGGAGAAAAAAATGCCTACAATTAATCAGCTTGTACGTCAGGAACGTAAAAAGCTTACTGACAAAACAAAATCTCCTGCTTTGATGGATTGTCCTCAAAGACGCGGAGTTTGCACAAGGGTTTACACTACAACCCCTAAAAAACCTAACTCAGCTTTAAGAAAAGTTGCAAGGGTTCGTTTAACTAACGGATTTGAAGTTACTTCATATATTCCGGGTATCGGCCACAACCTTCAGGAACACAGTGTTGTTCTTATTAGAGGCGGCAGGGTAAAAGACCTTCCGGGTGTTCGTTACCACATTATCCGCGGTACTTTAGATACTGCAGGTGTTGCTAACCGTGCACAGAGCAGATCTAAATACGGTGCTAAGAAAAATGCTAAAGGAGGGAAGAAATAATGTCTAGACGTTCTAAACCAGCTAAAAGAATACCTTTAGCAGATCCGGTATACAACAGTGTTGATATATCTAAATTTATTAACCGTATCATGAGACGCGGCAAAAAATCATTAGCTGAAAAAATCTTCTACGCTACTATGCAGAGAATTGAAGAAAGAACCAATGAAAAAGCTATGGAAATCTTCCAGAAGGCTCTTACTAATGCTACTCCTCTGTTGGAAGTTAAAGCAAGACGTATCGGTGGTTCTACTTATCAGGTACCTATTGAAGTTAAAGCAGATAGAGGCTTCGCTCTCGCTTCTTCTTGGTTAATCGAAGCTGCTAAAAAACGCAGCGGAAAATCATTCATTGACAAATTAACGAATGAATTAATTGATGCTTCAAACGGTTCAGGTTCTGCCTGCAAAAAACGTGAAGATACCCACAAAATGGCTGAAGCTAACAAAGCTTTTGCTCACTACAGATATTAATATTTTTATTAATATATATAATAAATCCCGTCTGGTCAGGCGGGATTTATTTTTTGTTTATATAAGTTTTGCGTCTTTTTCCGGTGTTGATGTTGATTTAATTCCGTAGGTCTTTTCAAGTGTTGATAAAACTGAAGGATTTATTAAATTCGGGGTGCACTGGAATAGAAAAACTTTTTTAGCGCCGTTATTTTTGAGTGAAATAATTTTTGAAATTGAACCGGTGTCACATTTTGTCAGAAAAAAGCTTATTCTATCTGAATTAATCTCTATCTTTTCAAATAACTTTTCCATAACTTCATATACAAGCGGCATATTATTTACAAGATTTATTTTTAACACATTTAGAAAATCAAATTGATACGAAAAGCTAATTACATATGTTTTTTCAGGTAAATGTTTAAAAAGATTTTTAAAATAAAATTCCTGTTGCTTGCTATAGTTGGAAATACCGACTATTACAAGTTTTTCAATTTCTCTATTTTTAAATTTTGTGGATATATCTTCAAGCTTTGATTTAAGCTCTTCACTATTATACCCAACAAGTTCACTTTCTCTAATTTGCCCTTTTGCAAACCCTTTTGCCTCACGCGCTGATTCTATTAACTGTTTAAAATCTTTATTAACAATTTGAATCACGCCCTTTGGTTTAAAGATTTCTGTTGAGAAAAGTCTGCCTCTGTACAAATATTCAAGATTTTGAGAGGAATTCCGTGTCAGAAGAATTGCGCCGGGGAATGTTGCAAAATCAAGAATACAGTTTTCAGAACATGTGCCATAGTGCCCTTTTAAATTATTGAATTTTTTAAATTCATCAAACGCATGAGCGATTAAGAGGTCGCCATGCGTATATATATCAATATTATTATTAGATGTGTCTTTTAAAAGTGAATATAATTCATCTAGCGAACCTCCCGACACAAGTATGGATTTTCCCTTTGATGTCGAGTGTGACACTTCTGTTTCTGAAACATTTCCAAAGTTTTCTCTTTGTGCTTTTGCGGTTTGCCGTATAACTCTGCTATCAGTTTCTGCAAGGATTCTAATACCTTTCTTTACTTTTGATAAAGAAAATCTTCTGCTGTTCAATAAATCAAGTCCCCTTAAGACTTCAATTTCAGAGCCGCTGTCACTAACAGAAAAGTCTCTCAGCTGAACAATGTTAGAAGAAACTGATTTTAGCACTGTAAGCAGAATTTCATACATATTTCTTTCAGAAACTGACATTTTATTATATTTATCAAGAAAGATTCTTTCTCCCTGAGATATAACGGAAGAAAGAGTTATTTGCGGATTTATATCAAGAGCGAATTTCAATTCGCTGTAAGGAATTTCCTTTTCCTTACAAACCTTTATATACTGTCTTTTTGTTTTAATGAGATATGCATACTGCTTGCTCACAAGTCCAAGAAGCTGTTCATCTGTGTAATCTGTTGTAGAAACGAGATTAGAAAGGCTCTCCACAATATTTGCAGAAACTGCTGAAATATCTTCTCCAATATCCGCAAGTTTTAGCGCATAATAAGAAAGCTGACGCAAAAAAATCAACAAAACTTCCTGCAGAGAAGATATTTTCGGCGCAATAGAACATACTCCTCTTGCGGTGCATTCATCATATTCGGAACTTTCATCTCTATAATAATTATAAAACATATTAAAAATCCTGTTATATAGCTAAATTAAACTTTTTTCTAATATAATCAATAATTATGTCTGATTCATACATTGATTTGTCAGCCTCAGTATCAATAAGGAATGGCACCTGAGCCATACCGCCGAGCGTCATCAATTTGTCGTAATTTTTTGTGTCATGTACATCTTTACGATTGAATTCAATATCATTTTCATCAAGATACGAAAGAACTTTTCTGCAGTACGGGCAGGTTTCTGAATAGTATAAATCAAGCATTTTTCTCTCCTTTTGCTATAATTATCTATTGTTATTAATATTTTTAATCCCTCTGATGTAATTGCACAGGAATAATTTTTATATTAAACTTTTAGGTATGGATAAGAAAAATATATTGGTGGTTTTTGGAACGCGACCGGAGGTAATTAAGCTTGCCCCGGTAATTCTGGAGATGAAAAAATTTCCGGAATATTTTAATGTTATTATCTGTAATACTGAGCAGCAAAAAGAGCTTTCAAACCAGACCCTTGCATACTTCGGATTGAATGCAGATATTAATCTCGATGTAATGAAGCAGAATCAATCGCTTTTAGAGGTTCAGACAAGAATATTAACAGCATTAAATAATGTCTACAGCAGCAATAAGATTGACGCGACAATTGTGCAGGGCGACACAATGACAGTTCTTTGCGGAGCTTTAGCAAGCTTTTATAATAAGATACCGGTATTCCATGTGGAAGCAGGACTCCGCTCCTACGACATTTATGAGCCGTTTCCGGAAGAGGTTATGCGGCAGATGACATCACGGGTTGCAGAACTTCATTTCGCGCCTACTGAAAAAAATCGTCAGGCGCTTTTAAAAGAAAATATTCCGGATAGAAAAATACATGTCGTCGGAAACACAGTAATTGATGCACTATTCTGCCTTTCCGAGGAAACCCTTTCTAAAGCGGCAAAATTTTTCAAAGAAAAAAATATTAAAGTTGACGATAAACTTGTTCTCATAACAGCGCACAGAAGAGAAAATCACGGAGAAAGAATCGACAGAATAATTGAAGCAATAAAACATTTGGCTGAAAAATATAACGAGCATACCTTTGTTATTCCTGTTCACCCGAATCCGAACGTTAAGAATAAAATACATGAACGCCTCGGCAAATTCGCAAATATTAAGCTGTTAGAGCCTTTGGATTATCCTTATTTAGTATATTTAATGAAGAATGCAAAGCTTATATTAACTGATTCAGGAGGGATTCAAGAGGAAGCCCCATCCTTCGGCTGCCCGACATTTGTAATGAGATATGAAACCGAGCGTCAGGAAGGCATTGATGCAGGCGTTTCTGTTCTTGTAGGGGCAGATTATGACAAAATCACATCACTAAGCGAAAAAATTCTTTCAGATACCAAAGAAAATACCCGATTAAAAGCATCTAACCCTTATGGTGACGGAACCTCAGCAAAGAAAATTACAAGCATTATAAAAGAATATTTCAAACCGGCGGATCGCATTGTCGGGTAGTTTGAGATCCTGAAACAAGTTCAGTATGACATATCTAGACATTTTTAGTGAAATTTGCTATATATAAGAGTGCTGGAGGCTTGTCAAGACATCATTGCGTGGGGCTGCAAAAATTCGTTGAGCTGAGTCGAAACGTAATTTTATGCTTCTGCCTGGTGAGCGGCAACCAAATAGTCATCGGATATTTTGGTGACTTGGTCTAGCATAAGGGGAAAAAAATTTCTCACCCCTCTCCCGTAAGGTATGGGGATATACTCATCCAATTTGTGAAATGTATTAATTTAGGAATGCTTATTCCCTCCCCGAGCAGGGGAGGGTTAGGGTGGGGAGCAATTTATGATTCCTCTGTTTGTTTAAATAAAAAAATCCGCCTCTTAATGAAGCGGATGATTAAGGATTATTTATTTAGGTTCAAATTTATCGTTTAAAATTTCCGGTTGACATGTTCAAAAACGGTACTGTATTTCCCATCATATATTGAGGAAGGTGTCCGTCCCATTTTTGAACTGCTTCATATTCAACAAGCGCCTTGTTCTGCGTTAATGCATTTGCTCTGATTGCCATAGATTTTGCCTCAGCTTCAGCAGAAATTATTTTTTGCTTTGCCTCTTCCTGAATCTGGACAGTTCTGTTTTTTGCTTTTAATGCATCCTGTTCTGCAGTTACTTTGCTTTCAATAGATTTTTCAAAAACATTTGAATAATTTATATCAGTAATCTGAAATCCGGTAACGTCAATATATCTTGGAGCAAGCTGCTTTTGAAGCTTACGGAGTATATCAACTGTTGCTGTTTCACGGTTTGCAACCAGATCCTGCGCATTCCATTTGCCTATAACATCTTTAATAGTACCTTCCGCCACCGGTATAAGCACCATATCAACGTAGCCTGTACCTACTTCCCTATACATATTATGAGCATTTTGAGGCTGCAGGTTGAAATTTATTACATAAGATATTTTTGCCTGCTGAATATCTTTGGTGTATAAGTCGGTTTCAATATATGTTTTCTGGGTTTTGACATTCATATTTTTAATTTTTGAAATAAAAGGAGTTATAAGATGAATCCCTTCTGTGTAGCTGTGCGGGGAGACTTTTCCGAGCGTAACCTTAACTCCGCGTTCTCCAACACCTACAATTGCTATTGGATTGCATATTATTATAAATGCTATTAATAGCAGTATTACAAGCGTCGGTGTTGCTAAACTTTTCTTATCCATAGTATTTATCCTTTCTTTTATATAATTATTTAATAATGAGCTTTTTGTAGTGACATTCTGTATATCAATGATTTTTTGAGATGTTTGCTTACGGCGGGATTTATTTTTATATATTTTATTAATTAGCTCTCCGAACTGGCACAACAAAAGTAATATTATAATTAGCAGCCAGAAAATCAATTCAATTTTCATTTACACCATCCCTAATACTGCAAGCACAACATACACGGCGACAATAAATATAGCAAGTATCCCGAAACCGCCCAGTATTGCTTTCCCGTGCTTTTCGTAAAGGTTAACATTAAATAGATAACTGCATATTATAATTATAATGTTTGTAATTATAACCAGTGCAAGTAATAATAATAAAACTCTGACTGCCATTTTACTTCCTATCTTTTAGCCGTTCTTTGCAGATGTCTTATGGTATCTGCTCGTCTTATAACATTCTGTACACGCGGATTTTTTATCTTGTAATCTATACTCGGTATTGTCAAAAGTTCTTTTCTGTAATTCCTGTACATCTCAATTTCTCTGTCTCTCATATTTTTCTGGAGAGCCTCTGCAATTTCAGCATGCGGATCTTCTTTTATATTTTTACTCATAAAGAATAAGCCTGAGAGCATTACAAATGCTAAAGCACTCCACAACAGCATGTTTTTTGAAACTGTGTCTGAGACAACAACAGGAGATGAGCCTGGAATATCAAATATGATATTTGAATTTACTGCATCTTTTGCGTTAATATGTACCTTTACCGCATTCGCACCTGCATTTTCAACAATAACACTGTTGGCATCGGATGTATTTTTATATATTGTGCTTAATGAATTAGAAGCAGTTGCCCCCTTCACCTCCAGAGTAAGCTTATTCTGTCCTTCCGGAATTCTTTTTACAGCTGCAAGTGAATCCGAGCGAAGTATAACGTTATATCCGCTCTCCGCACCTTCAAGAATAACTGTATTCAAGTAATTGTCCGCCGCCCGTGCAGAGGTTATTGAAAATATTAATAACGTTAAGATTAAAAATAACTTTTTCATGGTTCCTTTCCCTAATCTTTACATTTTAAGAATAGATGTTTTCAGGTAATTAGACATCAATCAAAAGGTTACAATTTCTCCATCCAAAGATTTATATTTACGGCAAAAGACCTCCGGACAACACCGGAGGTCCCGCTATATATGAAAATATCGTGTTATGATTACTCATAATAAAACAGGTAAAATAAAATTTTGCCATTAATGTTAAGGAATGTTACGAGAAAATAGCCATGCTGAAATCGGATAAATTAAATTTTTTTTATATATATGTCACGAGAATGTTAATCAGATATTAAGGAGTAAGATATATGAATTCTATCAACGCTAAAGCTTCTAACAATCTTAACACAGGTGTTAACCAGAAACCGGTTGAATCGGTTGAAACAGCAGGTTCGCTTGCATTCAATACCGGAAAAAGCTGGCTTGCAACTCCGATGTATGATTCATTTACATCATCAAATCCTTCAACTCCTGATTATTCAGCATATTCAGGTTCAGAAGGTACAACAATAGCAAGCACCGGATTTTTAGCAAGTTTCTCAAGCGCTGTATCTACTATCAGCAGCGGAAGTTTTAGCGGCGGTGCAGCAGCAAGTTTTTCAGGCGGAGGATGCAGTGCAGGCTCCTGTTCATCAGGCGGCGGTGGTGGATTTTCATCCTTCTGCTAATATTAGGTTGAAACGTAAAGAAATAAATGAAAATGGATTAATATAGGCGGTTGATTTCAAACCGCCTTTTTTATTGTAAATTTTTTATATGGAGAAAAAGTACTATACCTATATACTTCTAATTGAAGATAATTCTCTGTATTGCGGCTACACAGATGATGTTGAAAGGCGATTTCAGGCGCATATGGTGGGCAAAGGTGCTAAATTTACCAGAGCTCATAAACCTGTAAAAATTGTTTATACAAAAGAATTTAATACAAAATCCGAAGCAATGAAAGAAGAATACAGGATTAAACATCTGCCGAGGAGTGAAAAATTAAAATTAATAAATATGTAACAAATTTGTAACAAATGCCCCAAATTATTGAAGATTACAGTAATAAATGCCGACATACCAATTAAGGAAATTAATAAAAGGGAATACATTATGGGAATGTCAGCATCACAAGCAAGATTATTGTACATCACGGCACAATTGAACAATCTTTCACTACAGGGCCAGAATGTTTCTGATGCAAAAATCAGACTGGCAATGGATTCAGAAAGAATTCAGGAAAAATACACACGTGCTCTTTCTAACAGCCGTTTGTATATTAATCCGAATATCTTTACAGTAGACGGTGCTGCTGCTAAAAGTGAACTCATTACCCTTGAAAATTTAAAATCACAGAATTTATTCGTATATGACGGCTCTAAAATTCTTGGTTACACTTATGAAAAAGTTGACACTGGTAAAACAGAACAGGTTATTGTAGGTTATGAAGATGACCTTACAAAACCTATTTATCCTACAAAAACTGAAACTGACACATTCAGAGAAGCAGATCCTACAATTCCTGCATACGGACCGGAAAGTCTTAATAAGATGAATGAAATTGCAGCCGCAACAGGTTTGGGTGAAGACGATATTGAAGTAGTTTCTTACACAACAATGATAGGCGGTCAGGAAAGAGATATCAACTCTATTTCAATTAAATCTCAAGCTGGCTTTGATGCAATTATGGATCAGCTGGCTAATAATCCTGATGCTGCTTCGCAAAACTATGTACTTGACCTTGATGACGGTGAAGTAATTGATTTGAGCGGATATAACTGGCATGGTATCTCAGGCTTCCAGGGCGTATTTGACGGCAACGGTGAAACTATTCAAGGTTTAAACGGTGATTCCGGCTTCTTTAATTCATTATACGGTGTTGCAAAAAGTATCAACCTTGTAGGTGCAAATGTTTCAGCAGAAACTGATGCACTGGGTGCTATGTCAAACTATCTTGCAGACGGCGCCTCAATTGAAAACTGTAACGCAACAGATGTAAATATTACATGTAACCTCAAACCTGACACAACATATCCGGAAGGTTACGTACCGGAAAGAGCATCTGTCGGAGGTCTTGTCGGGTTAAGCAACGGTAACGTAAGCAATTCAAGTGCAACAGGTACAATTAACATTCCAAATGCTGATGACAGCTTCGGGTTTATCGGCGGCTTTATCGGTGCTAACTGGAATCTTGTAAAAGGCGACAGCACAATTAAGAACTGCTATTCAGATGTTGATATCAGACTCGGCTCTGGAACTGATTATTCAAACTCAATAAACAACTTTATCGGTGATGACTCACACGAAACAACAATTAAGAACTGCGTTGCAATGGGTGCAATTACAACAGCAAGCGGCGCAAATATTAATGCCTCCGACCTTGCCTGCCGCGGTCCGGTTCTCGAATCTGACGTTACTAATATGGTGGCGCTTGATACAAGAAATAATAACAACGTTTTATACTGGAGCAATTCAACATCTCCTACATATGACAGCGGCAACACAAACAAAGGTGTTTTAGGAACATCAGTTCAAGAAACACTTTCTGACGGAACAAAAGCTGATGTATGGCTTACAGAAGGCGATGACGGCTACAGAGACCAAAATCAGGCTACCTCTCAGGCAAACAAGCTTCCTGTAATTAACCTTACAGAACTTCAGGAAGATGCGCTTGTAAAAGAAGAAACTAAAGAAACTCCTGATACAACGCAGCCGCCTATCGGTTACGAACAAAAACCAGTTTACGAAGAAGTTCCTGTATATGAAACAGTTCTGGTTGAAGATGAAAACTTCGGCGGACTTTCAAGCCTCGAACTCGAAACCGGTATCAGAAACGGAAGATATCAGCTTGTATCTCCGGCAGATGCAGATTCAACTCAAGGATTCAATATCAACGGAACAGATTATGAACTTGTTTCACTTGACAGCTGTACAGCAATCGTTGATAAACAAGATGATAACGCTTTAGCCTTAGCAGAAGCTGAATACCAGAAAGGCATGGAAGCAATTCAGGCACAGGATAAGCGTTATGAAATGGATCAGAAAAAGATTGATACACAATACGATGCATTATTAGCAGAAGAAGAAAGTATCAAAAACGTACTTAACAAAAACGTAGAAAGATCATTCAAAACATTCGGTTAATCTAAGGTATTAAATATGGCAATAGATATTACAAATCCACAATTGAATACTGTAATCACCGAGGAATACAAGAAGAAAGATTCCAGTCTGCCTGTGCCAACTGAAACTGAGACAACAGATGACGCATGGCTGCTTTCTTTAACTTCACGTTTTGCCAAAAATGGTCTTTCTCAGGTTGAACGTATTATGACAGCAGAAGATGTTTATTCAGGCGCTGTCGAAAAGGAGATTGATAATATCTTAAGTGAAGAAGACCAGATTGCTTCTATATTGAAAGAAAATACCAATGCTTTAAATGCTGAAGCAATGGATACCTTAACAGAGACACTAAGGGCAAACACAGCAAAAACAATTGGATTTGTTGAATATACTGCAAAATCAAAAATTAATGCAACAACAGATACTACATCTATTAAAAACTCAATAGTTGCCAATAATGAAGAAGAAAAACAATTGCTTTACGATGCAATTGATGTAATGGCTGAGTGGCTTGATGATTACATAGCAAATTATAATGTAAGGGTTGCACAAGGAAAAGCCGCAGGTCAGTCGGAGCTTAAACTTTCATTCTTGCTTGAAATCAGAAAAGCAATTGAAAATTGTGATTTTAAGGTCGGTTTTGGTACGGTCGGCAACGGCGCAGATGATAATTTTACCCCTACAGATACTGCAATGGGCGCTTATACACCAAATCTACAGTATTACACTAATGATGGTTCACTGGTCGGATATGACACGTACCACCTGAATGCACCATCCAGAAATATTCTGCTTAACCCTAGCTACTTCATGCCGGAACGCAAATATTCAAGCGCTGATGAAATAGAAGCAGCTATACTTTCAGGCAATACTGAATTTAACTACCCAGATCTGCTTGTTGACGATGAGGCATTTTACAACTATTGCAAAGTAAACCTTGCCCAGACACTCTGGCATGAACTTATCCATTCAACACATATTTATAATGAATGTGTCACATACTATTCAACAGATACAATGGAAGATGATTTCGCAAAACAACTGGTTGAAGGAGTTTCCTATGAAACCTTAGCAGTATTGAAAACATACTTCAACGGATTTGAAAACGGTGTCACTTATGAATCTGTCGGCGTTACGCATGACTTTGACACCTATAGTGATGTGATCGCATTTGCATGGAAACAGATGTCACTACCTGCTCCTGACGGGAATAAAGAAGCATTTGATGCGTATATGCCTGGAGTTACGCAGGACATCGCAGAAGGTGAATTGAAAAACTTTTTGGCATAATAAGATTTATTAATCCTTAATTGCAGCATGAAAAACCGTAAGAGTTATTCATTCAAAAATTTATTCAAATCCATTTCAGGCTGTGAATTCCCTACAGGAACGAGTTTATCAAGCTCAGCCTGTTCTTCTGCTTCACGCTTAGCTTGTTCTTGTTCCTTCTTTATACGTTCTTTTTCAGCCTGCTGCTTTTCTTTTTCAAGTTTTTTCTGAGCTTTAGCTTCCTCACGCTGCTTTTTCTTTTCCAAACGTTCAGCCTCTTTTTGATCGCGAATGGCTTTTTGTTCTTCGTATATTTTTACCGTATCGTTGCGCGTTGTTGAACCCTTAACCTTTTGCTGATATTTGTATTCTTTAGCGTCTTTTTTATAGGAGGCCTCCATTTCTTTAATAGTTGCCTCGTATTCTTCTGTCATTTTTTTGACTTCTGCCTTGTCTTCCGCTTTTTTGCGTTTTTCCTCCGCTTTTTCAAATTTTTTAGTCATTTTTTCTTCGTTATTCAAAATATCAGGAGGAACAACACCATCCTGAATTATTTTAAATCCGTTAATACTGACCTGAACATCTTTATTTGTGAAGGAAATTAATCTGGTTTGTTCGCCATGGCTGTCAATACTCCATGAACCTAAAAATACAGGAACGTCACCTGTATAGGCATAAGCGTAGGCAATGACTCTGTTCGGATCATTTATGTCAAAACCTAACGGGTAAATATCCCAGCGTTTATCGTCAAGATTAAGGTTTTTATACTGTTTCCAGTAATAGACAATTGCCGCGCGGAGTTCTTTTAAATCGTATGAAGTTTTGGTCTGAAAATCATACACAATTGCATTAGTCTGCCAGATACCGTCGTATGAATAGCCGATTTTTTCTTTTACAAGGAGCTTTGAGCCGTCCGGAGAAAAATCTATGGGGGTGAGAGTTCTGAATGTATACATATCGGAAACTGACTTATCCGTTGATATAATAGGCTCAGGCAGACGGTGCATTACGTTTGCCTTCATAATTTTATTTAAGTTAGTTTCATTCTTTTCAAGCGGAATTACAAATAAATCGCACGCGACACCGGCACTTGAGGGATAATAATAAACCGACGGATAAACGAGTATTGAAAAATCAGGAGATGCTATCCCCTGCGCATTCTGCTGGCGCTTACCATAAATTTTTCGTTTAATAGAAAGCTCGGGACTTCCCGGGGGATTATTGTAGCGGACAATTTTATAAGTGGGCTGCGGAACATACTTCATATCCGTTCCTTTTTCAACTTTCGGAATTTCAATTTCCTGAGTGGCCTTATCTTTAGGTGCTGAAAGAAGTTCATATTCCTCAACCGTCATAAATCCAGAAGGTTCCCTATCCATAACACGTTTTTCGTGTTTTTCTTTTACCTCCTGCTTTTGAAGGTTATGAATATAGCGCATTTCCTGCTGGCGGGCATCACCTTTAAACGGAGCCGTAACTTTTTTTTTGACAGTATCGTAGTCCGGCCATTCCCAATCAGGCATTTCCAATGCAAAGCATGGTTGAGCACAAAAAAGGACAGCAAAAAGAAACGGGAAAGCCTTCTTCATCTAGACAAGTCCCTCTTTCATTGCCATAGCCGTCGCTTTGGCGCGTGTTCTTACATAAAGTTTTTGCAAAATGCTGTGAACGTGGGTTTTTGTAGTTGATATTGTAATACACAATTTATCAGCAATCTGAGGGTTAGTAAGCCCGTCGACTATAAGCGCCAGAACGTCCATTTCACGCTCTGTGAGCCCGTAGAGATTTTTCCCGAGTTTATAGTTAATTTCGCCGCGTCTGCTTTCAGTTACATTAGTTCTTCTAATATTTGTCAGAACAACTTTAGCAATAGCAGGGTCAAGCCAGCCTGTTCCTTCGCTTACGGCAAGCACAGCTGAAAGTGTTTGGTCAACGGTTGCCCCTTTTGTAATATATCCGTCAGCACCGGCTTTAAACGCGTCAAAAATATCGTCTTCATCTTCTCTTGACGTGTACATCAAAATTCTAATATCCGGATTGCCTTCTTTAATCAAACGTGTTGCCTCAATTCCATCAATAGTCGGAAGCCCGATATCCATAATCACAAGATCAGGCTTTAATGCAAGCGCCTTATCAACACCCTCCTGACCGTCGACTGCCATATCCAGAATTTCAATATTAGGGTTCTTGCTCAACACAACAGAAAGTGCAACCCTTGCCATATCCTGATCCTCAATTATAAGCACCTTAACCATTTATTACCTGTCTTTCTTCATTTACAACATCTGTCAGAAGGAAGGTAAATTCACTTCCTTTATTTAATTTACTTTCAAGCCAGATTTTGCCGCCGTGGGCTTCAATAATCTGTCTTGAAAGATAAAGTCCCAAGCCTGTTCCGGTTGAACGTTTTTTACTTGTTCCCTGCGAAAATCTATTGAAGAGGTTCGGGATGTCTTCTTTCGGAATTCCGTTACCATTGTCGGTCACAGAAAAGATAAAATCACCCGATTGAACTTTCGCCAATATCTCGATTTCACCGTTTTTATTGGTATAATTAACTGCGTTTCCGCAAAGATTTATAATAACCCGCTTAATTTCAGCTTTATCTGCTATAATTTCTGTTTTATCAGTAATATCACCGAGTTCCAGTTTGAAATCTATGTTTTTCTTTTCAGCAAGCGGTTTCAATTCCTGATAGCACTGCTCAATTAAATCTTTTACCGGGAAAACAGTTTTACAGAGTTCCAGTTTGCCGCTTTCAAATCTGTAGACTTCCAATAATGCATTGACAAGTCCGAGCAAATCCTCATTACTCTTTAACATAGTCGATAAAAGTACCGATTGTTTTTCCTCAACAGGTCCCAATGAACCGTCAAGAAAGAATTTCAGAGTCTGAATAGCTGCAAGCAGCGGAGTCCGCAGATCATGAGTTAATGTTGCAATAAAGTCATCTCTGAGGCGCTCTGTTTCTTTATGCTTGCTGACATCCCGAATTACTCCGACAAACTTATCTTCATCATTAATCGCTGCAAAATTAATCTCCACAGGAATTTTACCTTCGCCAAGAGAATTTCTTATATAGCAGTCTTTTAAAAGAAGTTCGCCGCTTTCGTGTGTCAGTCCCATGATAACCCCATTTGAATTCTCTCTGAAATTATCAGCGAATTTACCCATAAACGCAATTTCCTGAAATTTCTTTTTACAAAGAGAAGCTTCGCTTAAACCTGTCATGTTCTCGCACGCAGGATTTGCCTGCTCAATATTGCCTTTTGAATCAATTATTATAATTCCGTCCGCACAGTAGTTGATGATTCCTGATAATTTGCTGTTTGCAATTGTTAAATCTTTAGTACGCTCCGAGACCAGTTCTTCCAAATGATTTGAATAAATTTCAAGCTGTTTTTTAGCTTTTTCAAGTTCGTTAATTTTATCACGCAAATCGCTCAGGATATGGCTTCTTTCAATCCCGTTTCTTATATTAAAGAGTAAATCGTCATTATCCCACGGTTTTTCTATGTATTTATAAAGTCCTATTTCGTTTATTGCTCTTATAGCATTTTCTTTATCCGCATATCCTGTAAGTAATATCATGCTGACTTCCGGATAAAGCTTTTTTGCCTCAGTCAGGAATTCAAGCCCGTTCATCTCAGGCATGATAAAATCGGAAATAATTATATCAGGCATATTGGATTTTAAAAATTCAACAGCCTCAACTGGATTGTTAAAACAATGAACGTCAGAATAGCCTTCGACCTTCAAAAGTGTTTTAAAGGATGAAGTCACCATTTTTTCATCATCAACAATTACAATTTTCCCTTTTATCATAACAACATAATCATACGCTATTTTAGGGATTGAGACAAATTCTTTACAAAGTTGAAATAATATCGATGGAAAAATTTACGTCAGTATGTGGGAAGGCACTAAAGAATACAGCTTTTAGAAAGGTGAAGTGTGATGCGTGAAGAGTGAAGTGAGTAATTTTGTAGAACTACTCACCCCTCACTCCTCACCCATCACTTAAAAAAGCTAATTGCTTCGGCTGACACCTCACAATGGCTTATCCTTCATACTTGTGTTGTTTGTATTCACGGCCGCCAAGGTCTTTATCCAGATGGTAAAGAACAGATTTTTCCGAACCGAACATTTTCATCTTTTTAATGATTTCATAAACGTTAGCTTCTTCTTCAACCTGTTCCGCGATATACCAGTCAATAAAGTTTCTTGTCGCAAGATCGCATTCGTCATCCGTCATTTCTGCAACACAATTAATGCTTTCAGTTACAAATTTTTCGTGGTTATAGATTTTTTCAAATACCTGCAGCGGGTCATTAAAACCGTATTCAGGAGCTTCAATTTGTTTCAGTTCTACATTTCCGTTCCTTGCAATCAGATAATCAAAAAGAATCATACCGTGGTCTACTTCTTCGCGAGCCTGAACCTTTGTCCAATTAGAAAATCCTTTAAGACCAATTTCGTCAAAATAAGCAGACATAGCAAGATACAAATAAGCGGAATAGAATTCCTTATTAATTTGTGCATTTAAAACTTCCTCTATTTTTTTATTTATCACTTTTACCCTCCCATAAACCGTGTATGTTACAATATTCCAGAGCAGTTTCATTTCCGTTGTTTTCCCCCAGAAACATTTTCGGTTCCTCTCCGGGGTGCAAATATTGAAGTGTCACTCTGTTTTTATCAGCGGAAATTGATTCAATGAACATAATATAATGCTCATCCGTCATAGGATGAGGGATTGAACCAATAATTATTTCATCACCGTTACTAAGATGTGCATAAATAGGAATATGTTTTTCTGTCGCGCCGTCTTCCGAGGTATTTGGTTTAATAAGTTCCATAGGCTGTCCGCAGCAAACGAGTTCACCGCCGCCTGAGAGTATTACCTGAACCAAATTCCCGCAGACACTGCAGCGGTACATTTCTAATCTTTCAGTCATAAATTTCTCCTTTTCAAAAAAAGATTATATTCTTTTGAGAAAAAACGCATTACTAACACCGGCTAATCAGAATGATTAATAATTCTTCATATACTCGCAAAAAATATTTTGTTTAACCTTAAAATATTATTATGAAAGTTCAACGCGTTTCTTTTGGTTCAAATAACAATTCTAATCATCAGCACACTTCCGCACGTGCCGGAAATGAATATTTGTATTATCCCAAGATTAAAGAAGAAAAGAAAATTAAATCAATCATCTGGAAAACGCTCGGGTCTCTGGCTGCAATTGCTGTCGGAGTGACTCTTTTTAACCTAAAACGAAATAAACAGCCGCTGAGCATTGTAGATATTCCGGGCAAAACAATGGGGCTTAATCAAATAAATTACAGAAGAACAGCAAAAGAACTTAAGAAAAAGATACTTTACCCTATAAAAGCAGGCATTACACATAAAAAGAAAGATTTTAATTCAGGATTAATCCTCTCTGACACAAAAGATAAACCGTTGAAAGAAGTTCTTTCAGCCTTCTGTGATCACGCCTACGAACTTGACATAAGGACAAAAGAACTTCCTGAAAAACTGTCAAAAGCTGATAGACGGAAATGGGTATTTAATACAATTGAAGAGGCCAAAGAACATTATAAAAATACAAATCAGTATACAATAATTAATATCGGTAATCTGGATAACCTGATTGACTTAAAAATAGTTAAATCAAAAAACAGCGCAATTGAAGATAAGTTGATTGAAATAAACAAGAATGTTTATTCCGGAATAGTCTGGGCAGCATGGACAAACAACACGAAATCAATACCGATGTATTATAACAATCTGCCGGTTCTGGTCACAAAACTTGTGGACTAAAAAACAATTTTATGGTATAATATTAAAGCCGTGCTCCACGGGGAATTGCAATCCCTTGACCCGAAGTGTATGCGGGGTGCAGAGTCTGTTGTGAGGGTTTGGCGGATAATTTTGAAAATTGAATTATTGATGACGTTTAAGGGCAGGATGGCGTAAGCTGTCGAACCGTGTCAGGGTGGAAACACAGCAGCACTAAGACAATCCTTGCGGGTGTTCTGTTTTTAAAAAGAGATAATTTAGTCGTAGATATTATTTGTTAAATTCGATAGACAGAAGGCACGGCTTTTTTTAAACGTAGAAATGTGAAATGTTTACGCCTATGAGCTTGCGGACACAGCCCGCCGTGATGTGACTTTATTTCAATTCAGTCTCTTTTATATATCTCGGGCGTGCTTTTACTTCCCGATAAACCTGACCGACATATTCGCCTATTATGCCTACACAGAAAAGCTGAATTCCCCCGAATACGCACAGCAATATAATTGTTGTTGTCATTCCGTTAGGGGAATTGTTATAAAAAATCTTTTCAATAACTGATTCAACCCCGACAACAAACCCGAATAGCGCCATCAAAAACCCTAAAGCTGTGATTATTCTCAATGGAACTATACTGAAAGAGGTGATTCCGCTCAAAGAAAGTTCGATTAATTTAACTAAACTAAACTTTGAATTTCCTGCGAATCTCTGCTTTACGTCAAAATGGACATAAGCTGTTTTCAAGCCTAATTCATGAAAAAATCCGCGCAAAAATAGAGAATTTTCGTGGTACTGCGACATTAGTTCAAGTGCACGGCGGCTTATCAATCGGTAATCCGAGTGATTCACCGGGATTTTTACGCCAAGCAGGTTCATTATCTTATAAAATAACAGCGCTGTCGTTTTCTTAAATAAAGAGTCAGTTTTTCTGTCATTTCTTATGCCAGATACAATATCAAACCCTTTCATATATTCATCAATAAATTTTTCAATTGCCCATTCATCTTGCTGGAGGTCTGCGTCAATAGAGACAACACAGTCACAGCCGATTTCTCTTACAGCTTCCAACCCTGCAAGAAGAGCCTTCTGGTTGCCATAGTTTCTTATAAACTTCTGAGCCTTTACGAGGTTATTTTCTGAGTGAAGCTTTTTGATTATCTCCCACGTATTGTCGGCTGAACCGTCATCCACAAGGTAAAGATAACTATTCGGATTAATTTTATTTTTTTCAATAAGCACATTTAGAACTTCAAAAAGAGCTCTAACTGTCCTTTCAATACACAATTCTTCATTAAAACAAGGAATAACAACTGCTAAAACCGGCTTATTCATATCCAATCCTCATTTCTGTAACAACTTGCCCCGCAGGACACCCTTATAATATAATAATTAGAGATGGAGTGCAATAGAATTATAAGATGAGTAGTAAAAAATTTGTTTTGAATGCTGATGATTTCGGGATGAATGCGGATTTTAACAGAGCCGTTCTTGAGGGGTATAACTTCGGTTATTTAAGAAATGCAAGTATCTGTGCAAACGGAGAGGCTTTTGAAAGTGCTATAAATGAAATTCTTCCGGAGTGTCAGGATTTAGGACTGGGGGTGCATCTAAATATTATTGAGGGTAAATCATTAACTCACTGCGAATATTTGACAGATAATAGAGGAATTTTTAAAAGGGGATACCTGTGGTTTATACTGAATTGCCGCAGAAAAGAGGTTTTAAAAGAGATTGAAAAAGAGTTTCGGGCTCAGATTGAAAAAGTGCAAAGAGCATCAAAAGTATCCCATATAGATTCACACGTGCATACCCATGCAATTCCGGAAATCTTCAGACTTACGGCAAGACTTGCAAAAGAATACAATATTCCGTATATCAGAACTCAGGGAGAAGAATTTTACGTTGTACCGGGCTCTAAGAAAAACTATAAGCCTGCTTTTTTAATCAACATAATTAAAATAATACTCCTTAATATATTCACTAAAAAAAATAAAAAAACAGCAGAAGAATTCGGACTAAAGACAAATGATTACCTGATAGGCGTCGGCTATACAGGTATGATGGACTCTAAAACGGTTGAACACGGACTGAGCGCTATTGAATCTGATAATGCTGTAATTACAGAATGTCTTATTCATCCGTGTAAATATGAAATACCAAAGCAGGACAAACATTTGACAGAATTTGAGATTACAACTGACAGTATGTTAAAAGATACAATTTACCGGATGGGGTATGAAATAATAAGTCTTAAAAATCTATGAAAGAAAAACTCTCTGCACTTTTCATAATAATTTTATTCTGCGCTTTTGCTGCCTATAATTTTGTAAGCGCAAATAAAAAGGAAGTTTTGAATATAATCACGCCGGTCATGTTTGAAATTGACCTGAACGGAAACCGTACAGTTGATGACGGGGAAACAATATGTCTGCCGGAGATTAAAAGTTACACCTCAAACCTTACTGAGTACAGAGAAGAAATTAAAGATTTGCCCTTTGAAAAAGGAATTGCGGCCGGGTATCTGGCGGATGAATTTGCTCACAAGATACTCGACGGTAAAGAGGTTAAAGTAAAATTTACAGGACAAGCAACGCCTCAATGTAAGTTTGCTGAAATCTACGTTGATAACAAAAACTATTCCGAAATTTTAAAATCTTCGGGTTTTGCAATATTGAAGGGGAAACCGGTTAATGAAAACAAATTTAATGAAAACATAAAAGACTCCGAAAAACTGAGGCTAGTCATCTACAACCACAAAAGTTCCAAATATCATAAACTCAACTGCAAATACGGACAGATTGCGCACGATGCAGTTGTATTATCAGTAAAAGATTTGCCGGATAAATCAACTCCATGCGGTTTTTGTCATATAAAGAAACAGAAAAGAGTGTATCAGAGCCGTCAATCTACATACATGCAAAAAACTCCTGATATTATGACAAGCGGAAATATAAAGGTACTACTTACTGATTTTACCGGAATTTCAAAACCTGATAAGAATTGCACACATAGTGTCTGCCGCGAATTTGTAAACCTGATAGATAGTTCTAAATCTTCAATAGATATAGCACTATACGGATGGACGGATATTCCGAAAGTAAGAACCTCAATTCAAAATGCAATAACACGAGGGGTCAGCATAAGAGTTGTGTACGATACAAAAACTTCCGGCAGCAATTATTATCCCGATACGGAAAATTTTGTAAAATTATTTACTAATAAACGTTCAGACAGGATTGAAGGCAGCGCTCAGCTTACAAATGCGCTTATGCATAATAAATTTGCAATCTTTGACAGAGAGAAAGTTTTTACAGGCTCCATGAATTTTTCTCACACAGGATTTTCGGGATTTAATCAAAACAGTGTTGTGATAATAAATTCAAAATCTGCCGCGGAAGTCTATGAAAAAGAATTTGAACAGATGTTTGAAGGAAAATTTCACACAACAAAAACAAAGACGGCTATACAAAAATTTAATTTATCTGACGGCACAAAAATGACAATAGCGTTTTCCCCTCAGGACAAAGTTATTACGAATAACCTTCTGCCGCTTGTAAATTCGGCTAATGAATACATCTATATGCCCGCATTTTTAATTACACACAAACCGCTCACTTATGCTCTGATTAACTCCTACAGGCGCGGCGTTGATGTAAAAATAATTCTTGATGCGACAAGTACAACGACACGGCATTCCACAATGAATTTATTAAGACAGAGCGGAATTCCGGTTAAGGTTGAAAATTACGCCGGTAAAATGCACTCAAAAGTTGTGATTATTGATGATAAATACGTCGTGACAGGTTCAACGAACTTTTCCAACAGCGGCGAGAATAAAAACGATGAGAATATGATTATTATAGAAAGCCCTAAAATCGCGAGATTTTATTCAGATTTCTTTAAATATCTCTGGGAAAAAATTCCTGATAAATACCTCAAATTCAATCCTCCTGCCGAGAGTAAATATTCAATAGGTTCGTGCTCTGACGGAATTGATAATGATTACGACGGGAAAATTGACTTTGCAGACGAAGGCTGCCGCTAATAATTCGGGATAATTTTTGCATCCACTTCCTTATGAACATTCAGTGAATTATTAAGGCTTCTGGCAAGTTCGGCGGCTGTATTGGCGGTATAGAATTTGCCGCTTGTGACAAGTGCCGTGCATTCAAGCTGGTCTAAGTCATCGGGGTTATCAATATTAAATGCAATCACGTCAATCGTAACATCTTTTCTAACCTTTATAAGTTCCATGACATATTTGCATGGACTTTCATCACAATTTTCACCGCCGTCAGTCAAAAGGATAATGTGTTTTTTCCCTGTATATCCGATAAAATCATTTTTAACAGCCTGTTTTAGTGAAAACGTAATTGGAGTCATTCCGCGCGGTTCAACTGAGCCTAAAGCTCCTGCAATATTTGCGCTGTTATTCGGAGTAATCGGAACAATCAAAGAAGAAGCCCTGCAGGCTTCAATAGGAGTAAACCCCATTCTGTGCCCGTACACTCTTAATCCGACTCTGCTATTTTTACTAATTGACGGTAATATCTGCCGCATTGTATCCAGCATAAGCTGTACCTTTGTGACCCCGTCAAGGTATTCGGTCATACTGTTTGAAAAATCAAGAATAAAAAGTGTCATTTCTCCGTTTTCAGCAGAATATTTATAATTATCAGGTCTGAAAACTCCGTAGTCACTTGCGAGAACCGGCAGACATATTAAACAAATAAATACAATCAATTTTTTCATACAATAACATTTTTACAAAAAAACAGCCCTCACCATCTCCAAAAAACTGCCGGAATATTATATTAAGAACGGTTTAACATTTTGACAATTATTTATAAGTATAGTCTAATAGTAATAAGACTAGGGATAATTATGTACATAAAACAGTTAGAGATAGATAATTTCAAATCATTTGCCAACCGTTCGGAAATACCTTTATTAAAAGGATTTACGACAGTATCAGGGCCAAACGGCTCAGGAAAAAGTAATATTATAGACAGCGTACTTTTTGCGCTGGGGCTTGCGAACGCAAGCGAACTCCGCGCGGAAAACCTGTCACACTTTATCTCTACTTATACAAAAAGGAATGAAGCCTTTGTAAAAGTAACATTCGGGGAGATGGAGGACGGTCAGGATTTAAGCATTGCCCGTCGTATCAGAAAATCTTCGCAAGGGTATGCAAGCACATATTATCTCAATGACAGTGTTACAACTCTCACTAATGTCCATGCGCTGCTTGAAAAATATAACGTCACCCCGAACAGCTATAATGTCATGATGCAGGGTGATGTTCAGGGGATTACCAACTGCACCCCGAAAAACCGCCGCAAAATTATAGATGAGATAGCAGGTATTGCTGACTTTGACCGCCGAATAGAACAGGCAACCAATGAATTAACAGACGTTGAACAAAGAGTAGAGCGTTCATCAGTTATTTTAACCGAAATTGATGCAATGCTTGAACAACTGAAAGAAGAACGAGAAGTCGCTATAAAATACCAGAAATTACGCGAAGAAAAAACAGGACTTGAGAGCCAGATTACAAAAGTCCGCTTCTTTGACCTGAAAAGAAACCTTGAACAGGCGCATACAAATATTCTCGAATTCACCAAAAAGAAAAAGGAAGAAGAATTAAAAAATAAAGACCTTGATGAACGTTTAAATCTGATTAAATCAAAATATCAAGAGATTTCGGAACTTGTCAAAGAAAAAGGCGAAGCGCAGCAGCTTGAACTTAAACGTCAGGAAGAAGCGCTGAAAGGTGAAATTGACCGCAAGCACAATGCCATTAATTTTTCTGATAAACAAATCTTAGAAAATATGAAAACCGTTGAAAACGCCAAAAACGGTATTGATAACTTCAAGCAAAAAATTGAAAATACAAAACTCAATATCAAATTAAAAGAAGAAAATATCGCAAAAATTGAACTTGATATTGTTGAAAAGCGTAACGAATTAAAGAAAATTCTTGAAGATATGACAGGCTTAAGCAGCACGGCAGAACAGCATATAGAACGCCGCAACAATTTGAGAAAAGAACTCGAAAACCTTCAGGATAAAGAAAATAATCTTATAAAAGAAAAACTGCCGCTGGAAAACGACTTAAAAAATCTGACCGCACAGCTTTCGCTTGCAAAAACCAAACTGGCAGAACTTGAAGAATTAAAAGCAAATTTCACTTCAAACTTTGACCTTAAAAAACAGCAGGTGGAAGAATTATCGAAAGAATTGCAGGATTTTAAATCAATCCAGCAGAATACGTTGCAGGATTTAGACAGAACCAATAATGAAATTAATGACCTGAATTACAATATCAGAATGGCTTACAATAAACTCTCAAATCTGCAGGCTAAAAAGCAGTACGCAAACCAGAGTATGGGAAATGCCATAGATACTGTTATGAACGCTAAGCTAAAGGGTGTTCACGCACCGCTTGTCAAATTAGGTACGGTTGATAAAGAGTATTCAACCGCAATGGAAGTTGCATTCGGCGGCAGAATGGCGCATATCGTTGTTGATGATGAGCACGTTGCATCCGTTGCGATTGAACTTTTGAAGTCATCAGGCGGCGGAAGAACAACTTTTATTCCGCTGAATAAGGTTCAAAAAGCACCGACTCGCCTCTCGCTTCCAAAAGATAAAGGGGTAATAGATTTTGCGATTAACCTTGTAGATTTTGATGATGAATATATTAATGCGTTTTACTATGCCGTCGGAGACACAATTGTCGTTGAAGATATGGAATGCGCAAAAAAACTCATCGGACGCTACAGAATGGTTACGCTTGCCGGAGAACTTTTTGAAAAATCCGGCGCAATTACAGGCGGTTCAATTAGAAAAAGCGGTCTGAGTTTCTCTCAAAACGATGATGAACAGCTTGAAGAATTCAAAAATAAAGTAAAAGAATTAGAAGAACGCCTCGCGTCATTAGAAAGCAAAAAATCATCTCTTGAAGGCAAGCTTCAGACAATCAGACAAAATTACTCCGATGCTGTGAGCGAACACTCTAAGGCAAAAGTAGAGCTTGATAACATGCAGCGAAATTACGAGAACAGCGAAAACGTTCTCAAAGAAAAAGCTGATTTTATCCAGACTACAGAACCGCAGATTGCTGAAATTAATAAAAAGCTCGACAAACTTGAAGAAAAAAATGTCGAAGTCTACGATAAAATTCTTGAGACAAAATCTCAAATAGAAGAAATTGAAAAATTAATTAATGATAAAGATTTAAAAGATTTGCAAGAAAAAACCGAAGGCGTTGAACATGAAATAAAACGTCTTGAGGCTCAATTAATGCAAACTCAAAACGATAAGAGCGAATTTGAGCGCGAAATTGCCTTCAATCAGAGTTTAATCAATACAAAAGAAGAAGAAATTACCGCTAAAAATGAAGCAAATATAAAACTTGAGCAAGACAAAGAAACCTTTAAAAAAGAAATAGAAGAATTAAACAAAAAAGCGGAAGTATTGAAAGAAGAGATTGCGGTAATTGAAGAAAAACTCGGCGAACTTCTCAAACAGCGCGATGAGATTAACTCAGAACTCATAGAGATGGAAAAACAAAAACACATTAGAATGAGCGACATTGATAGGATTGCAGAGCAGATAGAATCCTTCAAAGCCCGCCGCCGAGAACTTGAACCGCAGTTAGATAACGCAAAAAAAGAACTTGAAGATTCAGGCGTCGAAATTAATAAACTTGAACCTGTCGAGATGTCGGTTGATGAAATAACTTCAAAAATACAGCGCCTTGATAAAAAAATGCAAGAACTCGGGGACGTAAACATGCGCGCCCTCACGACTTACGATGAAAAACTTGCACGCCAGACAGAGATTAAAGAACAAATAGAAGTTCTCACAAAAGAACGCAAAGAAATCTTAGACAGAATGAACGGCTACGAACAACTGAAAAAAGAAACATTTATGAAAACATTCAACAACATAAACGAAAACTTTAAAACAGTGTTCCATCAATTATCAGAAGGCGAAGGGGAATTAAAACTTGAATTTCCAGATGACCCTCTGAACGGCGGACTGACAATTGAAGCACAGCCGAGAGATAAAAAATTACAGCGTCTTGAAAGTATGTCAGGCGGCGAAAAAGCCCTCACGGCACTAGCTTTCGTGTTTGCAATCCAGCGCTATATGCCGTCGCCATTCTATGCATTTGACGAAGTTGATGCAAGTTTAGATACAATGAATGTTGAACGTATCGCCCAAATGGTGCAGAACCAGTCAAAAGATACGCAATTTATAGTAGTTAGTCACAGAAAACCTATGATAGAATCAGCTAATAGAACAATTGGTGTCACTCAAAAAGAAAAAGGTATCACAAGAGTAACGGGAGTTAAATTAAGAGATTAATGGCAGTACAGTATAACAATATAGATTTACCTGAAATAGAAAAACATGTTGATAATGAAGGCATAGGTTTTCTTGTAAACATGGCAAAAGCCGGCAAAATTGACCCGTGGAACATCAATATTGTTGATATCACAGACAAATATCTTGCGCACCTTTGCGAGATGAAATCCCAGAACCTTAGATTAACCGGTCGTGCGCTTTTATTTGCATCAGTTCTTTTGAATATGAAATCCCGTGTTCTGGACGGGGTCGATGTTTTGCAGTTTCAGGATGAACCTGAAAACAATCTTGAATTTGACGACGACGGTTTTATTGTTGAATATCCGGAAGAAGATTATGTTCCGACAGCAAATGCAATGACGATTGACGATGTTCTGCAGCGCCGTACAAGCGTAAGGCTCAACAGAAACCGCGTTGTAACCCTGCGAGACTTAATCCGCCAGTTAGAATTCTATGAAAAATTAGAGAAAAAACAATCTCTAAAACAGGCTCACGAACGCGCTAAAAACAGAGTGCGCTCCTATGCAAGATTCACGCCTGACGATATCATTAACCTTGCGCATGAAGAATACATCGAAGATTGCGTACTAAGGCTCAAAGAAAATCTCGGGCAGATTTTTGATCATCAGGATAAAGTAGAATTAAATGAACTTACGCTTCTGGGAATGGATAAAATCAGCGCATATATTGCCTTGCTTTTTCTTTCAGCTGAATCTGACTACGATTTAGTGCAGGAAAAATTCTATTCCGATTTATACGTGGTAAGAGGTGAACATGGAACAGTTGAAAGCGCGGATTGAGGCTGTTTTATTCACAACGGCACAGGCTCTTTCCATAAAAGATATTGCAGAAATTTTAAATGAAGAAGATGTTGATAAAGTAGAAGAAGCCATGCTGGATTTGATTATGGATTACTCCTCACGCTCGGGCGCTCTTGAAATTGACGACGAAAACGGCTACATTCTTCAGGTTAAAGAAGAACACATGGATATAGTTGAAAAACTCTGTCCGGTAGAATTAAAACCCGGGGTTTTAAGGACCCTTTCCGTTATAGCTCTAAAAGAACCTATCCGTCAGACTGATTTAAAGGAATTGCGCGGCTCTAACGCCTATGAACATGTTCAGGAGCTTCTTGAAAAAGGATTAATCAGCAGAACAAGAGATAAAAACGGAAGAAGCTATAACCTCAAAACTACGCCAAAATTTGCAGAGTACTTTAAACTTAAAGGTGACACCCGCTCCCTTGCTAAACTTTTGGAAGTCGATAAAGGGATTAAAGATAATGCGCAATAAAAAAATAATCTATGCTCTTGGTGCAGTTTTAATTGCCGGTATTATTATTATTTTAGTTGTACTTCCAGGATTGTTTTTCCATAAAGGACTATCTGAGCTGCAAAATAAACATTTTGTAAAAGCTCATAAGTATCTGAAAATAGCTAAAAATTTAAAACCTAAAAATAAAGAATACCAGTACAATTATGTGTATGCTCTTTCAAGCCTTAGACCGGTTTATAACATACAAAAAGAAATGTTTCAACTTTCTCAGGATAAGTCAAACGACAGCGCTTCTCAATTAGCACAGGTGCAGATCAACTTCTGGAAAAGTAAGATTAATAAAACATACGGCGATAATTATATTGAACAAACTCCTTATGACGGAAAAGTGTTAAGATGGGCAACGTTCCCGCTCCGTGTATATATTGACTTTCCTGAGGGTGACAAGCTGCCTGAGTACTATGAATCGGAAATTTCAAATGCGTTTGCACAGTGGCAGAGTTCAAGCGGATTTTTAAAATTTGATTTTACAGATAATAAAAAAGATGCGCAAATTGCTGTCAAATTTTTGCCGCTGCCAAAAAATAACTGCAAGCAGGGCGTCTGCAAATACGTAGTTGCATATACAGAACCCCTGATAAGAGGGAATTCTCTAAAAAAAATGACAATTACAATGTATGATAAAGATGCATACGGAAATTATTTTTCTGACAAAGAAATCTATAATACAATTCTGCATGAAATCGGACACGCGCTCGGAATTATGGGTCACAGTTTCAGCACTGATGACCTGATGTATATGTCCAGAGCAGAGGAAGGTAAAAACATTTATACAAGGTTCCGGAGCGACTTTCAATATATTTCAGCAAAAGACATAAACACTGTAACTCTGCTTTATAACCTTGTACCGGATATTACAAACATATCGCGCTCAAAAATAAAAAAAGAAAAACTTATTTATCCTCCGATACTCCTTGGTTCATTAGAGGATATGCAAAATTGGAAAGTTAAAGAGGCACAAAATTATATTAAAAATGCACCTGATTTACCCGGCGGATATATTGATCTTGCAATAGCATATGCAACTCTCGGACAAAAAACGAAAGCCTTAAGCGCCTTGAGAAAGGCTCTTATGCTATCAAAGACAAAAGATGATAAATATATTGTCTATTATAATTTTGCTGTTCTGGAAATGAATTCCAAAAATCTCTCAAAAGCATTAGAATATGCACATCAAGCTCAGCAAATTGCAGACACTGATGAAGTCGCTGATTTAATCAGTAATATTGAACATGCAATGTCAACTAAGAAAAAACCCTTTAAAAGTGATTTAATTTCTGAATAGAATTAGATTTACAAATTCTTCACAAAACCTTTTAATATAAAAATTTTTATTATATGTTTAATAAGTTGGCAGTAAAACAAATGAGGAAATGAAATGTATAATGTTGCGATAATCGGTGCAGGCCCTGCAGGAATTTTTGCGGCTCTTGAAATAACAAAATTAAAACCGGACTGGAAAGTAGTTTTAATAGAAAAAGGCGAAAAAATTGAAAAAAGAAAATGTCTTTTAAGAGAAGGATATGAAAAATGTCCTACCTGTAAAAAATGCGGGCTTCTCTGCGGCTGGGGCGGAGCAGGAGCTTTTTCTGACGGGAAATTAACCCTTACGCCTGATGTTGGCGGACACCTCGTTGATTACATGTCAAGAGAAAAAGTTGAAGATTTAATCAGCTACTCGGATCAATTGTACCTTGATTTCGGAGCAACAGAAGAAGTTTTCGGAACGGACTTAAAAACATATAGAGAACTCGAAAGACAGGCTGTTCTTGCTGAATTAAAACTTGTCTATTCACCTGTAAGACACCTCGGAACCGAAAGAAGTTTGAATGTTTTAAAGAATATGCAGGATTATCTTGCTGAAAGAATTACCATTTTAAATAACGTTTCAGCAAAAAGCCTAATTGTTGAATGCGAGCAGGTAAAAGGTATCGTTCTTGATAACGGAGAGACTATCACAGCAGAATATACAATTATCGCTCCGGGAAGAGAGGGAGCGGATTGGCTCACTCAGGAATTTGCCAAAAACAAAATCGGTATGGTAAATAATGCCGTTGATATAGGTGTCAGAGTAGAACTTCCGGCCCCTGTATTTGAACCGCTGACAGATAAATTATATGAATCAAAGTTAATCTATCATTCACCTACTTTCGGAGATGAGGTGAGAACTTTCTGTATGAACCCGAACGGAGAAGTTGTTCAGGAAAACTACAACGGAATTTCAACAGTAAACGGACACAGCTACGCTGAAAAAACGACCAACAATACAAACTTCGCGCTTCTTGTGAGTGAAAAATTCACTGAACCGTTTAAAGAACCTATTCAGTACGGCCAACATATTGCAAGGTTAGCCAACATGTTAGGCGGCGGAATTTTAGTTCAGCGTTTCGGCGATTTACTCGACGGACGCCGTTCGACTCCGGAAAGAATTAAATCGAGCGTTCTGACACCTACCCTGACCTGTGCAACTCCGGGGGATTTAAGCCTAGTTATACCGTACAGACAAATGACAAGCATTATAGAAATGCTCTATGCGCTGGATAAAATTTGTCCTGGAACAGCCTCAAGATACACTCTTCTTTACGGTATAGAAGTTAAATTCTATTCAGCAAGAGTAAAACTGACAAATGAACTTGAAACCGAAGGCGTCAAAAATCTATTCACAATCGGCGACGGCGCAGGTGTAACCCGCGGGCTCATTCAGGCTTCTGCCTCGGGGGTTCATGTTGCAAGAACTATTTGCGCACGATAATTTACAAATACATAAAAACCGGATACTTGCGTAGTTTTCAGACAATCACGTGTTATGAGACAGCGAAACGACGTGAACATCTGCAGCATTTGTTTTGTAATCCCATAGACAGCAAATAATCCGGTTTTTGTGCATTTAAATTTGCAAATTTTATTGATTACACAAATTCGGAGTGGTATAATTAAATTATGAATAATAAGGTTAGCTTGACAACACAGAACAGGTTGATTATTTTCGGGCTCCTTTTGAGCACGGTTTTAATAGTTGCAATTGCTGTTTTTGCCATTTTTAATATTCAAAAAAAGCTGAATGAAGGCTACCAGAATTTCGGACAAGTTATCTCTAAAACCCTCGCAATCGAAAGTGTAGAAATTACAAAAAATTTACCTGCTGATAAAATTATTGATACTCTGCAGACTCATTCCGAGAGTATTCTAAAAAGCCACAATGATATTGTGTTTATTGAATTCAGAGATAAAAACGGAAAGCTTATATATTCCGGGAAAAACCCACATGCAGTCCAAAGTAACACAAATATAAGAGTAACCTCACCGCTCACGGCAATAGGTGAGTCAAATCCTGTCGGTTCTGTAACTGTCGGCCTCTCAGGTGATATTATAAGCCAGATATCTTCAACAACCAGAGCTTCGCTTTTATTTGTATTTTCGGTGGCCTGGCTTGTGTTTGCCTTTGTTATTCTCATTAACACCTATCTCATAACAAGAGAACTAAGAATTTTGCAAAACGGAGTAAAAAAAATATCCTCCGGGGAATTCGGCTATAAAATTCAAACAAAAGATGTAAGTTCCGAAATTGAAGAACTTTTCAACGCATTTAATGATATGTCAACACGCCTCCACATTTATGAAGAACAGAATATAGATAGAATAATGCTTGAGAGAAATAAATTTGAATCGGTTCTTATGAGTATTGCAAACGGAGTTGTAGTATGCGATGACAACGATAATGTAGTTCTTGTAAATAACCACGCTCAAACGCTCCTTGAAGTTACTGAAGAGCAGGTACTCAATAAACCTATTCAGCAATATATTGATACATCTGGGAACTATTGCTTCAAAGAAAAAATCGAACAGTTTAAAGATACTCCGCTTGAAATTATTGAGAAAAAACCGATTGAATTTAACATTAATGTTGATAAAAAAGTTATTAAATCAATTATATCGCCGATGTTCACAAGAAACAAGGATTATGTCGGTTATATAATTGTTCTTATTGACATGACAAAAGAAGCGGAAATGGAACAGATGAGAGCAGGATTTATCTCAAATGTTTCCCACGAATTAAGAACGCCGGTCACTGTTTTGAGAAGCTATATTGATACACTTTATAACTACGGTAACGAATTTGACTACGAAACACAAAAAGAATTTATCGGAACGATTAATCAGGAAATCATTAGGCTTAATAGAATGGTAAATGATATCCTTGATTTTTCACGTCTTGAGGCGGATACGGAACTTGAAAAAGAGCCGAATAATATAGAACACTTAATAGAAGAATGTGCCAAACAGGTAGAGGTTCTGACAAAAGAACACAACCTTCATATCACAATAGATAAAAAATCACTTCCGCCGGAATTTATGTTTAATTACGACAGCATAGAAAGAGCTCTGACGAATTACCTTTCTAATGCTATCAAATATTCGCCGGAAAACGGAGAAATTAAAATTACGCTGAATTATTCTCCTGAAAATAAAGAGGTTGAAGTTGCAGTAACGGATCAGGGATGCGGGATTGCACCAGAACATCAGAAGAAAATTTTTGACAGATTTTACAGAGTTGAAAACAACACTCATACGATAAAAGGAACCGGTTTAGGTTTGAATCTCGTAAAAACAACAATCGAAAAACACCACGGCGGCCGCGTATTTGTGCATTCTGAAGTCGGCAAGGGTTCTACTTTTGGATTTATTTTGCCAACAGCGCCGGTTGAAATTTCTGTTAAGTAGCAAAAATAAATATTCACGAATTTTGTATGAGCATAATATAAGGGATAATCATGCAAATAAATTCTCACGCAACACAGACGCCAAAAGAGTATAAAAAAGACAACTATCTTCAAAACGCGGCAGGTCTTGCAACAAGTTTAATACTTTTTGAAGATGTACTGACAAATCCTGCAACAGTAGCGATGCAGGATAAATTTATAAAAACAGCAAATAGTGCACCGGAAATAGGTAATTATATAGATAAAGCATTCAAAGAATCAGGATTAGATAAAACAAACCTTAAAGTTAAAGCTGCTCAAGTATATAACAACAGCCCTACTTATTTTCAAAAATTAAATTCATTACTTGATCCTGTCTATGGAGCCAGACTTGGAAGAAATGCAGTCTACCTTCCTGTTTTTAATATGATGTTTGTGCCGTACAAACAACTTGAAGCTTCTTTTTTTCATGAAATGGGACATGCAATGAACAGGAACTTTAATCCTTTACTAAAAGTGATGCAGTATTTAGGGCCAATCTTTAAAACCCTTCCTGTATTCTTAGGAATTATCGGGATTTGCACAAGCATAAAAAAGCCTGCAGAGGGTCAAGAACTTTCAAAAACAGACAAATTTAAAAACTTCATACACAATCATGCGTGGAAACTTGCATTAGCCTCATCATTACCAATCCTTCTTGAAGAAGAAATTGCAACGATAAAAGGGAATAAACTTGCAAAAAGAATTCTTCCGGA
>CALUTK010000016.1 GCA_944323675.1 Candidatus Gastranaerophilales bacterium | reverse complement strand
AAGAACCGGATAATTATCTTGCGGTGAAAGGTAGTGCCATAATTGCTTTTAAAACCGGAAATTTTGATAAAGCAATTGAAAGTTTTAAGCATATTATTAAGGAGGATAAAACGGATTACGCCTGCAGCTACTACATTGCAAAGTCTTACGAAAATCTCGGGAATGATATTCTGACAAAAGAATACTATGAAAATGCAATTAAAGATTTCCCGACATTTATAAGTTCTTACATAGATTTTTCAAAGTATTTAATTTCTCAAAAAGAATACGCAGAGGCGCAGAGGAAACTTAGAAAAGCTGTAAAAATAGAAGAAAATAATACAGAAATTCTGAACCTTCTTTTTTATGTAAGTTACATACTTGTCAAAGACAGCATTTGTGAATATAATGTAAAGGAAGTTCTGTCAATTGCGGATAAGATAAATGAAATTGACCCGGAAACTTTTAAATACCCTGAAGAAAAGGCAGAGCTCACAGAGATTTTGAATAAATTATAGAAAGAAGAAGAAATTGAGAAAGATTATAGTCCAAAAATTTGGCGGAACGTCTGTCGCAGATACCGATAAAATAAAAAATGTAGCAGCAACTGTCATAAAAGAAAAAAAGAACGGTAATGACGTTGTGGTTGTAGTTTCCGCTATGGGGCACACAACGGATTATTTGGTCAAAATGGCGAAGGATTTGTGTCCGGTGCCGTCTGAACGAGAAATGGACATGCTTCTTTCAACAGGTGAAGGGGTTTCTATCGCGCTTCTTGCAATGGCAATTCAGGCTGCAGGATATGATGCTGTCAGTTTTAATGCCATGCAAATCGGGATTATGACAGAGAATGTTCATTCAAAAGCCCGAATCATTGATATAAAAACAGATAAACTCAAGAAGAATCTGGCAGAAGGTAAAATTATTGTAGTAGCAGGTTTTCAAGGTGTAACAGAAGACGGCGAAATTACAACTCTCGGACGCGGCGGTTCTGATACATCGGCAGTAGCGCTTGCGGCGGCATTAAACGCTGAGCGCTGTGATATTTATACTGATGTTGAGGGCGTTTATACGACAGATCCGCGTATTGTTCCGACAGCTTCCCGTCTGGATGAGATATCTTATGAAGAAATGCTTGAACTTGCGCACGCCGGTGCGAATGTTCTCCATCCGAGAAGCGTCGAAACCGCAAAGCAGTTTAATGTTCCGCTGCGAGTCAGAAGCAGTTTTAAAACAGACAATAAAGGTACTTTAATTTTAGGAGTTGATAATATGGAAATTTATAAACCTGTAGCAGGTGTTGCGGCTGATTTGTCGCAGGCTAGAATTGTTGTATGCGATGTCCCGGATATTCCTGGGCAGGCTGCCAGAATTTTCGGCAAGCTTGCTGAAGAAAATATTTCTGTGGATATGATTATCCAGTCGTATGCCCGAAAGATTTCTCATACAAACGATATTGCCTTTACCATTGACGCAGCCGATACCGATAAAACCATGGCTACTCTTGAAGCATTGAAAAAAGAGCTTGAATGCGGCGAAATTCAATTAAATAAAGATATTGCGAAAGTTTCCATTGTTGGTGCCGGCATGATTGATAGACCGGGTATCGCTTCAACCATGTTTGAAACTCTTGCGGAACAAGGTATAAATATTAAAATGATTTCAACAAGTGAAATAAAAATCAGTTGTCTTGTAGAAAAAGAGGACGCTAAAAAGGCTGTAAAAGCTTTGCATGACGTGTTTGGTCTTAACTGTGGCATTACGGCTGATGTAAAAGGTGATTTACCTGATGTGTAATGCTAATTCTGCAGGAACTGAAGTTCCAGATTATAATCTTTTTCCTACTCCTCATTGGTATGAATCATTTTATGATTATTTTAACAAAGATTCCTTTAAAGATGAGTATTTAAGCTTGATTAAAAACCTTGACGATAAGAGTGTTGAGGTTGTAAGTAAAATTTTGAACAGAATAAGACATTTTCAAGCAAATGGATTTGATTCCTCTTGTTTATCAAAAGAAGAATTAGATGATAAACAAAAAGTAAATGATTTTTGCGAGCAAATAATATATCTTGGGAATAATCTTTTTGCCTGGAATAAATATATCCTACCTATCAATTACTTTGAGTATGGTATATTTAAGCAAAAATATCATATAGATGAATTTGATAATATTGATAGAAATAAAAATATTTTAGATGTGGGTGCCTTTATCGGAGATAGTGCTATTGTATTAAGAGAGTTTACAGATCTGAATGTTTTTGCATTTGAGCCTTGCCAAAAGAATTATGATTTACTTTTACAAACTCTTGAATTAAACCACGCTGAAAACGTTGTACCTGTTAATATAGGCCTGGGGGAAGAAAATGCAGTGGAAAAGTTATACGGTGCAGATATTGCCGCATCTGTAGTTCGTGAAAGGACTAATGATTATTGTTCTGACATCATGATTCGGAGATTGGATGACTGGATTTCGGAAAATCCTATGCAATTGTCCTTGATAAAGGTTGATATTGAAGGTGCTGAGCAAATGTTTTTGCGCGGTGCATATCATACAATAGAAACACAAAGACCTAATATGATAATATCAATTTATCATGGCGGAAATGATTTCTTTCAAATAAAACCGCTTATAGAAAGCTGGGACTTAGGGTATAAATTTAAGATAATTAAAACGAGCCCGAGTTTTCTTTCTGATGAAACTGTTTTGTTGTGCGAATCTTGTAGATAATACCATGCCTCTTTTATAGTGTTGAATTTTCGATAAAAAGAAAAGAGCCCTTTTTAGGGGGCTCGTTGGAATTAAGAATAGCTGGAAGTATGAAAAAGATTTAATTATATTAAACAGAATGAGTGTATTTTTTACAATTGCCAGCATGGGTAATTTATTAAGGATAAGAATTTAGGGTGAATTTTTGATATATTACCCGATCGGGTATAGTTTGAGAATAGCGGAAAGCATTGAATGATAATAATAAGTGTACTTTTAGCACTTTATGCTAAATTGCTTATTTCTATTATATTACAGCTATCTTAATAAAACTTTATAATAGGGGTTGACAAAATATTTTTTATGATTTATATTAAAAGTGTTAGATGAAGTGTTAAATAAACACTTAATAAGAAAACCTCACGAGAGGAGGACAATTATGTTAACAATCAATCCAATTAATTCAGTAAACTTAAATACAAAAAAATACATCTCTTTCGGCGACGCTAATCCGAATAATGTTACTCCGAGCATGGCTATCTTATCGCTTCAGGCTCCTGATGCAAAAAGAGGCTTTACAAGTAACATGCACCTTTCTCAAAAAGCTGATGCCGTAAGAAATAATTTATTTACTTCTGTTATCAGTAAATTCGTCAAGACTTATAATATCGCTGTTCAGTCAGCTAACCCTAATAATAAGGCAAAAAGCATAGATACACTTGCTTAATTGGCAGGTTGTTAGATAGAAAGATATTCATTTACCCCTAATTCACTGATAGTAATATACTCCATATTACCAGATAACAATTTCCATAACTTGATTTATCCTTTCTCTTATGAGACTGAGAAAATTTCGACCCCATTTTACCCCGAAAGAAATTTTTACAGTCGAAGGTTCCTCCGGAACAGATAAAAGAGAAAGGATAAATTTTATGGATGATAAGATTAAACAAATACGTTTTGACAGTATGCGCGCAAGAAATTTTTTTGAAGAATATCTTGCTTTTACAACAGGACCTGTTGATTTAAAAAATCTTATGGATAAAGGTGATGTTGCTTTGCTGGATGTGAGGCTGAAGGCTGATTATGATATTTCACATATTCCGAATGCGATATCCATACCGAAAGATGAGCTTGCGGACAATCTTGATAAACTCAACAAAAATGCAACGACTGTTGTTTATTCGTATAATCAGCAATGTCATTTGAGTGTGGAAGCGGCGTTAATACTTGCGGATTACGGGTATCCTTCCATGATTTTGGAAGGCGGATTTAAAACCTGGGCGGAAGATTTTAGATTTAGTTCTACTTAAGAAAAAAATAATGCGGCTAATTATAGTTGTTAGATTAGAGTTTTTGTCCGATATCCATGCGTTTTCCGTAAAAACTTTTCTGTGTTAAAATTTTATTATGAAGGAATACGATTTTTATATAGTTCCGACTCCTATCGGGAACCTTGGTGATATTACATTTCGGGCGCTTGATGTTTTGCGTGAAGTTGATGTTATAGCGTGCGAAGATATGCGGGTTACGCAGAAACTCCTTAATCATTTTGATATAAAAACAAAATGTATTTCGTATCACAAGTTTAATGAAAGAGAGCGCCTGCAATCTTTTTTGGAAATCTTAAAATCCGGCAAAAAAATGGCGCTGGTGTCAGATGCGGGAACTCCGCTTTTTTGTGACCCGGGTTCTATTCTGGTAGAAGAATTGAGAAAGAACAATATAAAAATAACGGCGCTTCCTGGAGCTAATGCGGTTGTGACATTTTTGTCACAGGTTCCTCGTGAAGATGAACCTTTTGCCTTTGTTGGATTTTTACCGCGGACAAAATCGCAGATAGTTGAGGTGTTAAAGCAGTCGGCCGGATGTGATGTAATATTTTATGAATCCCCTAACAGGTTAATGGATACTCTGGAAATAATTTCAGAATATGAACCTCAAGCAAGGGTTGCAATCGCCAGAGAACTGACGAAAGTTTTTGAAGAAGTTGTAATAGATAGTATTCAGCATGTAAAAGAATATTTCAGCGAAAACACCCTGAAAGGTGAAATTGTCGGAATGGTTTACAAATCGTGCAGAGAACAAAATGTCTGTGAAATAATTGAAAAAATTAATGTTTTAAAAGAAAAAAATTTTAAAGCAAAAGAAATTTCAACAATACTATCGGCGCTTTACGGGTATAATAAAAATGACGTCTACAGGCTGATTATAAATGAATAATATGTATATAAATATTAAGTTTTTTACTTTAATATATTTGTGATATAATGTTTAATACATGAGGAAGATTTTAAGGGATCAAATCTGTTGAAAGTGTACACAAAAATATATAAGCTTATAATTAGTCTGGTGGTAATTGCAGTATGTCCTTTACATACTTTTGCGGCAGAAGATTTCTGGGGCAGTGAATCTGCACCTGCACCGGTACAAGCGCCGGCTCCGGCTTCTGATACGGAAGCTTCCTCTGCAAATGAACTTTCTGCGGTCAAAAATGAAAAAGTTATAAAAGATGTCGAAATTTACGGTCTGAATGTGCTTTCTCAAGATGTTGTGAAAGATAAAATCCACCTGAAAGCGGGCGATGTATATAATCGTGATACTGTTCAGGCGGATCTTAGAAGTATTTATGAAACCGGCTATTTTACCGAAAAAATGAGAGCTATTCCGGTTAATAATTCAGATGGTACGATAACCTTAAAACTTATCCTTGAAGAAAATGCCCCGGTGACAGATTTTACAATAGAAGGAAATACTGTCGTTTCAACAGAAGAAATACTTACCCCGCTTTTGGACATGAAAGGAAAACCTCAGAATATTGCGCAGCTGAATAATGCAATAGCAAAAATTCAGGAAATATACACCTCAAAAGGTTATATTCTGGCGAGGGTATCTTCCGTAACGGATGATCCTGACGGTACAATCAATATTGAAATTAAAGAAGGTACAATTAATTCAATAGCGATTGCCGGTAATGAAAAAACAAAAGATTTTGTAATTGAACGAAATGTTCTTGTGGAACCGGGCATGGTTTATAATGAGAATCAGGTGAAAGAGGATTTAGTCCGTTTATATGCTACTCAGGCGTTTAAGGATGTAACCCGTGAAATAGAACCTTGCGCAGAGGATCCTGATACATATGATATTACGATAAACGTGCAGGAACAGCGTACAGCTAGTATCTCGGTCGGCGGCGGTCTGGATTCGGTGACCGGTGTATTCGGGTCTTTGGGGATTGCGGATAACAACTTCCTCGGTCGTAACCAGAGGGTTTCTTTGAGCGGTTTGGTAGGTTCCGGTGTAATCCTGAACGACGCTTCAATTGAGCGCCGCATGAATATGCAGTTTGAATTGAGTTTCTTTGAACCGCATTTCCTTAATGCAGATACCTCTCTTATGACAAAACTTTTCTTCAGAGATTTCGGAAGTTATCAGGTTCCGCTTGCTGTTGAAAGAAGAATCGGGGGTGAAGCAACAGTTGCTCACAGATTTAAAAGAAATAAACACCTGACATCAACTTTCTCTCTCGGGGTTGAACATATAGATTTAAGAGAAGGTAACTTTGATAAAATTGCAGCTTTATACAACAGATACAATATCCCGATATCTGAACGTGCAAATCAGTTAGAGGGCGGTTTATTTATGTCATTAAGTCCTGCGCTTGTATATGATACAAGAGAAGGCGGTGCCGTTACAAGAAAAGGTACAATTGCGAGTATAAGATTCTCGGAAGATATCGGCTTAATAGACTTTGATAAAACTCACGGAAAACTTCAAGGTATGATAAAACAATATATTCCTGTCGGTAAGAAATCTTCCTTCTCTCTTATGGCGAAAGCAGGCGGAAAAATCCACGGCGACAATATGCCTGATGTAATGGCATACAGATTAGGCGGTCCTTATACTATAAGAGGTTTTAAAATGAGCGGTGTTGGTACAGGTGACGCGTTCATTATGGGGTCAGCAGAATTTGCAACTCCGATTCCGTTCCTTGATAGGACAAGACTTTCCAAAAAAATTAAATTCCTTGATAACATAAGATTGACGGCCTGGATGGATGCAGGTAAAATATTTAATAACACACTTGCAGATACTCTTTATGACAGACCGGGATATGCGGTTACGGCAGGTGTCGGTATAAAATTATATATTCCGGGCATGGGGCCGTTATCGGTTGATTACGGTATTCCGCTCACAAATCCGGGCGAAAACGGGAATCCGAACGGTTACTTTACGTTTGGTGTAGGCGACTTGATTTATTAATAAAAATAACGGAGGTAATATATGAAAAAATTAGGGTTAGCAACATTAGTTTTATTAGGCGGGTTTGCTATGACTATGGGAAGCCAGGCTATTGCAGGCGGTGTCGGATATATTGATTACCAGAAAGTTCAGGCGGCATACCCTCTTGCACAGCAGGCTGTAAAAGAAATTGATGCTAAAGCTCTTGAACTGCAGCAGTATATGGTTGATAAAGAAAAACAGTATAAGGCGCTTGATACGCCTTTGAAAAAACAGAATTTTGAAGATGCAACCGCACGTGAATTTACTGCAAAGCAGGATGCTTATTTGAAATTAAAATCTCAGAAAGAAGAGCTTGTGTATAATAAAATTCAGGCGGCTGCAAAACAGGTTCTCGTTGAACAAAAACTTGACGCCATTGTAGATTTCAGAGTAGTGTTCGTAGGCGGTGTCGATATTTCTGATTTAGTAATCCAGAAATTGAAATCATCTAATTAGTGAAAAGGACGTCAATGAATTATTCTGAAAACGGTGAACAATATCATATCGGATTAAGAGAGGGTGATGTCGGGAAATACGTGCTTTTGCCTGGCGATCCGAAGCGGTGCGAAAAGATTGCCGGATATTTTGACGAACCTCGGTTGGTTGCTGATAGAAGAGAATTCACAACATATACAGGGTATCTGAATGGTGAAAAAGTTTCCGTAACCTCAACCGGTATTGGCGGCGCTTCTGCTGCTATTGCGCTGGAAGAACTCGTAAAAGTCGGGGCAGACACCTTTATCCGTGTCGGAACCTGCGGCGGTATAGATTTAAATATAAAAGGAGGCGATATAGTTATTGCCTCCGGCGCTATCCGTATGGAGGGCACCAGCAGAGAATATGCCCCGATTGAATTTCCTGCGGTTGCTGATATTGATATTGTAAATGCTCTCGCGCAGGCTGCAAAAAATCTGGGGTATAATTCATATACCGGCGTTGTTCAGTGTAAGGATTCCTTCTACGGGCAGCATGATCCTGAAAGGATGCCTGTAAATTATGAACTTCAAAATAAATGGGAAGCGTGGAAGCGTCTCGGATGTCTCGCTTCAGAAATGGAATCTGCGGCGTTATTTGTTGTATCAAGTTTTTTGAGAGTGAAAACAGGCTCTGTATTTTTAACAGTTGCCAATCAGGAAAGAGAAAAACTGGGATTTGATAATCCGGTTGTCCATGATACCGACAGTGCCATAAAAACTGCTATAGAGGCATTAAAAATTCTTATAGAAAACAATAGAAAATAAGGGGTTAGGATGTTTAAAAGTAATAAAATGCAGTATATTATAAGGAGCTGTTCTAGTGAAAATATTCAGGAACTTCAGAACCTTTTGAACGAAATGTCTATGAACGGCTGGGAACTCTACAGCATGAATGAAGTCGAAACTGATGAGGGGTTCAAGTACAACTGTATTTTTATGTCTGAATTAAAATCCGACAAAGATGAGAGTAATGGCGATGTAATAAATATTTCCTCCTTTAAAAGCCAGATGGAGAAAATGCTGTCACCTACCAGAACCCCTTATGAAGATTGTGTGGATATTCAGTTAAAAATCAAAAACCAGCAGGCAAAAATTAATAAAATTAAAGCAGAACTGGAAAAGGAAGCACCTGCATCAGTCGGAAGAAAAAAACTTAATGACAAAATTTCCGCCGGTTTAAAGGAACTGGATGTTTTAAAATCCGATCTTGCAAAAGCAACATCCCCGGATATTATGTATTCAAGACTGCACGAAGAGAAATTATCAGTTAATCTGAGTGAGGAACTTCTGGGATTTGTTGATAATGAAAGCGATATTCAAGAAGAAACCTTGCTTTCGGCAACAGTTCGCTCAAGATTGAAATTGACGGATGAACTGGGTTATGTAATTCCGAAAATTTTATTTAAAGATGATGAAACCTTAAACCCTTATGAATTTACAATAAATGTACGCGGTTCGGAAGTCGTGCGGGCATTTGTGTATCCGAATTTTGTCATGTATTTTGAGGATGAAATTCATCTGGATAAAAAGCCTAAGAATTCAATTCTTGATTCAGATGTAGTAACAGGCCGCAAAATTATCTGGATAGAGAGAAGCCAGACAGAAGATTTTTGGGAAAAGGGACTTTCCGGAACAGAATACATAACGCGTGTTCTGGAATTTGCCGCAGTAAAATATGTTGATGAACTTCTGGATTACGCGGATATAGATAAATACATTGATGTAGTATCGGAAAATAATTCCTATCTTGTAGAAAATTTAATTCCTGATTTTTTAACATTATCGGATGTACGATTTATTTTGACAAGCCTGATAAGGGAGAGAGTTTCCGTAAAAGACATAACTTATATTTTTGAAAAACTTAACGACTTTGCGGACGACAGTCCGAAGTCGGAATTATTGAAGAAACTAAGAATTTCAACAGCGAGACAATTTTGTAAAAAATATTTGAATAAAGACGGTGTAATTCCGGCTCTCGAGGTGTCGGAAAAGACTCTTGACGAATTTATGCCGAGTTTTGAAGAAGATGAAGACTTTATAATAAAAATAGATGGAGATTTCGCAGAAAAGCTGGCAGGGAAAATCCAAAAGAAAGCAAAACAGTATGAACTTTCGCCGGTTATACTTTTTGTTCCGTTGGAATTGAGGCATTTATTTTTTACCTTGCTATCAAATTATATTAATGATATAACAGTTTTATCAAGAGAAGAAGTGGGATGTAATTATCCGGTAGAATTAATCGGCAGTGTATAGCAAAAAATATTTTTAGGAGTTTTAAGAATAGTATGAAGGTCATGAATATTTCAAGCGCATATAATGCGCCTGTTTTCCAGAGACGTCTCAGGGAAAATGAGAAAAAAGAATACCGTCAGGATACAATCCAGCAGGCATATGACTATCTCGGTGTAAAAGAGGTTGCGATGATAATGCACGGCTCTTGTTTTCCTGTGGAATCTCAGGATTTTGGTGTTGGCTCTCCATATTCACAGGAGGCAGAGGATGTTCTAGAGCTTGAAATGCTGCATGGATTCAATAATAATCAGTTAGGGCCGAACGGTAAGATTTCAAAAGCTGATGTGTCTCCATATAAGTCTACGGTTTTTGCGCATAATGAACTGTTTATAGATTTAAAGGCTTTAAAGCAGGATAAATACGCAAATATATTAAGTGACAGTATGACCAACGGTTTGCTGCATAATCTGGAAATTAAATATCCTTCAAACGGAAAAAATTATGCATATTCCCGTTTTTATGACGGTTTTGAAACTTACGATATAGCATTAAATGCAGCGTTTGACAATTTCCAGAAAAAACTTCTCGAAAAGAATCCTAATGCTATAAAACTCAACGGAGAGTATCAGGAATTCAAAACAAAAAATAAAAATAGGCTGATAAAAGAGGGTTTGTTTAGAGTTTTGAGTAAAACTTACGGAACAGAAAAGTTTAATTTGTGGGAAAACCCTGTTGACAAAGATTTATTGAAGAATTTAAAGGACCGTAACCCTGAAGCAATAGACAGATATAATTATTTAACTTCAAAATTTAAAAAGGATTTGAATGTTTATTTCTTTGAACAATTCATCGCTGATAAACAGATAGAAGATAACAAAAAGTTCAGAAAAGAGCATAATTTTAAATATATCAGTGATCTCCTTGTAGGGTTTTCGCCTTGTGATGAGTGGATAAATAAAGACGCATTCCTGCCGCACTGGAAAATGGGATGTCCGAACGGCGGAACAAACGGAGGCCCTCAATTGTGGGATGTACCTGTTCTGGATCCGGATAAGCTGTTTAATGCGGACGGCTCTCTCGGAGTTGCGGGAAAATTGTTGAAAAATAAAATAGATTCAGCGCTTGAGGACTGCGATAATGTAAGAATTGACCATGCGCTGGGGCTTATTGACCCTTATATATATGATGAAACCACTGTCGAAATTATTAACGGCAGATTGTCTGATAAATTCAGAGCCGATAATTTGTCTCATTTAGGCTTTGATAAGAACTGTAATTATAAGAAAATTCTGGAAAAGATTATCCTTCCGTCAATGGCAGAGCATGATCTTGATCCGAATGATGCTGTTTGGGAAAATTTATCAAATAATGATGGAACATGGTTCCATGAAGTTTACGAAAGGAAACATAATCTTCCCGGTATAACACAGCTTGAATTTGCCAGATCCGAAGGTTCATCCAGAAAGAATTGGGCGCTTCTGGGATCCCATGACAGCCAGCCTGCATTGAAACTTTTGAAAGAACAGGACTGGGCAAGAAGTCATGAAGCCTGGAATCCTATGTATCTGGCAGGTTTCCTGCACTGGGATGAAGCACGGGCAAGCGAGCGGGATGCCTTCTGCAGTAAAATTGCAACGAATCCTCTGGACAGAGTCAAAGCAAAATTCGCAGAACTGTTTATGAATTCCGAAAAAATACAGATTGCATTCCCGGATTTCTTCGGAATTAATCAGGTATATAACTACGGCGGCAAAAATGTCGATACTAACTGGAAACTTAGATTATCCAAGAATTTTGAGGACGCATATTATAAAAACCTCTCAAGTGACAATCCGACAGCTCTCAATCTTCCTGAAATTCTGACAATTGCAGTAAAAGCACAGATGGATAGAGAATACGTTCAATATCTTAATGCCAAAAAAGAAGCAATAAAAGATTTTAAGACTGATCCGGTAAGATATAATCAACTTTTGAAGTCTGCCAATGAAGATGCCCTTCAATATAAGCGCAGCCTTCACTCAAAAATGCAGCCTCTCTTAAATCGTCTTGAGAAGTATACAAATATTCTGAAAGAAAAAGAAGATTAAAGTTAAACCGGATACTTGAGACTGAAATTTCGGGATTTATATGGCAGTTTACACCAGATGCACAAAAGTGTCATGCTGAATTTATTTCAGTATCTCTATGCTTTTAGACCCTGAAACAAGTTCAGAGCCTGCCATGAATTTATTTCAGGGGGTGACATTTCTGCGTTTTTTAGTGTAAACTGCGATATAAGTCCCGAAATTTTGTTAACTGTGAGGGAAATTATTTTCAAGCATCAGGTGCGGGAGTAGAAAATTCCTGTTTAACAGATTGCCTGCGGTGTACGGTTAGAATATAATATATGTATGAAGAAGTTTGACATATTTAATCAGTTTAGGGATGCTGTCATAATCGTCAATAACAAGCGTGAAGTTGTTTATCAAAACTATACTTTCAAACGCTGGTTTGCGGATTTTTCAACTCTGAAAAAATTCTCCCATAACTACAATTTTGATATCTGCCCTCTTTCAAGTGAAAACCTTGAAAACTATTCTCCCATCTATCATGCGCTTAATTGCAAAGAGGACTTTTTTGCCTGTGTTTCTTATCAGCATAACAGAGAAAATATTTCCTATTACGATATGTATGTAATTAAAAAAGGTAATTATGCAATTTTCTTTTTCTCTGATGTAAGCGCACAAAATGAACTGATAAAATCTCAAAAACGATATGAAAAGCTTCAAAATGATTACAAAAAATTAGAAGAAGAAAATGAAGACTTACAAAAAATTAAACAAAAAGCGCAATCGCAAGCCATCCGAATTGCGCTCATAAACAAGGTTTCTAATATTGTCAGAGAATCTGTAGATATTTCAAAAATTTTAAAATCAGCGCTTACGGAACTTGCTCTTATGTTCGGAGCTTTTAAGGCGTATTATGCGGAAGCCGAAAACAAAAACTTCAAAATAATAGAAATGTACGGCGGAAAAAATTCCGTGCAGGATATCCCGATAGCCTTTGACAGTGAAACTTTTGATACAATCTGCGATAACAGAATTTCAGTAGTCCACTGCCTAAAAGAATACGTTGATGCAAAACCTTTTAAACAGTCAGTAATGCGGGTTGTTGTTCCTGTATATCATCTCCAAAAGCTAATAGGAGTCATAGTTTTACTTTCTTATCATAAACGTGAATTATCAGAAGAACTTGAAATTCTGGAAGCGATATCCTTCCAGCTCGGTAACGCTATTATACGAGCACGGCTTTATCAAAAGAATATACAAACCGTTAAAGAACTGAAAAATGCTCTGAAAGAATTGAAAGAAACCCAATTGCAGCTTATAAATTCCGAAAAAATGGCATCATTAGGGCAATTAGTTGCCGGAGTTGCGCATGAGATTAATACTCCGGTAGCCTCTATAAAATCAAATAACGGCTTATTAGCAAAACTTATTCCGCAGATAAAAGAAGCCGAAATTTCAGATATAATGCAGGAAATCAACCATATCGACAGTGAAGCGATTCAGCGGATAAGTAACATTGTGGTCTCTTTAAAAAAATTTGTAAGGCTTGATGAGGCGGAGCTTCAGGAGGCTGATATAAATAAAGAGCTTGATCTGACGCTGGAATTAATCCGCCACGAAACCAAAAACCGAATAGAAATTGTAAAAAATTACGGAAATCTTCCGCTGATAAACTGTTACCCGAATATGCTGAATCAAGTATTTACCAATATTTTGGTCAATGCATGTCAAGCTATTAAGGGAAAAGGAACAATAACAATAACAACAAAGTTTGAGGGCGAAACCTTGACTGTGAGCATAAAAGACACCGGAAAAGGAATTCCGGAAGAGGAAATTGATAAAATTTTCACAGCCGGATATACAACAAAAGGAGTAGGAATCGGCACGGGGCTTGGTTTAGCCATTTCTGCCAAAATAATTGAAAAACATAACGGGAAAATTATTGTAAACAGTGAGGTTGGAAAGGGCAGCGAGTTTGTTATTACTATCTTGAGTAAGTAGTATTTGTTAAGTAATGTTACAAAAATTATATTCGTATTATTGAATTAACCTTTATTTTAATTAAACAAACATAGAATTTTAATAATTAATACATTTAAATTAAGAAAAACTCTAAAAAATATGGTATGATGAAAATATAAAGATAAAGTGTAAGTAATACCCTTAATTAATCACAGATTATTTACGCTTGTTACCCTTAAAACAAGACGTCACTAGACATCACAACAAAATTAGCAAACAGTAAAGGTTAGATTTGTTACAAATATTTAATATAAATAAGGTAAAAAGGCAATAATATTCTCGAAAAATTTTTTATAAAAATGTAGTGTAGAATATTATTTCTGGTGTCGGAGGAAAATTTAATGACAATTAGTGTGAACAGTAAGAAAAAACAGGTTAAAAAATCATTTGACGAACTCTTAATGGATTTGAAAACAAGTAATTCTGAAAAAGTCAGATATAATGCAGCCCGTGTTCTTGGCGAAATGGGCGACTCCAAAGCTGTTGAGCCTTTGATTGATGTGTTGAAGCATGATAAAAACGGCTCGGTTCGTTTGTATGCAGCAAGAGCGCTCGGTGAACTCGGTGATTCAAAAGCTACAACTCACTTGATTGAATCTTTAAGAGAAGACCGTAACGTTGATGTTCGTGTTCGTGCAGCACGTGCATTGGGCCGTTTGGGCGGTGAGATTGTTGTTGAACCGCTTGTTGAAGCCCTCAATGATGAAAATCCTCAGGTTTGTATCACGGCAACAGATGCTTTGATTGAAATCGGCGATGTTGCTACTGATGCTTTGATTGCATCTTTAGACCACGAAAAAGTTAATGTTCGTTGCGATGCAACAAGAGCGCTCGGCGAAATCGGTAACAAAAAAGCTGTTGATAAAGTTATCAATATGCTTTATGACGAATGGGTTAACGTCAGAATTTACGCAGTAACATCACTCGGCAAATTGAACGATACAAAAGCAGTTCCAGCATTGATTGATGTTATGAAAAATCGTAACGAAAATGAATTAGTAAGAGCAGGTGCTGCGGCTGCATTGGGTGTTCTACGCGACCAGCGTGCATTGCTTCCTTTGAGAGAACTTATTATGGAAGCTGAAGAGCTCGGTGAACTTGAAGATACAGCTTTGAAATCTTTCAAGAAAATTATGGCTGCAAACTGGCAGTCAATCCCAGGTGCTTCTGTTCAGAAGAAACCGGCTGCTACTTTCTAAATTAAAAGTAAAATATAAAATAATAAATAAAAAAGACCGCTGATTGGCGGTCTTTTTATTAGATACGCATAAAGGTATCCTGAGTGTATTAAATAATGTCTTTAGAATTATTTTTCCTGAGCCATTCCTGTTTGAATCCCAGGAACGCATAAGAACAGCGGGACAAGATTTGTGATTGCTGATGAAACTTTTGTCTTATCAGCCATTAGGGAGACTGCCATTCCTATATCGTCAACGTGCGGTGCAAAGTCAGTTTTCTTTATTTGGCGTTCAACTTTTTTGTGGAAAACTTTTTCATTCAGGAAGTTTGAAACCTTGTTTCCTGTAACAATTCCCGCGCCTAATGCAATCAGTGTCATAACCGCTGACGGAATACATTTTAAGCTTTTATTGATAACTTTTACAGATTTTCCCTCGCCTTTAATCTGCGGAACATGGCTTAAGATAAGGTGTTTGTTTTTGTCGTATAAAACTGCCGCTGTTTTTACAAATGCAACAGGAACACAAACGTTACCTAAGAACTGGTTTACGGCTTCTCTGATTTTAGCCTTTTTGTTTGATTTTTTATCGAGGATGGTGCCTGCAGTAAGCCCGCCCGCGATTGAACCTGCGGCAAGCCCGAGAATTTCCCATTCTTCAAGTTTTATCAATTTTCTTTCCGGATGTTTTTTATCAAAAAGTTTTATAAGCGCCCAGTCTTTAACCGGAGTTTTTAAGATTTTGGCTGGGCTGATTGAAAACCCTTGTTTTTTTGCAATTATTGCGTAGGCCGCCCCGACTCCGAGTGCTGATGCTGCTGTAACAACTTTTTTTAAATTCTTATTTTCAGGTTTGTTTGTATTTTTATTATTATGCTGAAACGACGGATTGTAATTGTTTACACTGTTAATATTAATTGGCATTTTTCTCACCTTCACTTCAATTGTATCAAAAACACTGAAGAAAAAACATTGTTAGACAGGCGTAAAAATTTAACAATTCTTAAAAAGTAAGTTGTTATCAAAAGGTTAGTTAAGCGTATATGTATTTTTTTTCTCAACACGCTTTCGCTCAGGCTCCCGCTATCGTTTCGAAAACAAACACACATACTCTTGAGCCATAACTATATGTCTATTAATGATTTAACTTGTTGTGTGTAACAAAAAGTTAAAAAATAGTCCGCATTAGGCAAAAATTTTTTTTCAGCGTTATTAAATAATTTGTTCGTGGTGTGTGTATGGCACCTGTTTAGCCGAAAGTAATTTTATGGAAATAAAAGTAACACCGAATCAGACATTAAAAGACTTTAGTTACGGAAGAAAATTTGTAAAAGGGTTGGCGAGCCGTTCTATTGTGCCGGTTATTTTACTGGAAGCATTTGTTGAAGGCGGAAGAACCTATCAGGCATATAAGCGCGGCGGATTTACCGAAGCAAGGGAGCGTCTTACAGAAGAGATGATAGGTGCGGCTTTCTGGTTCAGCGGAGTTCCTTTATTTAACAGTTTGATTGACAGATTTGTCGGGAAAAAGATTTATAAACTCCCTGAGACTGATTTTGATACGGGTAAAGATGCTGTACGTAATCCGGTTAAGAATTACCTGAAAAAATTCGCGAATGATTTGAAATTTAAACCGGAAAAAGCTGAAAAAATTATTGCAGGCTATAAGTTTGGCAAAGTAATAACAAGTATAGTTCTGGCAAACTGTCTTGTGGGTTTTGTCTTACCGAAGGTAAATCAGGGCATAACAAAATACATAATGAAAAAACAAAGTGCGGCGCCTGAAAAAGTTCAGCCGCAAAAAGATGAAATTAAACTGGCTGCAAATAACGCAACCCAAAAACAATCAATGGATGAATTTTTGAATAACGATAAAAAGTCCAAAGAAGTTTCTTTTGGTGCGATTTCACCGCAGACTTTGATGTCATTGGCTTATAGTTTTGAAAATAACCCGAAATATCAGTTATTATCGACTGATATGGGTGTATGGATAGGCAGAGGTGTCTGTGCAAGAAATTCTCACGAACGTACGGAAGTCCTTTTCCGTGATATTTCGTCGAGTTACTTCTATATGTTCAATATGCCGGTCATTGCAATGCTTTTAAATAAACTTGAGGATGGCAGATCAACAAGACTTGACCCTGTTGCAGCAAAACAGGTTAATGATCATCTGTCGGAAGTGTTGAATGCAAAAGCTAATGGCGGCGCGATGAAGATTGAAGATTTCAAATCTGTAGTCCTCGGCAATCCTGATAATAAAGCATACATAATTCCGTCCATTTCAAAAGCTTTGCGAGAAAATAACGGCGCAATGGATTTGGATGACTTTATAAAACTTCTGCCGGAAGTTAAGGCAAAATATCCTGAGGCTGATATTAAGAAGTTTGAAAAGACAGCCAGAGGCATGTCTGAATTGCAGCCAAAACTCGCAGGTAAAGCTATACTATCAGAAAAACAGGTGCTTGATATCTTTACGGACGGTGCAATTAATATGCCTGAATTTTTGAAAAACGTATTCAGATGTTCAACTTCTGACCAGAACCTGTTTACCGGAAAAATGAGTGAATCGGTATTTGATAAAGAATTGTCGTTTATTTCAAAAGACACAATAGTTAAAAAACAGAAAGAAATTGAGTCTTATATAGATACAATAATTAAGAAAGCAAAAGACGGCGAAATTACAAAAGATTTGTTGAAAAAAGTCGGGCGCGAAAACTATATCAAAAATGCAATCAACTGGGGTATCGGATTTGCAATATCCGCAGCATTCTTATCGACATTTATCCCGAAAATCCAATACTGGATTACGCGAAAAGTGACGGGCAGCAATGCTTTCCCGGGGACTGCCGACTACTCAAACGAAAAGAAAAAATAATTGTGTTTCAGCAGAATGTCCTTTGGGTTTATCAGCTTAATAACTGCTTGTAAAAAAAATTTGCCTGTGAGATAATTTTAGAGGAAAGGCAAGACATGTCAAACGTTTTAGTTTATACATTAGACGGAAAAATTTACATTAATTTGACAAACAGATGCACGAATGACTGTATCTTTTGCCTGAGAAAAGATAAAAGCGACGTAAAGGGGCAGGAACTCTGGCTTGATGACGAAAATTCTACGGCTAAGGATGTCATTGAACAGTATGAAAAGATTTATAATGAACCCCTCACCCGTCACGCTTCACCCTTCACAGAAACCGTTTTTTGCGGCTACGGTGAACCGATGCTTAAGTTTGATGAGTTAAAAGCGGTCGCTCAGTATATTAAAAATAATTACCCTCATGTGAAAATTCGTGTTAATACGAACGGGCATGCAATTTTCGTTTATAAGAGAAATCTTGTGCCGGAATTGAAAGGACTTATTGATGAATTTTCAGTCAGCCTTAATGCCCCAACTAAAGAAGAATACAATGAACTTTCTAAGCCGAAGTTTGATGAAGCTTATGAAGAGGTTAAAAAGTTCATAAAAGCTTGCGCGGATGAAAATATCTCCGTTGTTGCAAGTGTTGTGGAAGGCTATAAAGGTCGAAATCTTGACCTTGTGGCTTGCGAAAAAATTGCGCAGAATCTCGGCGCAAAATTCAGAGTGAGAGAGTGGATTGTAAACGGTTACTAAAGTCAGAAAGGATATAATTTTTATGCGCGTACAAAACATTTCTAACACTCAAAATTTTAAAGGCGGAGTTTTTATTCGCAGCAACCTGAATCCAGCATTGGAAAAAACTATTAAAAATTCCTTAAAAGATATAAATTTGGGAAATAAACCCTTCAGCCTTGCAATTGAAAATCCGGTAAAAGGTGATTTTCTTTCAATTGTTGCCCATAACGATTTCGGGAAAGAAGAAAAGAAATATACAGTTCTTGTTCACAGACTCTCTCAAAAACCTGCTGTTATAACTGACGCTGTTCACGAGGCTGTGAATAAGTATGAAACACTTTATCCCGCTACTTTTACCGAAAAAAGTAAAGTTTTTTTCAATAATTTAGGCAAAAAACTATTTGAAATAATAACTGACGAAGAATAAATAAGAAGAAAAAAGAAAGGACAGAAAAAATGACTTTGTTAGACAAAATTATGAAACCGAAATCAATTGCGGTTATCGGTGCATCTACAAAAGAACATACAATCGGTTCTGATATTATGAAAAGATTACAGGAATACAATTTCAACGGTAAAATTTATCCTGTAAATCCTAAAGGCGGAATTATCGAAGGACTTCAGGCTTACACATCAGTTCTTGAAGTTCCGGGTGATATAGATTTAGCAATTATTGTTGTAAACGCAAAATTCGTACTTTCAACAATTGACCAGTGCCACGAAAAAGGTATCAAAGGCCTTTGTATTATCACTGCAGGCTTCAAAGAAACCGGTAAAGAAGGCGCAGAACTTGAAAAACAGTTAGTTGAAAAAATTAAAGAATACGGTATGAGATGTGTTGGTCCTAACTGCTTGGGCGTTGTAAACACTCACCCTGATATCAGAATGGACGGATGTTTTGCTGAATCTCTTCCGGAAAGAGGAAACATCGGTTTCGTATCTCAATCAGGCGCACTGGGCGGCGGTATTTTGAATATCTTAAAAGACCTCAACCTCGGTTTTGCTCAGTTTATTTCAATCGGCAATCAGGCTGATGTTAACGCTGAAACTGCTATTGAATACTGGGAAAATGATGATGATGTTCAGCAGATTCTGCTTTATATGGAATCAATCCAGAACCCTGCTAACTTTAGAAAATTAGCTTCCCGTGTAAGTAAGAAAAAACCTATCTTGGCATTAAAAGCAGGACGTTCTGCTGCAGGTGCTTCTGCAGCATCTTCTCACACAGGTTCTTTAGCAGGTGCTGATAAAGCTGCTGCAGCTTTATTAAAACAGTCAGGCGTTATCAGAGAATTTTCTTTGCAGAACCTCTTTGAAACTGCAAAAGTTTTTGCTAACTGTCCAATCCCGAAAGGTGACAGAGTTGCAATCATCACAAACTCAGGCGGCCCTGGTATTATGGCAACCGACGCTGTTTGTGAATACGGTATGCAGATGGCTAAAATTTCAGACGCTACAAAAGAAAAATTGAGAAGCTTCCTGCCATCAGCTGCATCTGTTAAAAACCCTATCGATATGATTGCGTCAGCCCCTATCGAACACTACAAACAAACTCTTGAAACAGTTATTGCCGATGAAAACGTTGATATGATTATCACAATCTATCTTCCGTTCTTAGGCTTGAAAGATATTGATGTAGCAAAAGCTTTGATGGAAATTAAGGCTAAAAATCCTCAAAAACCTGTTGTCGGTGTATTTATGACAACTAACGAGTTCTTCTCAAAACTGTCTGATATGAATGTTAATATGCCGTTCTTTATGTACGCAGAACAGGCTGCTGACGGTTTGAACAGATTGAACCAGCAAAGACTTTGGATGGAAAGACCGGAAGGAAAAATTCCTTGCTACGACGTTGACAGAGCTAAAGTTGAAAGTATTATCAAAAAGTCTCTCTCAGAAGGCAGAGCACAGCTTACAACTCTTGAATCTATCGACGTTCTTCAAGCTTACGGAATTCGCGCTTGCAAATACGGTCTTGCAACTAATGAGGATGAAGTTGTTGAACTCGGTAATTCAATCGGTTACCCTGTAGTTATGAAAATGACTTCTAAAACTACATCCCACAAAACCGATGTTGGCGGTGTCGTTGTTAATATCAAATCTGAAGAACAGTTGAGAAAAGAATACAAAGGCCTGCTTGAAAGACTTGAAGCAAAAGGCTTGCTCGAAGGTTTGGAAGGTGTAATCATTCAGGAAATGGTTAAAGGTAACCGCGAAATGGTTTGCGGTATCGCAACAGACCCTCAATACGGCCCTATGATGATGTTCGGGTTAGGCGGCGTTTTCGTTGAAGTTATGAAAGACGTAACTTTCAGAATTGCTCCTCTGACTGATGTTGACGCTGAAGAAATGATTAAATCAGTTAAAGCATATAAATTGTTAGAAGGTGCAAGAGGTACAAAACCTGCCCAAATGGATCAAATCAAAGAAACCTTGCTGAGATTATCTCAACTGGTAAGTGATTTCAAATTCATTGACGAATTAGATATCAACCCGTTGTTAATTTCTGAAACAACAGGCGAAGGTATCGCAGTTGACGGACGTATCAAAGTAAGAGTTGACGAAGCTAAAGAAGCTCTCGGATGTTCTTGCGGTGAATGTTCTCTTTGCAGATAATATTTACTGAAAAGCTAAAAAGGCTGTCTGATTTTTCAGACGGCCTTTTTTATATTTAAATGTAAATTTTTCTTAAAGAACTGACAAAAAATATCTTTATTAACCTATTATAATTATGTGGTCAAAAATAAAAGGGTTAGTGTATGAAAGTATCAAGTATAGGGGTAACAACACCGCAGCATTTTGCAGGAGAAAAGACAAAGAAGGCTGTGAGGAATACGGCAGGTGCGGCTGCAATAGCTCTTGCTACGGCAATGCCAATGGAGAATGCCGATGCGCAATATTTTATACCACCTCCTCCGATGCCGCCGATTACATATTATCAGCCATATCCGGCAACAACATATAGTGTTCCTGATTGTTTTGTATATGGCGATGTGCGAAATTTTGATTATGACAAATCTCTCGCGGATACCTTTAATGATATAGATTCAAAAGGTAACGGTAACGGAGCAATCAGCGTTAATGAAACAATTGCGGCAGACCGCGATAATTGGAATGCTACTCATCTGTATCCTTATAATGTTTACCAGATGAATAGAACCGTTAATAAATTTAATGTGGTATCTGCAATGTATAATGAGGAAGGGTCAAATCCTAATACCATAAACTTTAATGAATACAAAAAAATTATGCAGGATTATATGCAGGCGCGCAATGTTAACAGTTTCTTTAACTTGTTGAGGATAATTACAGTTCCGCGGATAGTTTGTCCGCCGCCTCCACCACGTCCGCACTACCATCCGGCTCCGCCTCCTCCGCACCACGGACACAGGCATTAATAATATTATAAAAAATCGGATTGCGTTATCTTCTTAATCCGATTTTTTTATTTGTTTTTATTTTTAACTGCCCTCGACTTAGATTGGAAATGGGATGCGTATATTGAACTTGCTGGAGTTTAAAACGAGTGTTATATGCAATCAAAAATCCCATATGAGTGAGGCAGAGTATAGCCACTTTCTAAATGGCGTCTGAAAATATTCTAAACTTGCAGTTAAAAATTTTCTCTAATATCCGATAGCCCAGTTAACAAAAGTGGATAACGGCTTTTTCTGCGGCTCTATATCCATATTCGTTCTGACTGCCGGAACTTCAATTACCTTTGCGGCCTTTTGGAGCAGATTGTATTTTGCCATCTTGTAATCTACATTATTAAATGATTTTAATCTGTCTAACTGATTTTGTAATTCAGCGTTTTCATCGTTCAATGTTGTTACCTGACGGCTTAAAGTATTCAGTGTTATTTCGTTACACATCTCAAAGTAATAGCTTATAAAAGCTGCTAATACAAATACTCCCAAAATTCCGCATAATGTTGCATTAACTTTTCTGATAGCCATTTCTTTGTAAAAATTCTCCTTGTGAAAATATCCTGTTATAACGGGTGCCTGTTGTTGTATCGGGTTTTCCGCATAATTCTGCTGCTCATAACTATAAGAATACTTAATATCCTGTCTTACTCTCGCTCTATTCAATTTTAATCCCCAATTTTGTAGTTTTAGTTTCCCAAAATTATTTAATTAATACATCTTGCGATTCTTAATTTTGCACTCCGTGAGGGTGGATTTTCCGAAACCTCTTTTTCTGTTGCCGTTATTGGCTTTTTGTTGACAAGTTCCAATTTAGGCGGCGGGCATGTGCAAATCATTTGATTTTTTTCGCAATGGCACCGTTGTGAATGGTACTTGAATAAGTGTTTCACTATTCTGTCCTCTAAAGAGTGAAAACTTATAATACTTATTATAGCACCAACGTCGAGTAAATCCAACACATCATCCAGAGTATTTTTAACATTTTGTAACTCGTGGTTTACTTCAATTCTTATTGCTTGAAAAACCCGTGTCGCAGGATGGATGGAACTTTTTATATGAGGGGTTGAATTTATGATTAAATCAGCGAGTTCTGTCGTCGTTTCAATCTTTTTAAGTCTTCTTTTTTCTGCAATGGCCCGCGCAATTCTTTTGGAAAATCTTTCCTCTCCGTATTCAGAGAAAATCCTTACCAGTTCATTTTCAGGATAACTGTTTACAACATCATACGCTGAAAAGTCTGCGTCCTGATTGAATCTCATATCAAGCGGAGCTTCTTTCGAAAATGAAAAACCTCTTTCAGCCCTGTTAAACTGGTGAAAAGATGCCCCTAAATCAAACAGCACTCCGCCGGTGATTTTTTCAATTCCGAGGGAATGTAAAACTTTTTTAATATTTGTATAGGAATCTTTTACAATTGTTAAATTCTTGTAATCTTTTAATCTTTCGGACGCCGCGGCAATTGCGTCGTCGTCAATATCAAAAGCAATTAGTTTCCCGTTTGGGGAAATTCTTTGGAGTATAAGTTCACTGTGTCCGCCTCCGCCGAGCGTACAATCAACGTAAACAAGACCGTCACGGCACTCAAGCGCGTCGACAGCCTCATTTTTCATTACAGTGTAGTGCTTAAATTCCATAAAAGAATTTTAGCACAAAGGATTATATCATTGCAAAACCTTCAAGACCGTAATCATCGAAAATTTCAAGGAATTTATTGTATGTGAATACCTGTGAATTCCCGTTAGCATCCGAAATTTCGATTAATTTGTTTGCATTGTTTTCTTCAATTGCTCTTGCTAATGCTTCAATTTCGGTTTCTTCTTTTTCTGTAGTTGAAATAAATTGAATGTCCATAAGTTATCTCCATTTATTATATGTGGTATAAAAATCCTTCAAGACCGTGTTCGTCGTATATTTCTACAAATTTTGCGTAAGAATAAATCTTGGTATTTTCAGGTTTATTCTGATCCATAACAACAATTCTTCCGTTGCTGATTTTTGAATCAAGGTTGTTAATGAAATCAACCATTGATGTCAGGTAGGTTTCATTTGTCAAATCCTCAATTGTGACATTTTTCAGAAAGTGGAAGTCTCTTTCGTTAAATGCAATTTGTTCGCCCATCGGTTTTGTTTACTCCTTATCATAACCTGTTGCTTTGTATCTGGGATTACGGAACATGAGAAGAAAATCTTTAGGAAAATCCTGTTATTGTTACTTTTTTGTTACAAAATTTTTAAAAAGGCTGGATTCGGCTTTATAGCGGATTAGAAAAACGCGGGCGGAACTGCATTAATGCAGTTCCGCCCGCGTTAAATATTTTTTTAGCAAACTATACAGTTTGTTTAATTGCGTTTTTTACACGGTGGAAGGTTTTTTCTTTACCGATAATCGCAAGGATAGCTGTCATATCGGCGCCGCAGAGTCTGCCGGTAACAGCGGCTCTGATGGCCCACATTGTGACTTTAGGTTTTATACCTTTTTCTTTATATTCGGCTCTGAATTGTTCAAGTTTTTCGTGAAGGTTTTCTTCAGTCCATTCCCAATCCTTTGCCTGCTGCATAAATGTATTCAATACATCCTGCGAGATTTCTGTATCAAGAGTTTCGCTTGCTTTTTCGTCAATTTCGACATCCTGCCCGAAGAAATACGGAACCGCATCTGTGATATCGGAAAGAAGTGTAAGAGGCTCATAAGTTACCTCAACCATTCTTGTATATTGAGCGTCCGTGAGTTCTGATAAATCGTACTTTGTGAGGTACGGTTTTAATCTCTCTTTTAATTCAGGTATAGAAAGCATTTTGATATAGTGGCTGTTCATCCAGTTTAATTTGTCATATTCAAATATAGAGTTTGAAGATGAGATTTCATTGATTCTGAAATCTGCAGCAATTTCATCAATTGTTTTAATTTCTTTTCCGTCGGAAGGTGACCAGCCGAGAAGCGCAACAAAGTTAATGAGAGCATTTGTGAGGTAGCCTTTTTCAACGAATTCCGAAACAGCAGTTGCTCCGTGGCGTTTTGAAAGTTTGCTTCTATCCGGCGCAAGAATCATTCCAAGGTGTCCGAATCTCGGAACTTCTGCACCCAGTGCTTCAAATATAAGAATTTGTTTAAATGTATTTGAAATGTGGTCTTCCCCGCGGATTACGTGAGAGATTTTCATAAGCATATCATCAATTACAACCGCGAAGTTGTAGGTTGGAGTTCCGTTAGATTTCATAATAACAAAATCGCCGAGAAGGTCTGTATCCATATGTAATTCGCCTTTTACAAGGTCGTCAAATTTAAGTATGGATGAATCGTGGAAAGCTTTCTGGGCTTTTGCAATATTAAATCTAATAGCAGGCTTTCTTCCTTCTGCGCGTAATTTAGCTTTTTCTTCATCAGTTAAATTTTCGCATTTTTTTGAATAAACGTAAGGTTTTTTATTTTTAGAAGCTTCTTCTTTCTCAGCTTCAAGTTCTTCCGGAGTACAGAAGCATTCGTAGGCAAAGCCTTTATCCAGAAGGATTTGAGCGTATTTTGGATAGATGTCAAATCTTTCTGATTGGGTATAAGGACCGTAAGGGCCGCCTACATCAGGGCCTTCGTCCCAGTTAAGCCCGAGCGCTTTCAGGCTGTCAAAAATGTTATCAATATAAGCCTGGCTTGTGCGTTCAGCGTCTGTATCTTCAATTCTTAAAACAAATTTGCCGTGATTTTTCTTGGCAAAGAGATAGTTAAATAAAGCAGTTCTGGCCGTTCCTATGTGTAGATTTCCGCTTGGAGACGGTGCTATTCTGACTCTTACTTCGTTCATTTTAAATCCTCGATTTCTTTTATATTTCGCACTTGTAATAGTATCACGCGCAGGTTTTAAATTCAAGGTTCTTTTTATTATTGTGAGTGGTCAAAGGGTCGGTTTTGTGGTATAATTCAGGTATGAGAAGAGTTTTTTTGATAATTCTTGTTTTATGGTTTTGTATTCCGGTTTTTGCTGAGGAGCAAACAGAGGATGTAAAACTGCCGAATATTTTTATATGGACGCTTCCGGAAGAGAAAAATGTTTCGCCTGACGATATTACAAGTTCAAATGAGGAGGAAGAAGTCTCCACGGTTCCTGAACCTGAGGATATAAACGCTCTAGATTATGAACAATATGTCGATGCAGCGGATGTTGTTTATTTGAAAGATGAAGAAAATAATTTTGTGCTGAACCTCACTGTTCCGCAAAAGTTTGAATCTAAAAATATTGTTGATACAAAGAAAATACACCCGAAAAGCCGAAAAACTTATTCAATGTACAGTAATGAAGAATACAGTATTGCGCCTCAGAGTGTACAATCCGTTGAAAAACACGGAAATTTTTCTCTTGGAACTTTGTATAATACAGGGATTGATAATTCCCAGCTTGAGCGCTCGACGACACTGTTTACAAGATATGAGCGGGAACATTTTGCAATAAGTTCGGCGTTTAAGAAAAATAATCTTACAACTTACGGGTTGAATACTGATAATTTTTATATCGCGCCTGAATTGAAGCTGAATAAAATGTTTTCGTTTTCTCCGGTGTTATCGACTGATATTACCAGAAACAGGCGAAAGGGAGAATTTGTGCTTTCGGTTAATCCTTTGAAAGATGACAGGATGAAACTTGAATTCGGCGCCGGAACAACTTATGATATTAACAATGATCGATCCTGGTCGCAAATAAGATTTAATACAAAATTCCAATTGTAAATTTCTTAAAATATATTGAATACGACAATGTTTTACTTTATAATCTTAGTAAACACAAGGAGTCATTCGTGGAATTAAACCGAGGGAAAAATCTCCCGCAAAAAGTTACGGTCGAATCAAAGAAGAGCAAAAAACAGCTTGATACTCTGGCTGCAAAATCCCGTAAAAGAATTCGCCGCCATAAAAGGAAAGTGGGAGTATATTATTCTTTCTTGACTTTTGTGCTGTTATTCTGTCTTGTTCAGGTCGGATTCGGCGCAATTTTAAATATATCAAAAATAGTTGCGTATAAGGCAAAAATAAATACGATGGAGAAAGTCCGCGCGGAAGCGGAAGCCAGAAACAAAGAATTAAAAAGTGATATAAAACAATTCTCAAGAACATCCAGTCTTGAGGAAATTGCAAGGAATAACCTGAAAATGGCAGGCGAGGATGAAGTTCTGGTTCTTATTAACAATCCAAATATTCAGGATCCTAAAAAGAAGAAACATAAACTTAAAAAAGATGTTGCGGAAAATAAAGGTACGGAGCAATAATGCAGGATAACGAAGTTATAAATTTTATAAAAAGAGCTTTTGAATTAAAGTCGCAGGAGTGTTACAAGCAGGCAATTGAGATGCTTTATAAGGCGCTTGAGACGGAAAATGACAATATTGAAATAATGTATCAAATTGCTGAACTTTACTCTCTGTTGTATAACTATGACAGGGCGGAACAGTATCTGGAAAAAGTGCTGCAGGCTGCACCGGAACATATACGGTCTCTTAAACTTTTATCTTCCATATATGATCACCGCGGTTTGCTTGAAGATGCCCTCATCCCAGCAAAAGAAGTCTACGAGGCGGAACCTTGCACTGAGAATTTAAAAGAACTAATTAAAATTCTCGGGAAAATGAACCGCCTTGATGAGATAGAAGCTTACCGGGATAAAATGGATAATGAGTGTTTGTATGAATATGCCTTTTCCTGTTACAAAAACGGAAGAGCGGACAGAGCAAAAGAAATTATTTCAACGCTGGATGATGAAAATGAGGATTGTAAAATTCTTCTCGGGAAAATTTATTTCGATGAAAATAATTTTGAAAAGTCTCGTGAGATTTTTAATTCATTTCCAAAAACTGATAAAAATCCGGATGTCCTGAATTATTTAGGGCTTTTTGCGATTGAGGATATGAAATTTATTGATGCAATAAAATATTTTTCTCAGGCTTCCAATATAAGTAAAAACAATCCTGTTTATTTTTATAACCTTGCAAATGCCTATTTTTTCAACGGATGGCAGGAGGAGGCTGTTAATTCTTATATGAAGGCTATTGTCCTTGAGCCGGAAAATCTTGATTACAGATACTCGCTTGCTTACCTGTATTATGAGATGAAGAATTACGATAAAGCACGTAAAGAAGTTGATTTTATTCTTTCTCATAATGAAAAACATTATCAGGCAAGGGTAATTTCTGCGCTGCTAAAGCTTCAGGATAAGGATTATCTTGGCTCAGAAAAAATGCTGGAAGAAAATATTCAAGCCGGCAATAGTGACGCTTTTACGCTTATTTCACTGGGAAAAGTTTATATGGAGCTTGATAACTTTGAAAAGGCTGAGAAAGTTATGAAAGAGGTTATTGAAAAGAATCCTGATAATATAAATTATATCAGCGACCTCGCGGATGTTTATATAAAAGAGAAAAAGTTTGATGAAGCGCTTTCTCTTGCTGAAAAAGTTATAGAGATGAATGAGAGATATATATACGGCTATATTCTCGGTGCAAAAGTCGCATATTTGAAAGGTGACTTTGAAAAAGCAAAAGAATTTGCGCAGGATGTAATTTCTCTGGATATAAATTGTGCGGAAGGGTACTATTACCTTGCGCTTGTGAGAAAAGAAGAGCAGGATTATGAAGAAGCAATCGAATGTATGAAGCGCGCAATTATGTACGACCTTACAAACGCTAAATATTATGCTGAAATGAGTAATCTTTACAAACTTAACAACGACATAAAAACAGCTCTTGAATACATAAAAGAGGCTGAAAGTATTGACGGCTCAACTGAATACAAGATTATGTACAGCGAGCTTGCTGCGTTGAACAGAGGAAAATAATTCTCGTATATTTGCCGCGGAAAAATATATTATTATAATATAATTATGCGGCAAAATTCGCCGGAAAATGATGAGGGGGCTTTAAAGAAGTATGAACTGGAAAAAATTATTAAGTGTAGTTTTGATAACTCAAATGTGTGCGTCAGCGCCTGTTTTTGCATTTTCATTATCTAAAAAAGAGGAAATCATTATTCCTAAAAACTTTCCTGCAAAATACACTGCTGAATATGTAGAACGGATTACGCCGGAGTATAAGGAAATCGGAAAAGATTTTATATTCTATGTTGCACTGGATATGCTGAAAGGTACAAACGGTGAGTTTTCAAGGAAGGCAATTCTCGGAAATAACCTTTCTCAAAAACCTGTCAAAATCGAGTTTAAAGATTTAGGGTTAATAAATCCGGCATATGCGGCATTTGATGCCTTAGGCTGGAAAAAAGGGAAAAACTTATATATTTATATAAACCCGCGTCATAAAGATGCTCCTCCTGGAGCAATAGCCGCGTTACTGGCACATGAAGCTTTGCATCAGGATGAATATAATTCGCTTGCGGAAGAAACGTACGCTTGGACAATGGAAGCTGCCGTGTGGTGCGAGATTTTAAATTCGTATCCGGAAAGCGATGAAAATCTGCATCCGCTTGTAATACGCGAAAATACACTGAAGAAGCTTTTTGAAAAAGGGAATTATACAAACAAATATATTAAAAAAACAGTTCATGCAAATGAAGGTTACAAGAACCTTCCGTCAACATCACCGGGTTTTGAGGATTTGTAATTTGTTGAAGTTTCTGAATAATTAATCAGGTTACATAAAAAGTATATTGATTATAAAAACACGTTGTTGTTAAATAATCGTATGAAGAGAAAAGAACTTTATATTTTTATTGCGGTAGTGCTTGCGTTGTTTGCGATAAACAAATTTGTAATGGTTGCAAACGATAACAGCCTGTATACTGTTGATGAAGAACTTCTTAATAAAAATTATGTCTCTTCACAAAAATTGTTTGATAATGTTTGGACAGAAATCAGGGATAACTATTACGACCCGACCCTGAACCATCAGCAGTGGAGATATTGGAAAGAGCATTATCACGGAAAAATCAAGACGGATGAGGATGCAAAAGTTGCAGTAGATACAATGCTGGCAAGCCTTGACGATCCTTATTCCCGTTATATGTCAAAGTCCGAATATGCTGATCAAAATACTTCTATTAATGCAAAAATTACCGGTATAGGAGTGAATATTGCGGATATCTCAGGAAAAATTCAGATTATCAATGTTATAGACGGAACGCCTGCCCAGAGTGTTAATCTTCAAAACGGGGATATTATCCTGAATATTGACGGCAAAGATGCCAAGGGGCTTTCTATAGCAGAAGTTGCAAATCTTGTCCGCGGCCCTGAAAATACATTTGTAAAACTTACGGTATTAAGAGACAAGGATAAACTTGTAAAAAACGTTATGCGTAAGGAAATAAAAATTAAATCGGTAAAAAGTGTTGTAGATAAAAATATCGGTTATATCCAGATTTCCAGTTTTATTGGCTCAACCACACCGAATGAGTTTCTGGAGGCGCTTGAAAAAACAAAAGACACTGCAGGGCTTATCATTGATTTACGCGGCAATACCGGAGGACTTTTGCCGAATGCAATATTTATAGCAAACCTTTTTATTCCCGATGGAAAACTTGTGAGTATTGTCGGCCGTAACGGTTATAGATATGATATTCAGGCGCAGAATACAGATTTCGGAATTGATAAGCCGGTTGTTGTCCTGATAGACGGAGCCTCTGCTTCTGCAAGCGAAATTCTCTCCGGTGCCTTGAAAGATTACCATAAAGCGAAACTTGTCGGAACCAGAACTTACGGAAAAGGTATGGTGCAAAAAATTATACCTATGCCGAATGAGACGGGTCTTAACCTTACTGTTGCAAAATATTTAACACCGTCAGGTGTGGATATTAATAAAAAAGGTATAAATCCGGATGTTGAAGTACAATTCACGGCACAGGATATCAGAGACAGGCATGATGTTCAGTTGAGCGAAGCAAAAAAAGTTATGTCAGCAATGCTTACAGAGCGTAAATGCTGTTCTAGAGAATAAATTATTAACCGGCAGATTCAGTTTCCGGAATTTTCATTTTCTTAAATTATGTAATTTGTTGTAAATTCACTAGGTATTGTGCCATCCGGCAGATTGACATTTGTTTTGTATTTTATATAATATTATTATAAATAGCCATATGGCTATTTGCAAACAAAAATTTTTCAACAATACAAAAATATAAAGATAGTTTTGCATACTTGACTTACGCGGTTCATCTGAGCCGCTTTTTTTTATTTGAATATCAGCATAAATCAGTCGTAATCCGGATTCTTTACGAGTGTTTATTCATAAAAAAGTTTTTGTATTTCAAATCTTTTCTGTTAACAACAAGTCCGCATTTGGAACAAGCCAGAACTTCTTCTGTTGAATCTATCGGCATAAAGATATGGTCGCAATTTTCATCGGTTTCAACTTCCGGAATTTCTTCAAGAGGGTTAAGAGCTGTATTTTCGTCGTGTTCTTCAAGCACCTCATTGAAGCGGTCTTTTTTGAAATATTTGACAATCAGTTCCAAAAGATACATTTAGAGTCTGAAACCTTCCGGAAATATTTCGTTAAAGTTTTTAATATCAATACCGTTTTCAGTTTCAGTAATTACGTCAAGTCCGTTATCTGAAACGAATTCGCTCATAACCTGCCGGCATGCACCGCAAGGATAGCAGGGTTTTGTGTTAGGAGAATAAATTGCAACAGCTTTAATTTTTCTTTCACCGTCGGCAACAGCACTTCCAATGGCGTTCCTTTCGGCACAAATCGTCAGCCCGAAGCTTGAATTCTCAAAATTGCAGCCTGTGTAAATTTTTTCATTATCAGTGAGAACACATGCTCCGACTTTAAATTTAGAATACGGGGCATAAGCTTTTTCACTTGCGGCTTTTGCTCTTTCCAATAATTCTTTGTATTCCATACAATGCTCCTTTGTAGTTTCTTACCAGTTTAATAAAATTAAAAAAAATAGTAATCCATTACCCGTATGAAAAATTGTGTGTTACAATAAAATTATGAAAAAATTCGTCGGATTTTTGTTGTTTTTAATATGCATTATGCTTATCCCTGCGGCAAAAGCCGTTACATTTAACGTAGTAGTTCTGCCTGCGGATATTTTGAAAGTTTGCGAGAATTATTACTGTTATCCGGAGGTGTCGGAAATTATTGCGGATGATTTGGTTAATTACTTTAATTCAACCGGAAAAATAAAATCTCCGACAGTAACTGAAATCAGGCGAACACTTAGTCAAAATCCTAATATAAAAACAGCAGTTAAAGCGGCGGCGGATAAATTTAATTCCCGAGGAAATATAGATTTTCCGGCAATGAAACAGCTTGCGCGCTTGTTTTCTGCTAATTCAGTTTTGCTGATATCAAACAGTGTTTCTGTTGAAGATTCCACAGTAAAACGAAGCGTATGGGAAATTCTGGAATTATCAAGCGGCTTAAATATTTCTTATCCGTATACAATGGAGACGGATGCGGTTTTGCTTGATACAGCAAATGATCTTGTAATGTGGCGTGGCGGTTATACTAAAAATTTAAATTCTTCTGACGGGAGTTTTACTGCGCAAAAAGCATCCGAAAGTTATGCTAAATATGCTTACATACAGTCATATTCTGAGGATTTACTCTCAAATGTTATTGCGCAGAATGTAATCTTAAGATTTTTCCCGAAAACAGTCAGCCCTGTTTTGAATAAGAATACGGATATCAAACCTTCAGGAAATTTCTTCCGCTATGAAAGTACAAATCCTGCCGCGAAAAAACTTGAAGATGAAGAAGAACCGTTGGAACACGAATATGGTGAAATGATTTACGGTTTATAGTCAGGCATTACGGGCTGGTATTTATTTTGCGGCTGGGGGGATAATCTATCTTGAGAAGTCTGGAGCGGCTTTGTATCGGGTGCTGTAATCGGCGGAGTTTGCGGCGGCTGTATGGTATCGTATTTTTCTCTTATTCCGCTTCCGTCAGATTTGTTTAATTCCGGCTTCATTTCTACCTGCACCTGCGTTGCCGCAGCAACTTCATCAAGTTCTTCTATTCTGGCTTTTGTATCAATAAATGCTACAAACAGCACGGTTAATATTGCTGTAAGTATAAGAAAATTTTTCATAAACATCTCCTTTTGTAATTATTTTAAAAGATTAAAAATAAAGTAAATCGGACAAAGTAGTAATATCAGGAGTAATACTTTGTCCGGTTTTCGACATCGCGGGCTTGACCCGGAATCGCATAGCCGTTACATCTGACAGTAATGATTCCGGAATGACCTTGTATTTATGTTTTGCCACTTGCACAATATCGGGAGAGATGATAATATGTAAGTGTCTAGGAAAAGTTAATTAGAGAGGGAACTATGGCAAGATTAATAAGACCGACATGGGCAATAAGATGTGTTCAATCCGGCTGCAAAACATTATTTGAAGTTGCAAAAGTAGAAGACGGCAAACAGCAGGAAGTAGTATGTCCGAATTGCGGAGAACACTATGTTTATCCTATTACGGATGAAGACGAAAATAAATAATGTTTAACGGTACTGATAAACGCTATAATCAGTATAGTGCATATTTAAAGAACAAATTCGGCGTCAAGGTATATAAAATTACACTTGATGCCGGTTTTTCGTGTCCGAATCGTGATGGAACAATTTCTACAGGCGGATGTATTTTTTGTGATGAGGGAGGCAGTTTTTCTCAGGCTCATTCTAATCTTTTATCAATTGAAGAACAGATAGAAGAAGGTGTAAAGACTCTTTCTGCAAGGTTTAAGGCACAAAAATTCATGTCCTATTTTCAGGCATATTCCAATACCTATAAACCGGTAAAAGAACTGGAAAAAATATATAATGCTTCACTTTGCCGTGATGATATTGTCGGACTTTCAATAGGAACCCGTCCTGATTGTATTGATGATGAAAAATTAGACCTGATAGCAGGATATAAAGATGATTATTACACGTGGATTGAATACGGGCTTCAATCAATTCACGATAAAACGTTAAGAAAGATTAACCGCGGGCATGATTTTGACTGTTTTTTAAAAGCATACGAAAAAACAAAGGAACGCGGTATAAATGTATGTGTACACGTAATTTTCGGGTTATGGGAGAGTCACGATGAAATTATGCAGACCGCGCAAAAGCTTGCACAGTTAGGAGTTGACGGCGTAAAAATTCACATGCTCTGTGCGCTTGAAAATACAAAATTGGCTGATATGTATTCCCGCGGGGAAATTGATTTTATGAGTGAAGATGAGTATATTCAGACGGTGTGCGACTTTTTGGAATACCTGCCAAAAACCACAACAATCCACAGGCTTGCCGGCAACGGATTAAAGAAAAATCTTATAGCACCATGCTGGTTAGGCGCAAAAATGGATTGCCTTAACAAGATAGACAGAGAGCTGATGAAAAGAAACTCTTTTCAAGGTATAAAATTTTTGTAAATATATTTACAAATCAAAAGTATTATGTAATAATTTATTTGCGGAAGGGGTCTTTGTAAAGATTTATTAATATATAATATACAAAGCGCAAAAAAAATCATTTATGTCTTTTAAAGCATTCGGCAAATAATAATTTGGAGTAGTAGAAAATATGTTAACGATTCAGCCTAATTTCACTCAACGTTTGCATTCTCAGGTTCATTTTAAAGCGTATGATGAAGAGTCCGGTAATGACGAATCCTCTCAGGATAAGGAATTAAATCTTCTTCGTGATGACATTACAGACGCAATGGACGGGCTGAAAAAATATGAAGATAAAGTTCCGCCGAAACTTAAAAAAGTAGGCAGTGCCCTATGTCTTGTAGGTGCCGGTGCTGTTATGGGTGTCGGAACTAAATTAGGGTGGAATGAGACCGGAAAGCTCCTTAAAAAAGTTGTAAATAATCCGACAGTCGTTAAATTCAGAAAAAATTTAGACAGATTCGGAGAAAAAATTTCTGATTCACTGAAAAATTTGAGGGATGAACACTTTGCTAAAACCCCTTTTGGCAAGGCTGTTTGTGAATTATTTAAGAACTTGTCAGAAACAAAACCTGCAATGGCAGTCAAAAATTTCTTCGGCAAATTTAAAAAAGTTAAATCCGGAGCAATAGCCGATACTACAGGGGATATCGTTGCATTCTCGACCGGTGTTTCAACAACGGTTGCCGGTGCGGTTTCTGAGAATAAAAAATCAAAGTCTAAAATTGATAGTAACGGGAATATCTATAATGACCAAGTTACAGTTGGTTCGGATAATGAGATAGATTTTGTTGATGAAGCTGATAACTATGACGATGAGGCGGATTATGACGATGAGGATTAGTCCGGTAAGTTTTACAGGTTCATCTGAAAGACATCCAAAGGTTTCAGAAAAGAAGCGTGAAGAAATCCGTGACGGAGTTGTAGCAGGCGGAGCGGCAGGCGCCGGATATACCGCTGTTAAAAAAAATACTCTCAATATGCTAAAAGAAACCGAAACTGCTTGTAAAGCAGGAAAAGCCGCAGCGGCAGCAAGGGCCGCAGAGGCCGCAAAAGTCGGGACCGGACTTTTTGCAGGATTAAAAAATAATGCAAGGGTTCTGACTCAAAGACTTGTTACAAAATTAGATGCCGTTAAAACTTCAAGGTTTATAAAACCTATAATAAATAACAGATTAACCCGTTTTGGCTGCGGGATAGTCGGCGGGGTGCTTGCAACCTGTATTCTTATTTCCGGACTCGGAACACTTTATCATAATACCGTAAAAATTGCGGATCATTACGTTCCAAGGGTTGCGCACAGAGTAAACCAGATTTCCGACAGATTTGATTCTTAGAAAAGATTGACTTGTATATATTCACTTGCATATTGTATTAATTTTATACTCGTGATAAACTTATGTTATGCAGGACTTTTGGGTAAAAGAAATAATCACGGATAATATTAAACACGAGATAGACTATATCGGTTTTGATGAAGTTTATTCACAGAAAGCATGCGACAAGTTTGAGTATAAAAACTTGAAAATATACGGATTGACACCGGCACAGGCTAATGTTTTAAAACAAACGGCTCTTACTGTCGGCGCAGATTGCGCAACTCATAAAGATGTAATTACAGGAAAAGCCGAAAAATCTGATTGTATTCTGGGCGGAAGTATAGACCAAATTCAAAAGATTGCCGCAAAATTGAAGTACCAGCCGTTCAGTTTGAAAAAACTCGGAGAAACTTTAGCCGTCAGATATCCGAAAAGCACCAAAACAAGAATAATGGGAATTTTGAATATAACGGAAGATTCATTTTCTGATGGCGGGGAATATTTGGATATAACAAAGGCTTTCCAACATTTGAAAGAAATGATAAAAGACGGCGCTGACATAATTGATATCGGTGCTGAATCAACAAAGCCGTATTCTGATCCGGTTCCTGCAGAGGTTCAGCTTGAGAGAATTCTGCCTGTTATGGAGCTTATAAAGAAAGAAAATATAAAAGTTCCGATAAGCATAGATACAAGAAGTTCTGTGGTTGCAGATAAGACAATACAGGCAGGTGCCGCAATAATAAACGATGTCTCAGGCATGACATATGATTGGTGCATGATGGATGTTGTGGCAAAACATAAGGTGTTTGTTATTCTTCAGCATTCAAAAGGCACTCCTAAAAATATGCAGGATGCACCGGTGTATAAAAATTTAATGGATGACATATTCTTTGACTTTAAACGCCAGCTTGCATTTGCGGATGAAAAAGGGATTGCCAAAAACAAAATAATAATAGATCCGGGTATAGGTTTTGGCAAAACAAGAGAACAAAATTTTGAACTGCTAAACAGAGTGGAGGAATTCAGAGTTCTTGGATGTCCGTTAATGGTAGGTGTTTCAAGGAAAAGTCTTTTAGATATGCCTGACGCGGACAATGCTACGAAAGATGTTTTCACAGTAGCCCTGAATACGCTTGCTGTTGAACGCAATGTTGATATTATCAGAGTTCATAATGTGAAATTACATAAAAAATTACTTAATATGTTGAATAAATAGCCAAAACAATCTTGTATTTTAGAGTTGTAAAAACTTCTGTCCGAAATGTCATTCTGAACTTGTTTGACAAAGGGAACAGGCGAGGTAGGAGCTTGTGGCCCTGTCCCCTAGGGCAGAATCTCTGTTGAATTCCTGAAATAAATAAAGCGCGAAAGCAAAAATGCAGTGGAATAAGTGAAGCGCTTATTTCAACATAAGGGAACAGGCTAATGCGCAAAAGGCACTAGTCTGTTCCCTTTATAAATTTTATTTTTATGTTCATTTCTTTCTCTTTTATTGCGATTAAAAGAGAAAGAAACGAACCAAAGAAAGAGAAAAACGCAATCGTTT
>CALUTK010000015.1 GCA_944323675.1 Candidatus Gastranaerophilales bacterium | reverse complement strand
TCTTTTAATTCGTCGCGAATGCTGTTGATAGCGGAGCCATTCATAGCAAGGTTATCAATAATAGCGGTTCTGTTATCATTTGCAATTTCTTTTAATTCGTCACGGACATTATTGATAGCCAATCCGTTCAGGTTAACATTTTCAATAATAGCTGTGCGGTTATCATTTGCGATTTCTTTTAATTCGTCATGAGCATTAGTTATCGCAAGTTCATTTTTAATAATATTTTCGATTACGGCAGAAATATTATCCTGTATAATTTCCCGAATTTCTTCGCTGACACCGTTGATTGAAAGTTCATTTTTTGCAATGTTATCAACAAAAGTCGAAAGGTTTTCTTTGATAATTTGTCTTAATTCATCGCGGGTGCCTTTTAGAGTAAGTTCATTTTGTGCTAGATTGTCGATAAAAGATGAAAGATTTTCATGGACAATTTCTTTTAATTCATCACGTATTCCGCTAATAGCGATTTCATTTTGGCTTATAGAATCAATAATGACATCCCGGTTATCCTGGACAATTTCTTTCAATTCATTATGTGCATTTGTAAAACTCTGTCCGTTTTTTTGAATATTTTCAAGCGTTGAAGTAATATTTTCCTCAACTATTTGTCTTAATTCATCACGAATATTGTTAATCACATCCTCATTTTTTGAGATAGTATCTATAACCGATAACTGGCTTTCTCTTACAATATCTTTTATTTCATTACCGGTCGTTGTGATAGTCTGTCCGTTTTGGGAAATGTTTTCAATTACCGAGGAAATGTTTTCCTCAACCATTTCTCTTAATTCATCGCGAATTTCAGTGATATTACGTTCACTATTTGTAATTTTTTCGATTACAGCGGTAAGAGTTCCGTGCGAAATTCCACTTAATTCATCCCTGATATTATTTAGAATCTGTTCATTTTGATTAAGATTTTCAATAACAGATGAAATATTTCCGCCGGCAATTTCTCTTAATTCTTCACTGATTTCGTTGATTGTACGTTCACTTTTATTAATATTCTCTATAATAGTATTTAAATTTTCATCGGAATTTTGTTTTAAGCCTTCATATACTTCTGCTATTTTGTTCTGGCTGATTGACAGATTTTCAATAACGGCATTAAGATTTTGCCCGAGAGACTGATTAAGAACCTCCTGAATTTCTGACATATGACTTACGATTTGATTAATATCCGATCTTAGAGATTCAAATTCCTCTTTATTTCCTACATTGTTTTTCAATAGTTCAATACGTGCATATAAAGCTCCGATTCCTTGTGCTACCTGATTAAAATCCTGTTTAACGGTTTCTGTTAGTTCGGAGTGAACTCTTGCGAGATTTGCATTTATGGTATTTTCGACGCTTTGAAATTTCTCGTTATTATCCTGTGGAAATAAGTCCTTTAAAATTGCTGATTTTTCAATAATTGCAGAAATCTCTTTTTGAATATTTTCCAAAACAGCTTCTTTTTCAAAATTAAAATTTAGAATCTGTTCGTTAAAAGTTTTTTCAAGCGTGCTGATTTGATTCTTAAGCGCATCAATAGCTTGTCTGTCGTTGTGAGACGACATATAATCAAGTTTTGAGTTAATTTCGTTTAAAATATTATTGAAGTCATCTGCATTCGGAGTCATTAATCTCTACTTTCTTTTTAAAAATACACATACCTGTTGTTATTCTACCAAATTAATGATATAAGCGCAAAATGTTAACTAAATTTATTACAATTGTAAAGATAAAAGGATTTTTTTGTATTAAAGTGGTATAATATTGCCCAGACATGGGAAAGGAATAAGCTAAATGAGCCATATTGTTATAGATTCGGACAAATGCAAAGCATGCTACTTATGTATTGAAGAATGTCCTAAAAAACTAATAAAAATTAGTGAAAAGACAAATAAACTCGGGGATCACTATGTAGAATTCTGCGATCCCGAACATCAGTGTATAGGCTGCGCTATGTGTGCAACCCGTTGTCCTGATCTGGCTATTACGGAAGTTTACAGAGGTTAATATGACAGAATGTTTAGTAAAACCAAATAAAAAAGTTTTAATGAAAGGTAATTATGCGATAGCGAATGCTGCTGTTATTGCAGGCTGTGAATGCTATTTTGGTTATCCTATCACTCCTCAGAGCGAAATCGGGGAATTTATGAGCGGAAAAATGCAGGAGCTTCACCGCGGATATGTTTCTGCAGAAAGTGAACTCGCTGCTATAAATATGGTTATCGGAGCATGTTCAACAGGCGCCAAAGCAATGACATCATCTTCTTCATGCGCTGTATCATTGATGCAGGAGGCCCTTTCTTATGCAACCTCAGACCAGCTTCCTGTTGTTCTTGTGAGTGTAATGAGAGGTGGTCCGGGGTTAGGCAATATTTATCCTTCTCAAGGGGATTACAATCAGGCAACTATAGGCGGCGGAAACGGCGACTATCATTTAATAGTACTTGCGCCGTCAACAGTTCAGGAATGCGTTGATTTGACATATAAAGCCTTCTACCTTGCCCATAAATACAGAAATCCTACCGTGCTTCTTGCAGACGGCTTGTTGGGACAGATGATGGAACCTGTGGAATTCGGCGAATATCCTTATCCGGAAATTGATAATTCAGAATGGGCATTGACAGGCGCAAAAGGCCGTTCGGGCAGAATTATCCGTTCTTACGCTCCGCTTGCAGATAATCAGTGCGTTTTCCTGAATAAGCTGTTTGATAAATACAGACAAATTGAGGAAAACGAAGTTGATTGGGAAGAATTTGAAACGGAAGATGCGGATTTAATAATTACATGTTTTGGCAGCCCTTCAAGAAATGTTCGTTCTGCCATAAAAACATGCCGCAAAGAAGGTTTGAAAGTCGGTATGCTTAGACCGATTACGTTATATCCGTTCCCTTCAAAGAGAATTTCAGAACTCGCATCAAGAGCGAAGATATTCCTTGATATTGAAGTTAATATGGGACAGATGCTCAAGGATGTTAAACTTGCGGTGAACGGAAAAGTTCCTGTAGAGTTCTTTAACAGACCGGTCGGCAACCCGCCTGAAGTTGATGATATTATCAGTGAAATAAAGAAATTAATAAAATAAATTTAAAAGGAAAACGATGACAACGACACTTACACAAACTTTTAAAATACCGGAATCATTACGTAAAGGGATAAAATATTCATTTTGTCCCGGTTGTGACCACGGGGTCGCAATCAGACTTGTTGCAGAATGCCTTGACGAATTGGGCTTGCGGGAAAAAGCAATTCTTGCGGCATCAATTGGATGTTCGGTTACGGCGTATGATTTTTTGGATGTTGATTCTATTGAAGCACCTCACGGAAGAGCACTGGCAGAAGCAACAGGGGTCAAAAGAGCCAGACCTGATAAATTTGTCTTTACTTATCAGGGCGACGGTGATTTTGCGTCAATCGGGCTTGCAGAAAGCCTGCATGCAGCTTTGCGCGGAGAGAATTTAAGCGCAATCTGTATTAATAACACAACTTACGGTATGACAGGCGGACAGCTTGGTCCGACTACTCTTTTGGGACAGATTACAACGACTTCTCCGACAGGCAGAAACGTTGAATACTACGGATATCCGATTAAGATTGCGGAACATGTGGCGCTTTGCGACGGAACCGCATTTTCTGCAAGGGTTTCGCTGGATACCGTGCAGAATATCCGTAAGGCTAAACAGGCTATTAAAAAGGCTTTTGAAGTTCAATTGCAGGGGTTGGGTTTCGGGTTTGTAGAAATCTTAAGCACCTGCCCGACCAACTGGAAAATGACTCCGCAGCAGGCGCACGTAAGAGTCAGAGAAGAGATGATGAAAATCTTTGAACCGGGAATATATAAGGATATAACAGTAAATAAATAGAATTAGAATTAAGGAATAAAGGTGATGGAAAAGAATTTTATAATTGCAGGATTTGGCGGACAGGGCGTATTGCTTGCGGGAGAAGTTCTCGCAAATGCCTTTATGATTAACGGTAATCAGGTTACATGGTACCCTTGCTACGGTGCTGAAATGCGCGGCGGAACTGTTAACTGTGAAATTGTTATGAATACTGAAGAGGAAGTCAGCGCTGTTAACAAAAAAGAGGCAGATTTTGTTATTGCATTGAATCAGGCATCTTTTGACAGGTTTATCTCTAAAATCAAAAAAGGCGGATGGATGATTGCAAATTCCACTCTTGCGAAAGAAATAAAAACCAGAGCGGACATAAATTATCTTTTTGCACCTGTTACAAAACTTGCAGAAAGTGTCGGCAACATTAAGATGGCAAATATTTTGGCGCTTGGAATTCTTGCTAAAGTGAGCAAGCTCGTTTCTGTTGAAACCTTATCGGAAGCCCTTGATAATGTTATTCCGGCTCACAGAAAACATTTATTGCCTTTAAATTTAAAAGCTTTAAAAATAGGCTATGAGTATGATTTATTGCCGGTATAATTTCAAAATCACCTAAAAAAATGATTTAAAACTTTCAAATTACGATTATCCTAATAATGAAGCGCGGGCAACTCCAATGCAAAATATATATGCCCGCCGGACGGCGTAATTGTCGCTGAATAAAAAAGGATTTATATAACCGTAATATTTAAAAGAGGTTTTTTTGTCGTGAAGAAAGAGTTAATTAAATCAATAAAAGAGAAAGAAGAACAACTTGCAAAATTAAAAGAACATGTTGACAGAAGTGTTATCTGCTCCGAATTATATAACAAGGTCGTTTTAGAAAAAGCTATTTTGAAAAAACAACTGGATGATTTAGAAAAAAGTAAATTTGCTGATAAAGTGAGATATTTGTTCCCGTTTAAAAAGACGCGTATATGCGACTATTTTAGAAAGTAAGAATGTTGCGCAGGCGCTAAATGTGCCTTTAAGTGAAATTAAGTGAAGGGTGATAGGGTAATTTTGTTGAAGTGTTTCCTTTTAATCCGCTCTTCCTCTGGGAGAGGGTGGCACGTAGTGCCGGGTGAGGGGGCGATGTTGTCCTCCACAAGTGACGGGAACGTATACGTCATTGCGAGCAATAGCGAAGCAATCCAGCCTTTGGAAAAGTGAGGAGTGAAGTTACTGCTGATTTTTATTGCATCCTCTCACTTTTCACTTTTGAAAAATTTTTAATTTGTCATGCCTGAATTGTCATCATTTTAACGGCGGATTGTAAAAAAAATTTTCTTTATGCTAAAATTTAGTCAGAAGAATAATTCATTATTCGTTTAATTCTGTAAGAAAAAGGAGAAAAAACTATGACAGAAAAACGTGTTTGGTTATTTAGAGAGGGTAATGCCAATATGCGCAACTTGTTGGGCGGTAAAGGTGCTAACCTTGCTGAAATGACCAATTTAGGACTGCCTGTTCCTCCTGGTTTGACCATTACAACAGAAACTTGTATGGATTACATCAACCACGGGAACAAGATGCCGGAAGGGTTAATGGATGAAGTTAAAGAAGCTTTGAAAGACGTTGAGAAACAAAAAGGACAGAAATTCGGAGATTCCGAAAATCCGCTTCTCGTTTCAGTTCGTTCAGGTGCAAGAGTTTCCATGCCTGGTATGATGGAAACTATCCTTAACTTAGGTTTGAATGATGAAACAGTTGAAGCTATGGTTAAATTAACAAATAACCCTAGATTCTGCTATGATTCGTACAGAAGATTTTTGACAATGTTCGGTTCTGTTGCATGGGAAATGGACAGACAAAAATACTTTGAATCAGAAGTTGAAAAAGTTAAAGCTCGCGAAGGCGTTTCTTCAGATACGGAAGTTTCAGCAGAAGGCTGGAAATCTTTGATTCCTATCTACAAACAAACTATTAAAGAAGTTACCGGAAAAGAATTCCCGCAGGATCCATACGTTCAATTGCAGGAAGCAATTGAGGCTGTATTCAGATCCTGGAATATTCCGCGTGCGGTTGCTTATAGAAACATGAACAAAATCGACCACAATTTCGGTACCGCAGTAAACGTTCAATCAATGGTATTCGGTAATATGGGCGACGATTGCGCAACAGGTGTTTCATTCACACGTAACCCTGCTACAGGCGAAAATAAATTCTACGGTGAATATTTGACAAATGCTCAGGGTGAAGACGTTGTTGCAGGTATCAGAACTCCAAAACCTATCGCTGAACTTGAACACGAAATGCCTGAGTTGTACAAACAATACGTTGATATTGCTAAAAAACTTGAACTCGGTTACAAAGATGTTCAGGATATGGAATTCACTATTGAAAAAGGTAAATTGTACATCCTTCAAACACGTAACGGTAAAAGAACTGCAGCTGCAGCTGTTAAAATTGCCGTTGATATGTGCGAAGAAGGTATTATTTCAAAAGAAAGAGCAATCCAATTGGTTGATCCATATACAGTTAACCAGATATTGCTTCCTTGCTTTGATGCAAAAGCTCTTGAAGAAGCACACAAGATTTGCCACGGTGTAAACGCATCTCCTGGTGCGGCTGTTGGTAAAATCGTATTTGATACTGAAGAAGCTGCAACCCGCGGTGCTGCCGGTGAAAAAGTTATCCTCGTACGTGTTGAAACTTGTCCGGATGATATTCACGGTATGGCAGTTTCTCAGGGTGTATTAACCCTCAGAGGCGGCGCTACTTCCCACGCAGCAGTTGTTGCTAAAGGTATGGGTAAACCATGCGTTTCAGGCTGTGAAGATTTAAAAATCGATATGGATAAAGAAATCTTAATCGGTGCTGACGGTACTGTTTACCATAAAGACGATGTAATTTCACTTGACGGCGGTAAAGGTCTTGTTATGCAGGGTGCCGTCAAACTTGTTGACGCAAGAATTGACGACAACTGGAACAAATTCTTTACATGGGTAGATGAAATTAAACAAATGAAAGTTGAAGCTAACGCTGATACTCCGAAAGACATTGAAAATGCATTGAAATTCGGTGCTGAAGGTGTAGGTCTCTGCCGTACGGAACACATGTTTATGGATCCGGACAGACTCCCTTGGGTACAGAAAATGATTATTGCAGGTACTCCGGAAGCAAGAAAAGAAGCTCTTGAACACTTACTTCCTATGCAGTATTCAGACTTCTATGCAATGTTCAAAGCATTGGGCGACAAACCGTTGACAGTAAGACTTCTCGACCCGCCTTTACACGAATTCTTACCAGATAAAGAATCATTGATTGCAGAAGTTGCAACATTGAAAGCTCAGGGTAAAGACGCTTCTGAAAAAGAAGAATTACTTCACGTAGTAGAAAGCCTTTCAGAATCTAACCCTATGATGGGGTTACGCGGATGCCGTCTGGGATTGACTTATCCTGAAATCAACGAAATGCAGGTTAGAGCAATCTTTGAAGCATGCTGTGACTTGAAAAAAGAAGGCGTTGCAGTAAAACCTTGGGTAATGGTTCCTCTTATCGGTCACGTAAACGAACTTAAAACAGCCAGAGAAATTCTCATCCGTGTAGCAAGAGAAGTTATGGTTGAAAAAGGTGTAGAAGTTGATTACAAATTCGGTACTATGATTGAAATTCCTCGTGCAGCATTAACTGCCGATGAAATCGCAGAGTACGCAGAATTCTTCTCATTTGGTACAAACGACCTTACTCAGATGACATTCGGCTATTCAAGAGACGACGCTGAAGGTAAGTTCCTGAAAAACTACGTTGAACAGAAAATCTTACCGTCCAACCCGTTTGAAACACTTGATACAAAAGGTGTTGGTCAGTTGATTGAAATGTCAATGGAAAAAGGCAAGAAGGTAAATCCTTCACTTGTCGGCGGTGTTTGCGGCGAACACGGCGGAGATCCTGATTCTGTTAAATTTGCACACAGAATTGGTTTGGATTACGTATCCTGCTCACCGTTCAGAATTCCGCAGGCAAGACTTGCAGCAGCTCAGGCTGTTGTTGAAGCAAAAAAATAGATATTAAAAATTGCACAAGCGACTCTTTAGCTAAGAGTCGCTTGTGCTAATTTATGAAAGGCAGAAGTATTTATGGGGTTTTGTAAATTTATAAAAAAAACATCAAGGGATATTTTACCATTGTTTCTTTGTAGGGAAGTTGATAAATTAGAAAAAGTTTTTAAAGTACGGAAGCTAAAAAATATGGCGGCCAATTTCACTCAAAATTGGGGCGTGAGTTGTAATGCAAATAGAAACTGTGTGGTTTTGGGTAATGCTCCATTAATAAAAAATGAATTAAAAAATGAACATATAAAGAAATTTTTAAATAATGCTGATGTGATTTGTGTTAATGGTTTTCCTTTAATGAGAAATTTCTTTGAATTAAAACCAAAGTATTATATCTATTTGGATCCTGCAATTTGCGATAAGGAAGCAAATAAAAATGATGAATATTTAATTAAATTAAATCAATCGGTAAAGTCTGTTATTGAAAAAGTAGATTGGAAACTTAATATAATATTACCAGAGATAGCTAGAGATTGGAATGTCCTAATGGATATTCCTAAAAGCAACCCAAATATAAATTTGATATATATTAATACAAGACATATAGATATAAATTCGACTCCCTTTTATCATGCTGGACACAAAAATCTTCTGTATAAAATCAATATGTATTCTCCTAAAGTTCAAACAGTTTTAGTCGGTTGTTTATATTTTGCAATTAATGTTGGTTATAAATCTATTTATCTTATGGGTGCAGAGAATTCATGGTTTAAATATATCGGAGTAGATGAAAATAATCAACTATATATAAATGATAAACATTGTTATGATAAAGATGATAAAGAAAATAGAAGGTATTTGCCAGATATGACTATAGCAGAAGAACTCCAGGCTGAAGTATCAGTATTTAAATCATACGAAGATTTAGAAGACTATTCTAAATATATGGGAGCAAAAATATATAATGCAACAAATCCATCTGCTATTGATGCGTTTGAAAGAATTGATTTATCTAAGTTATAATAAATTTAAGCTTCATAAGGTTTTAGTAAATCCATTAAATCAACAAATTCATTTTCTGCATCGGATTTAACTCTTAGCATTTTTTGTTCGTCAGCTTTTGGCACATAACCGCTGTTTATATAATATTTAGGCTCTTTTGATAATACAGGAGGCCTACATTCATTAATAATATCTCTACGATGTGAATGGAATTTTGCTATCGGATTTTGAAAATCATCATAAAGATGATTTCCGTAATTAGGGTTTTTCATTTCACCTTCGTAATAATAGTTATAATCAGGTCCTTTTCTGTAGTATTTGTTAGAACCGTCTGTATAATACTGTTCATCAATTATGCGTCCGTCTTCATCTTTTGAGTGGATTTGTTTATAATTGCCTTTTTGCATATAGATATAAGGTTCTTCTTTACCGAGTTGTTTCAGGTAAATTACATCTGCTTTTCCGTTATGAATCCATTCCTGATGGAGGCTTCTATAGTCATAAGTCGTAATTACGGGTTTTCGTTTTCCGGTGCCTGTTTCAGGGAGGAAGTAATAGCGTTTTACCCCGCCATTCGGCTGAACTTTTTCAATAACTTTTAATTCTTCAATGTTGAGTCCATTTAGGACTTTTGCGACATTTATGCGAGGAAGTCCTTTTGCAGCCTTTTCTGCGGCGAGTTTTGCTGCTTTTGCAGCTTCCTCTTTTGCGGCGGCTTCTGCTTTTATCGCATTTTCTTTCGCTTCTATTGCTCTTGAGTAATGTGTTCCTTTATCTTTAAAGTTGCCGTAGTTTGAATATTCTGTTCGAAAATATTCGTCATCCGGACGTTTTCTGGATATTGTATGTTTGTAGTTTAAATCTTTCTTAGAATTTTCATACATACTTTTGACAGAAGAATTTAGAGGGTATTCATCATAGACTCTATCCTGTGTCGCCTTAATCTGATAACCGTTATTGTTGCTGTAGTCAAGACTTTTATGTTCAAGCTCTCCTTTTGCGTTGTATTCTTTTACTAAATTTTCTGTGCGGGCGGACATTCCCATAGTTTCGCGGTATTGTTTGTTGATTGTAATCTGCTTGCCGCCGAGGATGCCCTCAGGTTTAATGGAAATTGTTTTTACTCTATCGGCAGCGTCTCCGCCGAAACCAAAATGATATTCCTGTCCGGGCCATCTTGTCCAAACATGTGTTCTTGTTGATTTTGTCCCGTTATCCAGTACTTCCGATTCTACTTTAACAAGTTTATAAACATCATCACCGTGTTTCGTTTTTGTGAGGAATTCTCTTTGCATTGTTTCAATTCCTGTTATAGGATCTTTTGCAAATGTTGTTTTTGGTGCGGATTGTAAATTCGCTGCGGCTTTTTCTACATTACTGCCTTTTTTAAAAATAGTTTTTACTCCGCTATAAATCATCTTCATGCCTACGGCCAGTGAACCCATATTATTTTCCCCTTTTATTATTTTCTATATATTGTAAGGTGTTTAAAGTTGAAAATTTGCTATTATAAAGAACATATATTAAGATATATGAATGTTTACATAATTCCAAAGTCATCGAAGCCGTCAAATCCGCTGCTGAAATCATCAATAGGTGAGGTTAAATAGTCATTGTTATACATTTCATTATCGGGAAGATCAGTTCTCATACTGTCGTATGAATCATCAATTATATCATCTATTTGATTATTTAAATTATTATAATCTGATTTGTAATTATCTGTCAGTCCGAATGAATCATCAGAAGACTCTGTAAATAAATTGTCGGTGGATTTTGGGCGTACTTCATCCGCAGGCTTTCTGTGTGCGACATCCTCTATCCAGGCGGCAGCTTCATCCATATTCTCTTTAAATTTTTTAGAAATATCTGCAATAACATCATTTGCGGTTTCAGCGGCTTTTTTGCCGCCGCCTGTCAATGCCTCTTCCACAAGGAGTGCCGCAACAAGGTTGTTTGCATCATCAATTATTTGTTGATTTTGTTTATCAATCTCATCTTGCTGAGTCTTTAGCTGTTCTAAAACGTCATCCTGCTGCATCCGTTTTGATTGAGTTGAATCTTGCTGTTTTGGAGTTTCTGCAGTTTTTTTATCTGTTTTTGCAGTGGTGCCTTCTGTTTTTTTAGCCGGATTTGCAGTTTGTTTTGGAGTTTCAGGTTTAACGTTATCCTCAAGCACAATAATTTGCGGTTTCTGTTTATTGTTTCGTTTCCCGTTGGATTTTGGAGGTTTTTCAGGTATTATAATTCTATCCGGAAAGAGGACTTCCGGTTCTTGTTCTTCATTTTTTGCTGTTGTATCTTTATTTGTTCCGGAAGAATCCTTCCCGTTAGTTTCGTTTGCAGCTTTTGGGTTTTTATTTTCGGGTTTCTCATTTAGATTAACTTTTCTTTCTGCATTGTTTAATCCTGTTTCAGCATCCGGAATAACTCTGTTAGTTTCTCCGGAAAGTTCCTGTGCTGTTTTTTGTGCTGCAGATTTACCTTTTCCTCGGGTGAGGAAATAAATTCCTGCTGCAATTAAGGCGGCACCGGCAATTGCAAGCCAAGTCTTTAGAGTTTTAGACGGGCGGTTATTTTCTTTTGCTTGCGGTTGTTCTGTTGTTGTTTTTTGTGCTGTAGTTTCCTCGTTTCCAGAGAAGGTTACGGTATCTCTGGAGGGTGTATTTTCCAGACGCTTTTTCGGCAAATTTTCAATAAACTCTTTCATAAATTTACCAGGCGTAAGCTGTCTTATTCCATTTTTATTACTTACAATAGTGACAATTCCGTTATTTTTTGCCGCTGTACAGTGTTCACCGTCTTTTGTTACGTAATTAATTGTTGTAAACCCGGAGCGTTGTATTTGTTCTGTCATTTTACTTTCCTACACATTTTGGGAAACTAACTATATTAAAAACAGAAAAAGAAAAAATTGCTATTAATAATAACTTTTATTAACTCAAATATATTTTAGCAAGGTCAATATCATTCTGGGTTGTAATTTTAATATTTTTGTAGCTTCCGTCAATAATATATACATCTTGCCCGAGTTCTTCTACCATACCGGCGTCATCTGTGAAGTTTTTTCCTGCAAATTTTTCGTGGGCTTTCAGTATTAAATCATAAGCAAAAGCCTGCGGGGTCTGGGTGTTGTATAACTTTGAACGGTCAATTGTTCTTACGATTTTCCCGTGTTCGACTTCTTTTATCGTGTCGATGGTTTTGGTCATAACAGATATTGCTTTTACTTCCTTCACCATTTCAATGCATATATTGATAAGTTCCGTTGAAATGATAGGTCTTGCGCCGTCGTGGATTACCACATAATCACAGGTATCAAATTTCAGCCCGTTATAAACTGATGCCTGTCTTGTGGCTCCGCCTTCTATTATTTTTATGTTTTCATAGCCTTTAAAAAGTTCCTGCATTTCCTCCATTATGGAAGGATTTGTGCAAATTATTATATTATCGACATTCGCATATCTAAAAGCGTCAACAGTATATTTTATCACTTCTTTGCCGTTAATTTTTTCGAGTAATTTATTTTTATTGCCGAAGCGGGATGAGGTTCCGCCTGCGGTTATTATTGCGTTGGTTTTCATTTCTTCTCCTCAAAGTGGTTAAACAAATGTTTTTCAACTTCGTCTTTTGTGTAAATTTTTTGACCTATTTTAACTCCTCTGCCTTCTTTAACCTCGCCGATTACCGTGAAATCCTGCGGGTCAGTAAGTGCTGCGACAAGCTGGTAATCCTCGCCGCCAAAGAGTATAAGGTCTTTGTAATTTTCAAATTTCTCAATCTCTTTATCGTACGGGATTTTATTGAAATCAATATCCAGCAAGACTCCGCTTGCCTCAGCTATTTGCGACAGTGCATCCATAAGCCCGTCCGATGTATCCATCATAGCATAATCCTCCTGAATATTTGAGGATATTTTTTTAGAAAATTCCAATTGTGCTTCCGGCATGAGATGTTTTTTTATAAATTCCCCGCCGCGTTTGCCGCTTAAAAGTTCTTGCAGCCCTGCCGCGCTTGAGCCGTGAGAGCCTGACACTACAATTTTTTGTCCCGGTTTTGCGTTTTTTCTGGAGGAAATTCTACGCCCTGCAGTTTTACCTATTGCGGTTATAGAGATGAATATTTTATCGCTTCCAGTGATATCTCCGCCCACAATTTTAATATTGCCGCAGGCGTCTTTCATTCCTTTATAAAATTCTTCCACAAATTCTTTTGTAATATTTTCTGGAAGAGAAAGAGCAACGGTAAGATATTTAGGCTCAGCTCCGCTTGCGCAGACGTCTGAAATATTCACCATTGCGGATTTGTAACCTATCTGATAAGGGGTCGCAAAATCCCGTCTGAAATGAATATCTTCCACAAGGCTGTCCTGAGTCACTACAATTCCAAAATCTTTTAAACAGGCACAATCATCGCCTATGTATTCTGAATTGAGAATGGTTTTTATTGTTTGTATGAAATCTTTTTCTTTCATAATTTTTTAAGCCTTTATAAGGCAGGTTCTGCTAATTTATATCGTGTTCAATAAGTGTAATGAATTCATTGACAAGAGTTTCATTCCATTTTTTGCCGCAGTCTTTTTTTATTTCTTCAAGTGCTTCCTGCGGAGAAAGTTTGCTTCTGTAGGTTCTCTGTTCTGTGAGTGCAAAGTAGGCGTCAACTATCAGAATAATTTGAGATGTCAGCGGAATTTCATTTTTGGCAATTTTTGCAGGATAACCTGTTCCGTCCCAGTTTTCGTGGTGGTGTTCAATTATCGGAATGATATCTTGAATGTATGAAATCGGCTGGAGAATTTCTTTTGCCGCAATAAGCGGGTGTTCTTTTATATGGTTTTTCTCATCTTCTGTAAGCGGCGTAGTCTTTAAAAGCAATTCTTTAGGCAGCATAAGGTTGCCGATATCATAGAGCAGAACGGCAATTTTAAGTTTGTCAATTTCCTCTTTCGGAAGGTCAAATCTTTTTGCAAGGCTTACTGCCGTGAGAAGTTTAGATTTAACCAGCCCGTTTTCGTGGAGCGGGTTGTAGGTTTGTGTCAGGATATCTGCAACGGAATAAAGGATTTCTTTTTGCGACTGGTTATTTTTCAGTTTTTCGCAAAGTTCATCACAAAGAGCCTGCGGAATAGGCATATTGTGTTTTGATAAAATATCAGTGAAGGTATTAACCGCAATTTCCTGCCACGAAATTTCAGAGGCTGTGCTTGCAAGCGTTACTCTGTTTCTTCCGTTGCGTTTGGAATTATACATTGCCTGATCGGTGAGTTCCATAAGTTCTTCAAGGTTGTCGGAGTGCTCCAGAAACGTTGCGACCCCGATACTTGCCGTGATATGACCTATTGTATCAAGCTCTCTTTCTTCAATGGCTTTTCTGATACGTTCGGCCGCAACCATTGCACCTTCAGAACCGATACCAGGGAGTAGAATATTGAATTCTTCCCCGCCCATTCTTGCGGCAATATCTATTGAACGAGCATTTTTCTTTAAAACATCAGCAACGGTTTTAATAGCAATATCCCCGTATGCATGTCCGAATTTGTCGTTAATATGTTTCAGAAAATCCAAATCAAGTCCGATTAAGCTGAACGGCTGGTTGTTACGCAGGGAACGGGTTACTTCTTTTTTTATGTAATCTTCAAAAAATCTTCTGTTATATAATCCGGTAAGTCCGTCAGTTACAGCCTGTTCTTTTACAGCTTCAAACAAATCCGCAACAGTTATCGCAACTTCTATCTGCTGCGCGAACATTGAAAGAAAATCTGTTTCCGATTTTGCAAGTTCTTCACGGGATGAGAATACTCCGAAGATACCGAATGGTTTTTCTCTTGAATAAAGCGGAATTGTAATAATTGATTTGACTGATTTATCCTCGAGAACCTTTTGGACTAATTCCTCTGAAATATCCGGCATGATTGCATAGAGGGTGCTTGCTATATCTGTTGTTTGATTGATCTCTCGGTTCTCAAGAGTTTTTGCAAAGATTGATTCTTTAGTATAAGCAAGGCGTCTGGTCTGAATAGGGTCTTTTAATACCATATCTGCCCGCTTAATCGTGACATCCTGCGCTTCTGCAAGAACAGTAAGATAATCTCCATTTTCATCCGTGAGTTTTCGCATAATGGTGCAATGGAGATATCCGAGTTCTCCCTGAATTGTGTTTACGATTGTCTCCATTACGCTTACAAGCGGTTTTGAAGAATTCATCATATCCCAGATGTGCTGGATTGTTAGCATTCTTTTATTTGCTACATTAAGCTCGTGTGTGCGTTCTTCTATTTCTTTCTCTAACTGAAGGTTACGTTCGTAAATTTCCAGATAGTCTTGTTTTCCGCTATAGATATTGTTTTCTACTTCGGAAATTTTTCGTCGTATTTCGTTTATTTTATCAAAGAATTTCATTGAAAGACCCTGTGTTTTGTATTTATTATACTATATTTTCGGGAATTTTCAAGATTATTCCAGAAAAGCAGCGCCTATAACGCCCGAATAGTCGCCCAGCTGCGCTTTTTTAAACTCTATTTTTGTTGCTGGAACAGGAAGACATTTTGCACGCGCTTTTTTGATTGTGGTTTTGTAAAAATAATCAACAGCTTCAATCAAACCTCCGCCGAGGATTATTAATTTCGGATTGATAAAGTTAATTATGCTGGCAAGCCCGCCCGATAAATATTCCGCAGCTTCATTTACACATTGGATTACGAGTTCATCTTCGCGTTCTATGGATTTTTGAATCATACTTGAACTTATTGATTTTCCTGTTTCTATATAATCAAGAATTGCAGAATGTCGGCCTTTTCTAAGTGCACCTTCAATACGTTTTTCAATAGCCGAGCGGGAGGCGTAAGCTTCAAGACACCCGTGTGCTCCGCAGGCGCATTGCCTGCCGTTCAAATCAACAATCATGTGTCCGATTTCGCCGGCGGTTCCGGTGGCACCATGGATAATTTTTCCGTCTTTTACAATGGATGAGCCGACGCCTGTTCCCACAAATACGCAGACAAAATCGTCACAGCCTTTTGCCGCGCCGAATTTCATCTCGCCCATTGCCGCAATCTCAACGTCATTGCCGAGATATACGGGCAGATTAAAGTGGCTTGTCAAATGTTCCCTAATATTCAAATCATAGCAATCGAGGTTCGGTGCGCCTATAATAATCCCGTTTTCCCTGTCAACCTGACCTGCCGCTCCGACTCCGATTGAGTCAATATCTTCCGGTTTGAATTTACTCTCTTCAAGCAGTTCTTCAATTCCGCTGACCATTTTTCGGATAATATTCTGCGGGCCTTTATCTTTTTTGGTTTTCTTCTTTACGTAATGAATGACGTCTCCTGTTTCTTTGTTCACAAGAGCGATGAGGATTTTAGTCCCGCCTAAATCTATTCCTATAGAAAACTTTTTCATACACTGATATTATATATGAAAATTTCCGTTTAGTAAATACAGCAAATTGCTTGCCGTAATAAAATTGCTCCGTCGGATTTTCTGTTATATAATATTTACGCCATGAAAAACATAAGACAAACTAAAGTAAATATTCACAGGGATTCCTGGGTTGAGATTAATATAGGAAACCTTGCACATAATGCAAAAGAAATAAGAAAAAATGTTCCTTTAAATACCAAACTTCTTGCCGTTGTGAAGGCCGACGCATACGGTCACGGTTCTGTAATGCTTGCGCCGACACTTCTGGCATCGGGGTTTGATATGCTCGGGGTTGCCTCAATTGACGAAGGTGTTGATTTGAGAAATGCAAAAATAACCGCAGATATTCTCGTTCTCGGAGCAGTTCCTGTGTGGGCGGTTGAAAGTGCAGTCAATGCGGATCTTGCTATTTCAATATTTTCAAAAGAACACCTTGCCGCCTGTAAGCAAGCTTTTGAAAGAACGGGGATTAAACCGAAAGTTCATATAAAACTCGATACAGGCATGAATCGAATAGGGGTTTCCGCAGATGAGGCTGTTGATTTTATCAGGGAAGCACAAAAGGCAGACTACTTAAATCTTCTCGGAATTTTTACCCATTTTGCCAATGCTGAAAACCGTGAAAAGACTCAATTGCAGATAGATAAGTGGAATAAAATCTTATCACAAATTGATACAACGGGATTATTACTGCATATTCAAAATACAGTCGGCACAATGTGTTATGATATCCCGAAATCCAATATGCGCCGTGTTGGGATTGCACTCTACGGGTTATGGACAGATATGCCGGATGATAAAGGCTTTCGTCCTGATTTAAAACCTGTTATGTCTTTAAAAGGAAGAATTGTTAATATTCATACGGCAAAGAACGGTGAGGGCGTAAGCTACGGGCATAAATTTATCGCAAACGGCGACAGAATCATTGCGACAATTCCAATCGGGTATGCTGACGGTGTTTCACGCTGTTTGTCAAATAAAATTTTCGGCACCTTGAACGGAAAACAGGTTCCGCAGGTAGGAAACATTACAATGGATCAGATGATGTTTGATATAACCGGGGTTGAGGCTAATATCGGGGACATTATTTCACTCATAGACGAGAAAAATACTGTCGATAACTGGGCAAATATCCTCGGGACAATCAATTATGAACTTACCTGCCGTTTGAAGGTTCGTCTGCCGCGTGTTTACACAAGATAAGAGAGGGGTTTAATGGCGCAAAATTATGATATAGGAATTATCGGAAGCGGGCCGGCCGGATATACTGCGGCATTTCACGCTGCCGCAAATGGATTATCCGTTGTAATGTTTGAGAAAGACAAAGTCGGCGGAGTCTGCCTTAATAAAGGCTGTATTCCTACCAAAGCGATTTTGCATTCCGCGGAAATATATGAAGAATTAAAGTCCTGCGAATCTCTTGGAATTTGTGCTGAAAATGTTAACTTTGATTTTTCAAAAATTATGGAGCACAAAAATCAAATTGTCGAAAAACTGCGCAAAAATCTGGAGCTTTCTTTGAAAAATTCTAAAGTAAATGTCATAAACGCAGAAGCGAAAATTCTTTCCAAAAATCAAATTGAAGCCGCAGGTGAGATTTTTGAGTGCGGCGAAATTATAGCGGCCTCCGGTGCAGAACCCCGCAGTTTCAAAGGTATGGAAGCTGACGGAAAATTTATCTTAACTTCCGATGATGTCTTAAATCTTGAAAAACTTCCAAAAAGTATTCTGATTGTCGGCTCGGGCGCAATAGGAGTTGAATGGGCGAGAATTTTTGCGGCATTCGGGGTTGAGGTAACAGTTGTCGAACTTGCTGAAAAATTACTTCCGCTTGCAGATGTAGACGTTTCCAAACGTGTCGAGCGAATATTTAAGACTAAAAAAATTAAATTCTTTACAGGCGTCGGAGTGGAAAAAATCGACGATAAAAAAGTACTTTTGACAAACGGAGAAATTTTACAGCCGGAATGCGTTCTTATTGCAATCGGGAGAAAAGCTTGTGAAGTTTCAAAAATTGACGGTGTGACATTTATCGGAGATGTCTGCGGTGCAATTCAATTGGCGCATTTTGCCTCAAAACAGGCAATTGAACATATTGATAAAATCCCGTTTGATAAAAATCTTGTTCCGTCTGTAATTTACGGTAATCCTGAAATTGCCTGGGCAGGGAAAAGAGAACAGGATCTGGAAGAAGGGACATATAAAAAAGCCTCGCTTTTAATCTCCGCACTCGGGAAATCCCACTGTGACAATTCAACGGACGGATTTATAAAGATTTTATCACAGGAGGATAAAATTGTCGGTGCGCACATTGTATCAAAAGAGGCCTCGGCTATGATTCAGGAAATTCTTATTGCGATACAAAACAATATTTCTGTCAGCAGACTGAAAGAGATATGTTTTGCGCATCCTACGTATTCCGAAGGAATTTATGAATGCTTGTTTAAACTATGATAGTCATTATCGTCATTGCGGGCTACAACCCGCAATCGCTTTGCCGTTGCATTCGACGATAATGCGATTCCGCATAGCTTTCCTTAGCATCTTTATAACGGTTATCATACCCATCCCCCGAATTTCTAAGCTCACCATTGTTCGCTAAGAAATTCCTCCCTCAGCACAAGGCATACAGGGTCGCAAGGCTCGTTCCTCGCCAGCTCCCTTTGTATCCCGCAAGGGGCGAGGAGTGAGGTAGGTTGGGCATACCTGCCAAACTAAGACGCTATGGAATTTTACGTCATTCTGAGGGCTTCAGCCCGAAAGAATCCAGCTTTTGGAATATGAAGAGTAATGAGTGAAGAGTGAAGGGACTAATCTTTGTTGAGCCATTCACTACTCACCATTCACATAAAAGGCTGGATTGCTTCGGCTAACGCCTCGCAATGACACATGTTTCTCTCCCTGCGGTTCTGTCGGTTGGGCATACCTGCCCAACAAAAATACCTATATTGTTTCAATGGTTGTAATTACCAGCGGTTCAGACCTGCTGCGCCGTTGCCGAAGTTGCCTGTACCAAAGTTTACTCTGCCATGGTTCCAGTAAGCATTCGGTGTGTTCAAGTTTTGAGAACCAAACTTAACTTTTCTTTCGTAAGTTTTTGTTTCCTGAGGTTCAACTTTTTGTGTTTTCTTTTTAGAACTGTTACGAAGAGACTCTTTGTACTCGGATTCTGTCAAAACAGGGTTGTCAAGTGCCTGAAATCCACCTTCCGGCATAATAATTTCAGTTCCTGCAGCAAACGCACCGGAGGCAAATGTTAACAAACATAATAAAACTGCTATATTTTTCATATTTTTCATCTCCTTTATACTATATATTATAAATATATTTGTAAAATTTTTCAATATTCCCGCAAATTATTGTATAATAAGTTTATGAGAGAGAGACTGCCAGAGTATTTAAAAAGACCGATAATAGATACTGATACCACCCGAAACGTCCGCCGGATACTGAAAGACAGGTGCTTGACTACAGTCTGCGAAAATGCACGCTGTCCGAATAAGAATGAATGTTATACAAAAAATACAGCAACATTTTTGATTATGGGAAATGTCTGTACTCGGAACTGCCGCTACTGCAATATTTCCTCTGAACGGCCGAAACCGCTTGATGAAAAGGAACCGCGCCATGTTGCAGAAGCTATAAAAGATTTAGGGTTAAAGTATGCTGTTTTAACCTCCGTGACCCGCGATGACCTGCCCGATGGCGGGGCTGAACACTTTGTCCGCTGTATAGAAGAGATAAGAACACTTAACCCTGATACTAAAATCGAAATTCTAACTCCGGATTTTAAAGGGGATACTATTGCTCTGGATAAGATTATAAAAGCACATCCCGATGTTTTTAATCATAATATAGAAACAGTCAGGGAACTTTTTAAAACCGCCCGTCCGCAGGGAAATTACGATTTATCTCTAAGAGTTTTAAAATATGTAAAAGAGAGAGGAAATCTCACGACAAAATCAGGGCTTATGATAGGGCTTGGAGAAACTCCCTTGCAGATTGAAGAAACGCTTTGTGATTTAAAAAAAGCGAGTGTTGATATTTTAACAATAGGTCAGTATATACAGCCTTCTAAAGCGCATCTCCCGGTTGCCAAATATTACACTCCCGAAGAATACGAATCTTTGCAAAAGCTTGCTCATAAGGTAGGGTTTAAATATTTTCAGATAGGGCCGCTTGTCAGAAGCTCCTACCGCGCCGCAGAACTTTTGTAGCGGTTATTAAAATCCTTCCTCTTGTACTGCAGATTTTTTCATGTTAGCATTCCTCTTGTAGATTATAATTATGAGGTAAATTTATGCAAGCCCGCAGAGCCGCAAGAGAATTAGCATTTATACTTTTTTCACAGTTTGATAAAAAAATAGCAAATTATTCAAAAGATGATTTGCAGGATATTATATTGAAATCAGTCAGAATTTTGACAAGCAACGCAAGCGATGAATTGAAAATTGCACTCGGTGCGTTAATTGATATGCGCGACAAAATTGATACATATGAGGCTGAACACGAAACAAATTTAAATAGACCAATCGGAGTTGCGAATATTCCGGTACCTCTCCCGATGACATCGGATATGACAGGCAGAATTAACGAGATGATTGATATTGCGGAAAAAGCTATGCTCGCTCTGGAAATTGCTGAATTTACCACACTCGATTCCCAGAATGAAGTAAAAGAGTATGCAATTGAAATCGCAGAACAGTTCCAGAAACATCATAAAGAAATCGACGATATTATCCAAAAACACGCAAGAAATTGGGATTTACAGCGTCTTGTTAAGATGGATAAGGATATCTTAAGAATTGCGATTGTGGAACTTCTGTATATTAAAGATGCGCCTATGAAGGTTGTTGTTGATGAAGCGCTTGAACTTGCAAAGAAATATTCAACAGATGACAGTGCATCTTTTATCAACGGTATTCTTGCTAAGGTAATTGTTGAAAACGGACTTCAATAATGTTTAAATTTTTCTCGGAAGGGTTTAATAATTTAAAAAAGGCTGTTTCGAATACGGCACAGGCACTTGTCGGAAATGTCGTAAATTCTGTCGAGCAGGAAGATGAATTTTCGGAATTCGTTCTGGATGATATGGAAGATATGCTGATAAGTGCGGATTTAGGCGTAAATTACGCGGCAGAACTCGTTGATAACCTCCGTGACCAGAATAAAATTAAGCCCTCAGATGTTAAAAATTATCTGAAATCCGAATTTTTAAAAACTCTGGAAGCGGCTGGCAGCAATAATTTAAATTATACTGCTGGTGCCCTGAATATCTATTTTATTGCGGGCGTAAACGGTGTGGGTAAAACTACACTTATCGGGAAACTAGCATATAAATTTAAAAATGAAGGGAATAGAGTTCTTATTGCGGCAGGCGATACCTTCCGTGCCGCTGCCGAAGAACAGCTTGATATCTGGTCAAAGCGTGCGGGTGCTGATATTGTCCGCCGCGACAAGGCGGATCCCGCTTCTGTTGTTTATGAGGCAATCCAGAAAGCAAAGAGTGAAAACTATGATGTTGTTCTTGTCGATACTGCAGGGCGTCTGCAGAATAAATTTAATCTTATGGAAGAACTGTCAAAGATTAAATCCGTAATAGACAAAAACGCGCCTGAAAGTTTAAGAGAATGTATACTTGTTCTTGATGCCAACACAGGTCAGAATGGTTTGCAGCAGGCAAAAGTTTTCACAGAAGCTGTAAATCTCACCTCAGTTGCCCTCACAAAACTCGACGGCTCCGCCAAAGGCGCAATTGTGATTGCTGTTGCAAAAGAACTGAAGCTTCCTGTAAAACTCATCGGTGTCGGCGAAAAGATGGAAGATTTGAAAGACTTTGATTCAGAAGAATTTATTGAGGCGCTTTTTAATTGATGGAAATTCTTGAAAAAACTAAATCCGCTAAAGGTAGAGAAATTGTCCTGAAAGGCGGCAGAACCGCGAAAAATATTTTAGTTATCGGGGTGTTTCACGGTGATGAGCCGCAGGGAAATTTTTTAATAGAAAATTATCTGGAAAATAACGAAAGTAATCTCCTTTTTATTCCGTGCCTAAACCCTGACGGAATGGCTGTGGGTGTTCGTACAAATTCAAACGGGGTTGATTTAAACAGAAATTTTCCGGCAGAAAATTGGAAATTAACCGAGAAAAACGAATTTTTTGGAGGTGAAAAACCTGCAAGTGAGATAGAAACTCAGTTTGTCGTTTCTATAATTGAAAAATACCATCCGAAACTTATTCTCACTCTCCACGCTCCTTTTAAGGTTGTAAACTACGACGGGGACGCAAAAGAAATTTGTGAAAAAATCGCAGAGATTATAAATTATCCAGTAGAAGCTTCAATCGGATACCCGACCCCCGGAAGTTTCGGAACATACGCAGGGATTGAGCATGGAATCCCGACAATTACGCTTGAACTCGATGAAAATTGCCCTGTTGAAGAGTTAATTGAACCTGTAAATAAAATTTTAAAACTTTTAGAAGATTGTTAAGTTTGTAACGAATTATATGCTTTTCTGAAATCCTTTAACTCTGGAATTTTTTATATAAGTAAGAGAACTTATATAACACAAGGAGAGCTATCATGTCTTTAGAAGTCAATGGTGTGAACGGAGTCAACCCCTTTGGAAAAAAAGAAAACATAACCGGTGAAACGCAGGAGACGAAGTTAAACAGTGTCTTTGGCAACGGCTATAATACGGCAGGTAGCGGTAAACCTGTTAACGAGGTCGGCAACGAATACTTTAACAATGCGATGAAAGACGGTAATGTCTCCTATAAAAAAAGTTTTTTGAATTTAAGTAACAGCTATAATTTTAAAGTCGGCGATAATGAAACTTTGAATGATTTCTGCCGTAAAATGGGCTTGTCGCCCGAAATGGTTATGGATAATATCATAGGCGGCGGTACGGATTTGAATTGTAAAGCTCCAATGGGGCCTGATGGCACAAGGTACATAAATATAAGCGAAAAAGACCTCGCTGAAGCCCTAGGCAAGACCCCGCAGGAACTTAGAGAAATGTTTTAGGATAAAAAAGAGATGATTTTTGTCATCTCTTTTTTATTTCTATATTGTAAATCCAAGAAACCGGACGAAAGCGACCGGATTAGATTTGAAAAACTCTATGCCAGATACGCCTGCGGATAGTTGTAATCTTCTTTGAAGCCGAGGTGTCTGTATAGCTTTAATGCCTGAAAATTATTTGTCTCTGTTGTTGTATTTACCTCTGTCAGAGGTCGTTTCCCTGTTTCTTCCATATTAATCAGTTCTTTCAGCGAATTTGCAAGCATTAATTTTGATAACCCTTTCCCCTGATGTTCTTTTTGCAGTCCGAATATCGGAATGTTTGCAATTCGTCCGCCTGTCAGATTCATAAAGCAAAAGCCTGCCGGTTTTCCGTTATAGAGAAGAACTGTTGTTGCTTCCGGAAGAAATTCCGCATAAACATTTTCAACAATTTTATGGATAATGTCATTGGTGCCTTCTTCAGTTTTAAACCTCGGGTCAAACAACGCATCCGCACTATTTTCAAATGCTTCATTCACAACTTTTACCGCATCGTCAAAATATTTATTATCCCATCCGCTCAGGGTATAGCCTTCCGGCAGAGGTTCAGGTTCATACATCTTAAAAATTTCTTTGGAATTTGTTCCGAACATCATAAATCGCAAGACCACTATTCCGATGAATTTAAATCCGTATTTTGCAACTTCGTGTATAAGCTCTTTTTGTGCGCCGAGCATCGGATAGCATACGACTTTATCTTCGCGGGTTTCTTCAGTTTCATTAAGGAATTCTTTTATTAAATACCTGCTGCGTTCTTCTATGTTTTCCATATTGCAGCAGTGGATGATGTTTAATTCGACAGCTTCCGATATTGATGTTGTATAAATCAAAAACGCAGTCGGAATACTGTCTTCCAAAAGCACTATGCATTGAATGAGTTCTTTTCTTATTGCATCTATAAACCCTTTGTAATCCAGCGGTTCCAGTTCAAATTTGTATTCTCGTTTTGCCCTGTCGCGGAAGTCGTTGTAAACACTTTCAAATGCCCTGTATTCGTTCTCAGTTAGCGGTTTTGCCTGAAAAATTTTAGTCATGTTTCTTAATTCCTCAATTAAACGACATATAATAAAATATTATAGCATATGCTGCATTTTTTGTTTTTTTGTTTCCATATAACGTCTATTATAGCATGTTATTTCAGATTCAAGCTTAACAATGTCATGAATTGTTAAGCCGTAACCTTTCAATCCGACGATTTTTTTCGGGTTGTTTGTAATAAGGTTAAAGTTATTAAATCCCAAATCAAGGATAATCTGGGCGCCGACGCCGTAGTCGCGCAAATCCGGTTTGAACCCGAGTGAAATATTTGCCTCAACCGTATCCTGTCCGCATTCCTGCAGGTGATAGGCTTTTATTTTATTAATGAGTCCGATTCCGCGGCCTTCGTGGCCTCTGATGTAGATAAGAGCACCTTTGCCGTATTCTTCGATTTTTCTGAGTGCTCCGTGGAGCTGTGAATTGCAGTCGCATTTTAAACTGTGGAAAATATCGCCTGTCAGGCACTCACTGTGAACCCGGATAAGCGGAATTTTATCGCTTCCGTCATCTTTTACAAGCGCCACGTGTTCTTGTCCTGTGAGGTTATTCCTGTAGCCGTAAATCTTAAAATGTCCGTATTTTGTCGGGAGATCGGCTTCAGCTTCGCGGGTTACGAATTTTTCGGATTTCAGGCGGTAAGCGATGAGTTCTGCAACAGAGATGAATTTAATACCGTGTTTGTCAGCAAATTTTCTCAAATTATCGCGGCGCATCATATGTCCGTCGGAATCCATAATTTCGCACATTGCGCCGGCCGGAATATGACCGCAGAGTTTTGCTAAATCAACAACGGCTTCTGTATGGCCTGTTCTTGTGAGGACGCCGCCCTCTCTTGCCACGCACGGAAACATATGCCCCGGACGGCGAAGATCTGACGGAAGCGCATCCGGTGCAATTGCAACTTCTATGGTTTTTGCACGGTCGAACGCCGAAATCCCTGTCGTTACACCGTATTTCTCCGCAGCATCAATACTTACTGTGAAAGCTGTTTTCATCCCTTCTGAATTTTGTTCAACCATTTGCGGAAGGTCGAGTTTTTGAGCAATTTCTTTTGATATTGCAAGGCACACTAACCCTTTTGCTTCTTCTGCCATAAATTTTATGATTTCTGGTGTAACCATCTGGCCTGAACAGATTAAATCCCCTTCGTTTTCGCGGTCTTCATCATCTGCGACTATTAACGGTTTCCCTGCCGCAAAATCCTTTAGAGCCTCTTCTATTGAATCAAATTTGAAATCTTCCATTATATAAATCCGTTCTCCTTTAAAAAATCTTCTGTAAGTTTGCTATTATTATCGTTCACAGACAAAAATTTTTCAATGTATCTGCCTAAAATATCTGTTTCAATGTTTACAAAGTCTCCGCTTTTTAGGGTGTTAAGGGTTGTATTTTGGTATGTGTGCGGTATTACTGCAATGGTAAAAATATGATCTCTTATGTCTGCTACCGTTAAGCTTACGCCATTAACGGCAATTGACCCTTTGTAAACCACATATTTGCTTTCTGTGTGCGGAATTTCAAATGTCATATTATAAAAATCAGCGAGTTTTTCAAACCGCAGGAATTTCCCCCTGCAATCAATGTGTCCCTGAACAATGTGCCCGCCCATTCTGCTTGACGGGGTAAGCGCACGTTCAAGATTTACCCTGTCGCCGGATTTGAAATTCCCGAGGGTTGAAATTTTTAAAGTTTCATCGCTTACATTTGCGGTAAAAGAACACTCATCCAGTTCCGTAACTGTCTGGCAGCAGCCGTTAATCGCGATACTGTCGCCTGTCGTGGTGTCCTTTAATACTTTTGAACACTCCACAACAATATCAGCACCGTGAGTTTTTTTAGTAAATCCTTTGACTATTCCGATTTCTTCTATAATCCCTGTGAACATATTTTTATTTTATCACAAATACTTGAAAAATTTTTCAGGACTTATGAATAAAAGTAAGAACAGGTAACTATTGATTTTTGAATATAGCTTACTTTTTATCGTTAATTTTAATCAGATGCCAGCCAAACTGAGTCATTACAGGGTCTGAGACTTCTCCGACATTCATAGAAAATGCTTTTTTCTCAAATGACGGCACCATCTGTCCTCTGCCAAAGCACCCTAAATCTCCGCCGTTCCGGCCTGAAGGACACAGTGAATATAACTGTGCATAATATGCAAAATCTCCGCCGTTATCTAAATCTTTTTTTATCTGTACCGCTTCCGCTGCTGTTTTTACAAGAATGTGGCTTGCACAAACCTGTGTAACCTCTTGTGCAGCTTCTTCCGCCGCAAAGGTTACTCCGGTCAATAAAACCAGTACTGCCAGTATTTTTGTTAAGTTTTTAATCATAATTCTCCAATCCTCTTATAACTCTCTTCACTTCTGCAGCTGTATTTCGGAATATAATCAACACCGTATTTTTCAGCAATTGATTTTATATCCGGCGATGCAGAAATTATCACCACTTTTGTATCTTTGTACTCTTTAAACATTTGAATTTGTCTAATGAACCATTCCCCTGCCAGAAGCGGCAAAAAATCAGGTTCCATCTGCATATCCGTTAAAATAATATCATAGGGCTCATTCAGTGAAAACATCAACTTATCAACCCCTTCGCGCGCAGAATTTGCCGTGTCAATGGCTATGCCGTCTTTAAACAACATTCTAAGCGCCGTTTCATGGTATTGAACCCATTTTTCGGAATCGTCCACTATCAGAATTCTTTTCATAACCAAATTTTATCACAAACAGAAAATGCCCGATATTAAACCGGGCGTTTTCCGTTATTTAATCCAAATTATTCTTCTATCGGAACAAAAATAATGTAGTCATTTCCTTCCCGGATTTTATTGATTTTATTCAAATCAACATTTTCATCAAACATAAAGTTCTGGGAAACTTTCGTAATCATTTCGTGTCCGTGTTTTTTTGTTTCTCCCGCAGCGGTAACCGTTAACATATTGCCGTTTGTTTTAACTTCGACATTTTTTTCGTCGTTATCAAACGGACGTAGGTCAATTATAATCTTGTAATTGTCCGGATTTTTTTCAACACGGATAAAGTTTTCGGCTTTTCTTTGAAAGTTAAAGTCCTGCATTGCTTCGCGCCTAATCATTTTGTCCATACGCTTTTGATCACGAAGCATCATTTTTTCCATTTTTCTCATCTGAACACCGGGATCAAGCATTCTTTTGAAATGCCAGTCTGTTACAACGTAAAATGCGGCAAATGCACCTAAAAATACCAGAATACCTATCAAAGTATGACGTAAAATCGGATGTCTGCATAAAAAGCAGTCATCATGGTAGTTGTGTTCGTCCATCTAAAAACTCCTTTCTTAAATTTACAAAAATTATAATATTTCAAATGTGTAAAAGTTGTCTATAGCCCGACAGGATAATTGCTTAAATACGGCAATAGAGTGATATTTTAAGCTTTATTGCAGACTTATTATACAATACAGAACTCTTAAACAAAAAATATTTGATAAATTTTTGATACAAATGTTTAAAATAGATATTGCGGAAATATAAAAGATATGTTAAAATGTAATTGTATCAATTAGGAGGGTTAGTAAAATGGCCAAAATTTTAGTAACTATGCCTGACGAATTTCTGAATAAAGTAGATGGTCTTGCAAATGACGAACAGCGGACAAGAAGTGAACTTATCCGGGAAGCTCTCCGCACATATATGCGCAGAGTAACTGTCAGTCAGTCCAGAAAAGCTCTGGATAATGCAAAAATTTTAGAAAATCTTTTAGGTTAAAGTTTTAAAAATTTATCTTTACAACAAACAAATTTAAAGGCGGACGTATATTTACGATCCGCCTTTGTATTGACGTGACCGAGGATGGTACTAATGAAGTGAGGGGTTAATAAGAGTGAAAGGTGAAGGGTGAGTAGTTCAATAAAAAAATAAGCTGTCACTTAATTCTTCACTTTTCCAAAAGCTGGATTGCTTCGCTAACGCTCGCAATGACACTCCCGCCCCCACCCCTTATGAAGAACCGCGTTTTCACAACTTAACACCCTCTCCTGTCCTTAGGACATCATTTCCTGCTTAGGATCTTAGTAACTCTATAAATTGTTCGCTTCTTTAATAAAAATTTCCACCCATTTGACAAGACTTGCAATTTCAAAAGGTTTCGGCAAATAGAGGTCGGCACCGGTATTGAGCACAAGTTCTTTATCGTGAAACACCGATGTAATTATCAGTTTTGTATCTTTGAACTTCGGATTCTTTTTTATTTTACGGCAGAGGGCAAGTCCGGCTTTCTCAATGACATCGCCCGCATCAAGGATTATTATTGCGGGAATCGAGGCTCCTTCATCAAAATGCTCAAAGGTATTAACCTCATACCCTTGCATACCCAGAATTGTGGATAGAAGGAGGTTCATTGCTTCATCTTTTTCAATAACTGTAATTCTCTTGTTAATAGTTTTCTCCTGAACTGCATCTGCGGCAGAAATCTTTGCCCGTTCCATCAGATAGTTTGATTTTGAAGGTAGATTTGCCAGCGAATGAATATTCCCGAGAGCATTGAGAAGGTCTTTTGGATCATTATATTTTTTATAATCGTTAGTGACTATCCCGATAGTTGTATGCATAAATTCGGAACGCCTTCCGGCCAGTTCATCTCCATGCGTAATCATATACCCGCGCTTTAAATCCTGCGGCGAGTAAAATTTTTGGATTACCGTATCAAACGCAAAGGTTAAAAAATTAGCAACTTTTTCAGCTTTTAAAGGGTCGGTCACAATTAAAAATTCATTTTCGGCAAGGGAGCCGAGATAATCTTTTTCATTCAGTGAAGAAGAAATTATCGCGGAATAAGTCTGCAATAGTTTGTCGGACGCAAGTTCTGTATAGTTTTCGGTGTAATTTTTAAAATTTTCTACAGTTATATAAAGGCATGCCCACGGACGGTTTGAAGTAACTGTACGTTTCAAGGCGCGCATTGAATAGTTTTTATTCGGAAGCATCTTTTTAGTATCAAGATTAGATTCAAATTCCCGTCTCAAGTGCGCCTTTATCCGCATAACAAATTCATCTGAATTCACAGGTTCGCTTATAAAATCATCGGCACCGCTATCCAGCACCTTTAATTTATCCTCAAGTTCAGCAGACTTTGACATTGCAACAATAATCGGGCGCATATTATATGTAAGCGCACGTATTTTTCTGCAATAATCCGACAGGTCGCTGTCGATACTGTCAGATATTATTATCAAATCAGGTTCCTTATCCTGAATTGTCTTGATTGCAGAAATAAGATTTTTTGAAATCAGAACACTTGAATACTGATTTTCCAATAATTTTTTATATTTGACGGAGAGTTCACGTCTTTTATCTATGATTAAGGTTACTGTCTGCATTTTTCCCTCGCAAGTGTTTCTAAATTGCAAACAGGAAAAAGAACTTCAAAAGTCGTTTCTTTGCCGGAGGATTGTACGGTAATTTTCCCGTTCATCTTATCAACCAGATTTTTTGTAATATAGAGTCCGAGTCCGCTTCCTTGAACTTTTCTTGTAAGCGGATTATCAATTCTTGAAAACTTTGTAAAAATTCTTTCGTAATCTTCTTCCGCAATTCCGATACCGGTATCTGAAACCTTTATTGACACAAATTCACAGTTTTGCGCGTAGGCGGTAGTTATTTTAACCGTAGAATTTTCATCAGAATATTTTGCGGCATTTTCAATTAAGTTTGTCATAATCTGCATAAATCTATCTTTATCTACAAGAATAGAGGGTGTTTTCGGGTCAATATTGACCTCAAAGTTTCTGTTAGTATACTGGCTTTTAACAACAGAAACAGCAATATTAATAACAGGCGCGGGATCAGTTTCTTTAAACACAAGAGCTTCCTTCCCTGATTGAAGTTTTGATACGGAGAGCATATTTTCAACAAGGTTAATTAACCTGTTTGACTGATCTTCAATTATTTTGAGGAATTTTTTCTTATTCTCATCATCAATTTTATCCCATGAGGCAAGCATTGTTTGCGCAAATCCTCTGATTGAAGTGAGAGGGGTGCGTAATTCATGGCTCACCGTTGAAATAAAATCCTCGTAATTTTTTTCAATGTCGTTCATAGAGTTATTATAGCATATTACAAGGAAGGTGTGAAGTATACGCAGGGTATATTACAATCATATTAACTTTTTTATATAATTTGACAAAATATAAAATTAATCTATTTTATATATTATGAAAGATAAAGTTATAAAAATAAATTTCTGTGATTTTTGGCGTGGTTTTATAATTGAACAAAGTTTATTGTATAAAATTCTGAAAAAGAAATATCATCTTGAAATCAACACTGATAAACCTGACTTTATTTTTTATTCTTGTTTCGGGAATAAAAACACATCCTACACTAGTTGTACAAAAATATTTGTCACTGGAGAAAATCTTGTCCCGAATTTTAACAAATGTGACTACGCAATAAGTCCGAATTATATAACTTTTGATAACAGGCATTTTCGTTTTCCATTGTATTATTACAACGAAAAACTAAGAATAAAGCATTTAAATTCTCCCGAAAATCGTAAATTCTGCAACTTTGTATACCGGAATTATACTCTTGGGTCAGGAGCGCTTTTGCGCCAGCAATTCTGCAGAGATCTTGCTCAATATAAACATATAGACTGCCCATCAACTGTTTTAAATAATATGGATAACCCGATTCCACCCAGAAAAAACTGGTGGTTTGATGAAGATAAAATTAAATTTCTAAGCAATTATAAATTTACAATTGCTTTTGAAAATACAATTGGGAATGGTTACACCACAGAAAAATTAACAGATGCATTTATGGCTTCATCAATTCCAATTTACTGGGGTAATCCGCTTGTCTGCAAAGAATTTAACCCTAAGGCTTTTATAAATTGTAATGACTTTGATTCATTAGACTCTGTTATTGAATATATAAAATTACTTGATAACAATGAACAACTCTATCTTGAAATGCTGAGTCAGCCACCGTTACTGTTTAATCCTGAAGAACGAGAGAAACAGCTTGAAGAATTTTTATACAGCATAATTGAAAGCGGAAATGAACCTTTTGAAAAAGATATTGTAAATCGTGAAAAAATTATGTATCGTTTTTAACGCTATAATCAGGAAATTTTATCATTTAACCTAGCGTCGCCGCTTTTCGTATAATCAATTCTGCCGCGCAGAAGCGCAGAGATAAAAAAAAGCCGTCTTAGATAAGAACGGCTACCAGACTTGGGGAGGTAATACAAGAACTATGCTCTTGTATTTAATTATGTTTTTTTATTCGGAAGAGAAAAATTTTTCTTTAATAAAAAAACTAAAATATCCTCCAAACGTATGAGAATTTTGTTTTCATTATGTAAAACTTTTGCACTTAAATGTAAACTATGTTAGAATTTTTATCAGAATGGAGAAAATAGTATGAATTTAGGACATATATTAACCGACCCGCCTATTCTGGTTGTAATCTTTGCGTTCATTTCAGCAATGACATATTGTACAATTATGTACAACAGAGTAAAAAAGAACCTTAATATACTTTATATGTTTACAAGTAACTTTAAAAAGAGTGACTTGAACTACCGGTTTAAAGAAATTGATGAGTGGATGTCTTTAAATCCTTATGTATCCGCTATTTGGATGGAATTCAAGAATACTTTAGTATTTTCTGAATCCGTAGCGTTGAAAGGCCAAAATAATACTCTGACTTACAAAGAAGTTTCTTCTACCATTCAGAATATTCAAACAACGGTTGATCCTGCATACTTTTTTAATGAAGAATCATTAGTCACAGGGAAATTTAATAACAAGCTGATGGTTTCCTGGCCGACAATCCTTACAGGTTTAGGCCCGTTGTTTACGTTCTTGAACATTGCAATCGCGTTCGGTAAAATTGACTTTTCAAGCCAGGAAGCAACTATCGCATCCGTTGCAAACCTGATGAGTTCCATGCAGATCGCTGCGCTGGTATCAGTATTCGCATTGTGTGCTTCACTGTTATTCATCATCTATGAAAAATTCGCCTATGCAATCTGGTGTCACAGACCTTTTGCAAGAGTTATTGATGTCATTGGAAAATTATTTGATAACATTTCGTCCGAAAAATTCTTGCTGGAACTTCTGAAAGAAACAAAAATTCAAAACAATGCCCTGCAGCATCTTATAACCGAATTGCCTAACCATTTTAAGGTTGCGCTGAATTCCGGTATTGCAGGCAACCTTGTTCCGTATCTGGAAAACCTTATTTTCGGTATGAACCTGATGAACAAACAAATGAAAGAAATGGCAAAGGCAACTAAGTCAGACGCTGTTGACGATTTATTCTAACGGAGGAAAAACTTGGGAATTCTGGCAGGTAAAAGTAAACATACAGAAGAAAACGATAATAACGTATTCTGGACGACGATGTCCGACCTTATGTTAGGTTTGGCAATCATCTTTATGACCCTGTTCGTACTTGCCATGACAGGTTTTACTCAGGAAACGGTAGAACTGCAGCAGAACCAGATTAAAGCCTCCGAACAGATGGCTGAACGGCTTAAAGAGGCCGATATTGACGCAGAAGTTGATAAACTTACAGGTAACGTAAAAATTTCTGATCTTCAGCTTTTTGATGTCGGAAGCTATACCCTGACAGAAAAAGGGAAACGTTACCTTGATAAATTTGTTCCGATTTATATAAATACTATTTTTTCCAACCCTGCATTATATGAAAATGTTGTAAACGTAGTTGTGCAGGGACACACTGATTCACAGATGTTTAAAGGGCTTAAATCACCGAATGAACAGTTTGTAAAAAATATGGAACTCAGTTTAATGCGCGCACATGCTGTCGAAGAATATATGTTTAAAACAGCATATAACAGACAGTATGATGCCACATTAAGAAAAATGCTTACTGTAGAAGGAAAAAGCTTTTCAGAACCCGTCTTAACGGCTGACGGAAAAGAAGATTTAACAAAAAGCCGTCGTGTAGAATTAAAATTAAGAGTAAAGGCAAAGAACATATCAAGAATGTTCGGGTTAAACTTTGGCGGTTATTAACGAAAATTTTATACTTGAAACAATTAATATGATAAAACTGTACAACCTCGATATCAGGACGGTAACGCTGGCCTTGAGTTTGAGAGATTGTATGGATAGCGATGTCAATGTAGTTTGCGATAATATTTATAACAAGATTAGACATTACGCGAAAAATCTTGTTGAATACGCAGACGAACTGGAAAATGACTATTCCATCCCGATTATAAATAAAAGGATAGCAGTAACCCCGATTTCGCTTGTGGGAGAAGCCTGCAAGAATCCGGATTACGTAAAAATCGCAAAAACTCTTGATAAAGCGGCAGAAGAAGTCGGGGTGAATTTTATCGGCGGATTTTCCGCGCTTGTGGAAAAGGGCTGCACAAAAGGCGACAAACTCCTAATAGAAAGCATTCCTGAAGCTTTAGCACAAACGGAAAGACTCTGTTCATCAGTAAACCTTGCCTCATCAAAAGCCGGAATTAATATGGATGCTGTTTTAAAAATGGCTGAAATAATAAAAAAATCGGCAGAACTCACTAAAGACCGCGACGGGATAGGTGCTGCAAAATTAGTATGTTTCTGTAACTCTGCAAGCGACAACCCGTTTATGGCTGGGGCTTTTTGCGGTATAGGCGAACCGGAATGCGCGCTGAATGTTGGAGTTTCAGGGCCAGGGGTTGTGAGAGCCGCAATAGCATCTATGCCAAAAGACGCGGACTTATCGGAACTTGCAAATAAGATTAAACAGATAGCTTATAAAATTACGTCAACAGGAGAGCTTGTAGGACGTAAATTAGCAAAAAAACTGGATATTCCGTTTGGTATTATAGACCTGTCACTTGCGCCGACGCCGGCGGAAGGCGACAGCGTAGCCGGAATCTTTCAGGCAATGGGGCTTGAACACGCCGGCGCACACGGAACAACCGCCGCACTTGCAATGCTGAATGACGCTGTAAAAAAAGGCGGCATAATGGCAAGTTCACATGTCGGAGGACTTTCCGGTGCATTTATTCCGGTATCAGAAGATGCCGGAATGATAGAGGCTGCAACAAAAGGATATCTTACATTTGACAAACTTGAAGCAATGACGTGTGTATGTTCTGTCGGCCTTGATATGATAGCTATTCCGGGAGATACACCTTCAAGTACAATTGCGGGAATGATAGCTGATGAAATGGCAATCGGGATGATAAATAAAAAGACAACGGCTGTCAGGGTAATTCCGGCTTACGGAAAAACTGTCGGCGACAAAGTCTCTTACGGCGGACTTCTGGGTGAAGCTCCTATTATGCCGGTGAACACGCTTTCATCTGCAGGCTTTGTAAATCGCGGCGGACGCATCCCAGCTCCGATTCACAGTTTAAATAATTAATAGCAAAAAAAATTTTTTTAGAGTTTTACTCCATACGTACCAAATTTTTAATATTACTTAAAATTAATATTGAAATTTGTATATAGCGGGATTATAATAATCCATGCAGTGAGTAACTGAAAGGGTAATTGTAAAAATGGTTTTAGAAATGGCTTTTCCTCAGCTGGAACGTGCAATTAATCCGACCCATGATATAAGACTTTTTGCCGGTCGTTCAAATACTAAACTTGCACAGGAAATCGCTGATTATCTCGGTACTACTATCGGACCGATGGTTGTGAAAAATTTTGCTGACGGCGAAATTTATGTACAGGTTAAAGAAAGCGTCCGCGGCGACGATGTTTTTATTATCCAGCCGTTGTGCAATCCTGTCAATGAAAATTTGATGGAATTATTGATTATAATTGACGCATTTAAACGTGCAAGTGCAAAAACTATTACTGCTGTAATCCCGTATTATGGTTATGCAAGACAGGACAGAAAAACTTCAGGTCGTGAAGCCATTACCGCAAAACTCGTTGCTGATCTTTTGACAACAGCCGGTGCTGATAGAGTTCTTGCAATGGACTTGCATACAGGACAAATTCAAGGGTTCTTTAATATCCTTGTTGACCATATTTTTGCAACACCAATTCTTGTAAATTACATCAAAAGTTTAAACATCAATCCTGATGATATGGTTGCTGTAAGCCCTGATACGGGAGGCGTACAAAGAACAAGACATTTCGCAAAAGCTGTCGGCTGCTCATTAGCGATTATTGACAAACGTCGTGACAAACACAATGAAGCTATTGCCTCTCATGTCATAGGCGATGTCAAAGATAAAGTTTGTGTCATGTTTGATGATATGATTGATACTGCAGGTACAATCTGTGAAGCTGCAAAACTATTAAAAAGAGAAGGAGCAAAAGATGTTTATGTCTGTGCTGTTCATCCAGTATTTTCAGGTCCTGCAGTAGAGAGAATTTCAAACGCTCCTATCAAAGAATGTATTGTTACAAATACAATTCCTCTTGATATGGACAAAATGCCTCCGAATATTAAACAGCTTTCTGTTGCTCCGCTTTTGGGGCAGGCAATTTCAAGAATTCACGATGATGAATCCGTAAGTTCATTATTTGGTTTTGAAAAAGAAATGCAAGTTTAACTTTAATAACTGGAAGATAAAAAAGATGAAAAGCCGGCAGAAATGCCGGTTTTCTGCTGTCTTGAAATGAAATTTTGTTTTAGGTAATATGAAGTTGCGGTAAATTTAAGAAGGAGACGCATATATGAAAAAATCAATTAAAGATTTAGGCGACGTTAAAGGTAAAAGAGCATTGGTCAGAGTTGACGTAAACGTACCTTTAGACGCTGACAAAAATGTTACTGACGATACAAGAATTCAGGCTATTATCCCGACAGTAAAAGCTTTGAAAGAAAAGGGCGCTAAAATTATTTTGATGGCACACCTTGGCAGACCGAAAGGCGAATGGAACCTTGAATTTTCACTTGAACCTGTTGCAAAATATTTATCTAAAGTTCTCGGTGAAGATGTATTATTCGTAAAAGAACCTGTTGGCGAAGGCGCTGATAAAGCATTGGAAGCATTGAAAGACGGTCAGGTTGCTTTATTGGAAAACATCCGTTTCTATAAAGCTGAAGAAGCAAAAGATGATGACATGACTTTTGCAAATGAACTTGCAAAACTCGGTGATTTCTATGTAAACGATGCATTCGGTGCAGCTCACAGAAACCACACATCAACTGCTAAGTTAGCAAAAGTTTTGAAACCTGCAGTATCAGGTTTGTTGATGGAAAAAGAAATCAGATGTCTTTCTCAGGCACTTGATAATCCGACAAGACCGTTTACAGCTGTAGTCGGCGGTGCTAAAGTTTCTTCAAAAATTGGTGTTCTGGAAAACTTACTCGATAAAGTTGATAATATGATTATCGGCGGCGGTATGGCTTATACATTCGTAAAAGCTAACGGCGGCAAAATCGGCAATTCAATCTGCGAAGATGACCAGCTTGAAGTTGCAAAAGCTATTGAAAAGAAAGCTGCTGATAAAGGCGTTAAATTAGTTATGGCAACAGATGTTCTTGCAACTGATGATTTCTCTGGCAACGGCACAAACAAATTCGTTAAAATTGACGAAATTCCTGACGGATTTGAAGGTGTTGACGCCGGCCCTGATTCAAGAAAAGCGTTTGCCGAAGTAATAAAAAATTCAAAAACAATTTTGATGAACGGTCCTGTAGGTGCGTTTGAAAATCCTGCATTTGCAGAAGGTACAAAAGCTGTATTGGAAGCAATCGTTGATGCAACTAAAAACGGTGCAGTATCAGTAATTGGCGGCGGCGATTCTGTATCAGCTGCTAAGAAATTCTGTAAAGCAGAAGATTTCACTCACGTATCAACAGGCGGCGGAGCTTCTCTGGAATTTATCGAAGGAAAAGTTCTCCCTGGCGTTGCTGCTTTGGATGACAAGTAGAAATAAAAAAATAAAAAAGGAGCCATAGAAATATGGCTCTTTTTTTATGAAGATATCCTTATTAATGTTGGCATAATTATCGCTGCAATTACACCTAAAATTCCGAGTGTGAAAATGACAATGATAAAGGTGCGTAATACTTTGCTTAACGTTGAATCATAGCCTTCAAGCATTTGACCTTTTGCATCTTTAAAATTATTTGTCAAAAGTGATATTAAATCGATTAATACCCATATTGCTCCCAGACCGCTGAGAAGCATTAGTACAATTTGTGCAATTCCAATCAAGATATATCCTGTATAAAATCTGTGAACCCCAAGTCCGCCTAAAAACATAGCAAGCAGCAAAGTTATTGAATATTTATGTTTTTTAGTCATTTCTTCCGCCATCATAACCTCCAGTTTAATATAGTTCCTAATAACACAAAAATTTATACCATAATATCCCATTGGATTTTA
>CALUTK010000014.1 GCA_944323675.1 Candidatus Gastranaerophilales bacterium | reverse complement strand
TCTGAAATATCTTCTTTAAAAATAATTTTTACAGGAACTCTCTGTACAATTTTGACATAGCTTCCGACAGCATTTTCAGGCGGGAAAAGGCTGGATTTAGCACCGGTTGCACGCTGTATGCTCTGAACCTCTCCTTTGAAGCGTTTCCCAGGATAGGTGTCAACTTTTATTGAAACCGGCTGGTGTTCTTTCATATTCGTAAGTTGTATTTCTTTAAAGTTTGCAACCACCCACACTTCTTCCGGAACAATCTGCATTAGTGGCTGTCCTACCTGCAGGTAATTACCTTTTTCAACGCTTCTGGCTGAGACTTTTCCGCTTTGAGGTGCGTAGATTTTTGTATATTTCAGGTTTAATTTTGCCTGTTCAACTTCTGCCTCAAGCCGTTTTATATTAGCCTCCATTGATTCTGTTTTTGCCTGATTTGAAGCAAGTGCATGTTTTGCGGCTTCAGAACGTTCTGCTGCGGCTTTGTTTTCTGCCTCGGATACTTCAAGTTTTGTCTTGCTGTTCTCGTAATCCTGCTTTGAAACTATTCCGGATTTATACATTGCTGTGTATCTTTTATGGTCTTTTTGGGCAAAATTAAGTTTGGATTGGGTTGATGAAATATCTTCAAATGTCTGATTAACATTTGCCTCCCCGCGTTCAACTTCTTTTTCCGTAACGTTTAATTCAGCTTTTGCCTGAGCAAGTTTTGCTTCTGTCTCGTGGAGTTTTACTTCGTAATCTGTCGGGTCAATTTCAACAAGAAGCTGTCCTGCCTCTACATTATCGTTATCGTCTACAAGAAGGTTCACAACAGGCCCAGATACACGCGGGGCTACAGTGATAAGTCTGCCTTCAACAAACGCGTCGTCTGTTGATTGAAAATAGGTTGAATGTATTGCTGCCCCTATTCCGAGAAGCACAAGCGCGATTGCCGTTGCTGTAGGGACAATAACTCTTTTTTTCTGGTATTCATGACGATTCTTTTTAGCTTTTTCTTTTCTTGATTTAATTCTTTCTTTTGCTTTTTGTTGGATTTTGTCCTGATTTAGAGGTTTAAAATCATCCTCCTCCGGGGTGTTTTTATTCTTTTCGTCCATAAATTTTCCTCTATTATTTCTATAACTGTATATTTAATTCACTTTCCAAATTCTCTTTAAATTTTTGTAAAACATTCAGGGTTATTAGCAATTCATCTTCCGGAACACCTTCAATTGTTCTCTGCCACAATTCCAGAGCGGTCGGTATAACTTTATCAAAAACTTTTCTGCCCTCGTCTGTGATTGCTATTTTGTAAACCTTTCTTTTATTAACATCAGGCGTTTTTGTAACAAGTTTCATTTTCTCAAGAATTTTAATTATTCTTGTAATATTTGGGCGGTCTTTCAGTGTAAGTGCACCGATTTGTCTCTGATAAAGTCCGTCATGGTCAATGAGAGCGGCAAGAACCGTCAATTGCTCCGGGGTTACTTCAAAGTTATTTGCAGTGAATTTTTGCGTTGCAATTGCACGGGTCATTTTCCCGATTCTTACCAACTTCATTCCTATTCGGCTTTTTAATAATTCCAGTTGTTCCATGATTTTCTTTGTGTTATTATGATAACACAAGCCGATTTAATTTTGCAAGCGCATAGCCGAAATTTTTGTTAACAGGCTGTTTGAGGCAAATTTTAAATTCCGGCATGGATTTTTTGTTAAGAAGGAAAATGAAATATGAAAATTTTTAAGATATTGATTACCCTGATGTTATTGCTGTGCACCGGTTTGAGTGTGCAGGCAAAGAAGATTACCATTGATGCAGATAAAATTGAATTTATGAACCTTGACTGGTGGAAACAGTTTGAGGATAAAAATTTGGATAATTACATGCTCTATGCTTATAAAAATAATAGAGATTTAAAAATCGCAACCGCTTCCACAAAGCAGGCTCAGCAGGTTGTGAAATTATCCTTTTCCGACCAGCTTCCGCAATTGACATTTAACCCTCAGATAGGGAGAGAATTTACGTCCTCTAACGTTTATTTTGGAGATGTTTTGATTCCGGATTATAAACAGAGTAGGTTTTTGCTTCCTTTGACAATGACTTATGAAGCTGATATCTGGGGCGAAAATTATATGAGGACAAAGAGTGTTAAACAGAGATTAAAAATGATTGAGCAGGATGAAAGAGCTTCTTATATTCTGATTACAACCTCTCTTGCGTCTAACTATTTTAACCTTATTAAGGCGGATAAGCTTATCGAAAATCAGAAAAAACTCGTTGATTTGCAGCAGGAAGTTGTGAACCTTTATCAGAAAAAATACGACGGCGGTCTGTGTTCAATAAATGAGGTTTTGTATCAAAAACAACGGTTAACTTTATTTAAAGAAGAACTCAATAATTTGAAAGAAACACAAGATGTTCTGGAAAACCAGTTGAAGGTCATTCTTGGCGATAGAGATATTACTTCAATTGAAAGAAGTGCATACGATTCCGTAAAACTTATAGATCTTCCGCTTGATATAAAATCGGAAGCCATACAGAACCGTCCGGATTTAATCAAGAGTGAATTTTACATAAAAAAACTCGGTATTGATGTAAGTGTTGCTCGCCGTGACTTTTTGCCGAAATTCATAATTTTCGGGCAGGTAGGGTTTAATGCTTATCAGCTTTCTGACATATTCGGCTCTCATTCATTCCTTTCAAATGTCGGGGTTCTGCCGTCGCTGGATTTATTTACAGGCGGAAGAAAAATGGCAATGCTGAGATATAAAAAATACGAATACGAAAAAGCTTTGCAGATGTACGAAAAAACAATTTTGACATCGCTGCAGGAAGTTAACGACGCCCTTGTGAGCGCGAAAACCGCCCGCAACAATTTCCACAGCAGTTCGGAAAGGTATGATTTACAAAAAGAACAGTATAAACTTTCAGATAAAAAATTCAATATAGGAGCCTCTTCTAACCTTGAAATTTTAATGGCAAAAGAAGCATTATTGATTTCAGAAAAATCAAATATTTCAAACAAAATTGATGTTGTAATCTCTGCCATAAATATTTATAAATCTGTTGGCGGAGTAGATTACATGCAGTTTGAAGAAGCGATATAGAAAGATACTAAGTTACCACGGCACTAATGGAAAAACGTTTGGCGATAAGTGCATTTAAGTGAAGGGTGAAGGGTTCCTTTAATCCCCTCTCCCCTTGCGGGAGAGGGTGGCACATAGTGCCGGGTGAGGGGTAAAAGAGAAAACCCTCCGGCGCTAAAGCGCCACCTCCCTTACAAGGGAGGCAAATTACATCCCTCTTGGAGAGGGTGTCCGGAGAACGGTTAGGGGTAAGAGAAAAGACTAAATTACTTAGGCACTAAAATTCCAAGTTCAGCTTATATCAATAATATATTAATGTAACAAAATGTAAAAACGAGTTTTAAAGGCTCAAAACCCAGTTATAGTGCTCTTAGAGAGGGTATAGTGTTTTTATTATAAAGCAAATTTTTTATCTGAAATTTGTTTATAAAAACATAGGGGATATTTAAATTTTACTAATTAACAGTAGGAAATTAATTATGGGAAATGGAGTTCAATCAGTTAACGGTGCTAATCAAGCACAGCCAAGTACAACAAAAAGAGTTGCGGTTACACTTTCACCGCTGCCGTCAGCTGTAGTAATTTTTACAAAAGAATTATTTAACGGGAAAAATATATATGATGCAGGAAAGAAAGTGAAACAAGATTTTAATTCTGTTCACGATGCAAATAAACAACAATTTAAAGATAATGTACGCAATGCGGCACAAGTTCTTGATGACCATCCGATATTAGGCTTCTTAGGAATGGGTGGAGTATATAGCGTTGGAATTAAAGCGCTTGATAAGGCTATAAACTAGAAGAAGATAAATGGCAAAACAAAAGCCTCTCTTAATCGGAGAGGCTTTTTACGTATAAATCAATTTCTTCATCAGTATTCATTTCGGTCGCAGCGACGAGAATTTTTTTATCGTCAAGCTTTAATCCGCCTATGATATTATTTGTTTTTAATTTTGCAAGGAAAACATCCGCATCCGGCACTTCTATAACAAATTCATTAAAGAAATTTTTATTGAGAGTTTTGACGCCGTGTGATGCAAGTTTTTCCGAAAGTTTGTGTGCATTTTTAGCGGATAAATATCCTGCCTGACGGAAGCCTTTTTCACCTAAAAGACTCAAATAAAGGTTTGCCCAAAGTCCCATAAGCGCCTGATTTGAACAGATGTTGCTTGTTGCTTTTTCGCGCTTAATATGCTGTTCGCGGGTTTGGATTGTGAGAGTGAAGGCTTGTTCGCCGTCTTTATCCACTGTACGTCCCGCAAGACGCCCCGGCATTTGTCGCATATATTTTTCTTTGCACGCGATAACTCCGGCATGTGGACCGCCAAAACTCATAGGCATTCCCAGCGTCTGGATATCCGCAACCACAATATCCGCATCAACTGGCGGCTTCAGTATTGCTAATGTTGAGATATCAGTACAGACGATAAGCAAAGTATCAACTGTTTTTATCTCTCGTATTTCTCCGTAAAAATCAGGATTTTGTATAAGAACGCACGCATAGTCAGCCGTGTTTTCAGGCAATTCATCAAACATTTCAACTTCAATATCGCCTGCCCAGGTGTAAGTTTTTATTACGTCCAGATATTCAGGATTAATATTTTTTGATACAAGAACTTTATTGGATTTTTTTATTCTGACAGCCATAAGAATTGCTTCTGCGCAGGCTGTGGCACCGTCATAAACCGTTGCGTTTGCAATATCCATTCCGGTGAGCCTTGCTATCATAGTCTGAAATTCATACATAATCTGCAGAGTTCCTTGAGCGATTTCTGCCTGATAGGGCGTATATGCTGTTAAAAATTCAAACCTGTTTGCAACCTGTGAAATTGCAGCAGGAATGAATTTATTGTAAACTCCTCCGCCAAGAAAACTGATGTATTCGGTTTTGTTTTTCTTTGCAAGCGCCTTAATCCTTTTTTGAACTTCCATTTCGCTCAAAGGATTTTCGAGTTTTAATTCAGGAATTCTCGCTGATGTCGGGATTTGCTCAAATAAATCCTCAATATTTTTAAGCCCTATATTCTCAAGCATTTCTGCTCTTGTTTTTTCGTCATGTACCAAAAAGTTTTTCATTATTCCAATTCTTCTTTATAATCTTCGTATTCCATCAAATCGTTTTGTTCTGATTCATCACCCGTTGCCTCAATCTTAACGAGCCAGCCTTTTTCGTAACTGTCCTCGTTCAAGGTTTCCGGTGCATCAACGAGTGAGTCGTTTACTTCTGTAATTTTCCCGCTAATCGGCATATAAATTTCAGATGCTGCTTTAACAGATTCAACTGTTGCAAAGGTGTCTCCTTTTTTAAATTCATCTCCGGCTTCCGGAAGTTCCAGAAAAACGATATCGCCGAGCTGCTCCACGGCGTAATCCGTCAAACCCACGGTATAAGTATTGTCATCATTTTTTAAGATGTACTCGTGAGTTTTTGAACATAAAATTTTTTCAGTAATACTCATTTTATTCTCCTATATTTTAATTCGATTTCTTTTTTCGATAAAAGGTCTTTTTACGACCTCGGCATTGTGCATTTTTTCCCTTATCATAACTTGAACAATTGAACCTGTGCAAATATTTTTATCATTTTTTACATACGCAAGCGCAATATTTGCGTTTAAGACAGGCGAAATCCCGCCGCTTGTAATAACTCCGACCTTTTCTCCGTCTTTATAAACTTCATATTCATGGCGCGCAATACCTTTATCCAGCATTTTTAAGCCGACAAGTTTTTTTGCCGTGCCGTTTTGGATTTGTTCCATAATAACTTCTTTGCCGTTGTAATCCTCTTTTTTATCTTTTGGAACAGACCACGATAACCCTGCTTCTATCGGAGTTGTGTTTTCATCCAAATCATTCCCGTAGAGGTGAAGTGCTGCTTCCAGCCTCAAGGTATCACGCGCTCCGAGACCGATAGGTTTTATCCCGTATGCAGCGCCGTATTCAAGTATTTTGTCCCAGAGTTCTTCAGAAAATTCGTTTTCCACAAGAAGCTCATAGCCGTCTTCTCCGGTGTAGCCTGTTCTTGATATAAGAAGTTTTCTGCCGCAGATTGTTGCGGGCTTTATGGTGAAAGATTCCTGATGGGTATCAAGTCCCATTGTTCTTAAAAGCTCATCAGCTTTCGGACCCTGAACCGCAAGCAGTGAATAGTTATGGGACTGGTTGTCAATTTTTACATCCAATCCTTTTTTATTCCTTACCATCCAGTTTAAATCTTCGTCAATTCTTGCGGCGTTGCAGATGATGAGGTAATAATTAATCCCTAATTTATAGATAATCAAGTCGTCAATCAGCCCGCCTTTTTTATTCGGAAGCTGGCAGTAGACAGCTTTTTCGTAAGCGAGTTTTGAAATATCCTGAGGAACGATTTTTTGTAAGAAGGCTAAAGAATCTTTTCCGGAGACAAACACTTCTCCCATATGGGAAACATCAAAGAGTCCGACATTTTCTCTAACGGTTTTGTGTTCTTCAATAATAGATGTATATTGAACCGGCATATGCCAGCCTGCAAAATCAACCATTCTGGCTCCGAGTGCAACGTGTTTGTCGTGCAAATAAGTCTCTTTAGTCATAAATATCCCCCCTTATGCGTATATTGTCGTGTTTTTTTAGAAAATTGTCAAGTTTGAAAAGTTTTTATTATTGTCTCTCCACTTAGATATGAGTGAAGAAATGAATCCCTTAAACAAAACTTCCATATATGACAGCGTTATCAGGTAAGGATTGTTCCGGTTTTGGACTACTTTTATAAATGTTGCAGGGGAAGTGCAAAAATCTTCAGAAAAACTTTTACCCGCCGCATTTGTCTCTTTTTGCTATTGTTTCTTATTCGTTTGATTCAGGTTAATTTAAAGAGTAAATAGTCTACGGGCATAAGCTTTCCCAGTCCGGTTCGTCGTCATCTTCTCCTGGTTCACGGATGTGATCCCCGCTTTCCAGCATTACGGTAAGTGATAATTTTAACTGTTTTTTATAATTTTCCCGCGCTTTTTCCGCTGTTTTTGCGCAGAAGCAAAAACTCGGAATCTCCTCTATCATTACGTAATGATATGGTTTACCCTCAAAATCAAGATCTTCCCCTTCTATGAGTGTCCAGTCGAGGTTCATATAGTAATCTAAATCTTTTTCCACTTCACTAACCGCCTAATGAACTGTCGCTTAGAGGCTGTGTCAGCATTATACCGTCACCGCCGATTACATCTGCCTGATGGCCTTCTATATATAAATATACCGGTTTTTCAGTGTTTTTTCTCGCTGTTTTTATTAACTGGAACAGTCTTTTGTAAACGCTGTCTGTCCCGCCGCCGTATTCAAATTGTGATGAAAGATTTATAATAACCTTATCAGGGCGTTCCTGCACCGCTAAAATTTCGGTTCCCCCTGGAATTTCAGAATAAACGCCTTTTGCTTTTTCGTTTTGTTTCGGGCCTAAGATAAGAGAGCTTATTGCGTATTTTATTTTTGAGCCGTCTATCTCCGGATCGTATTCTCTTTTAACAATTTTGTAAACTTCTTCGTTATTGTCGTTTTGACCGATAAATACGATATCTACATATTCTTTAGGTTTAGGCTGTTCAACTTCCTGAGGTTGTTCTGCTGGAGGCGGTGCCACCGGCTGTTCTTGCACTGCTCCAGGAATTTCGCCTGTAGATTCGCCAGGCGCAAGAAGTTTTAACCCTAAATATACAGATGCTGCGACCATTGCCACACCTAAAATTCCTAAAAACACTTTTTGATCTGCTCTCATACTTTTTATTCCTTACATTCGGTTACTACATCTTTTAATACTATAATTGTACCGTCTATGTCAATCCTGTTATCTTTTATTGCGGCATCTTTTACTGTGAGAGTTGCATCTTTATTCTCTAAAATGCCGAGTGAAAAGCTTAACGGATTCAGGTAATTTATTACATAAGAAAGGTTACTCAAATCCAGTGAAAATAAATTATTCAAAACTTTTGTGTGCGAAAGATATAATTTCCCGTTGAAAATATTTACATCCGAACTCACTACAATATTCTGTTTTGTGTTAAGTAAAGGTATTCTAACCTGAAATACATACATAAATTTATTGTTGCGTAATTTTGCTTTTGACTGAGTAATATTGAAAAGATTATACGCTTTTCCCATTGAATTTATTTCATCAATAAGTTCTTTATAGCCGTTTGCATTCATTGTGTTATTCAGGTCATCTTCCGTAATCGTTGTGGCAAAAGCCATGCCGAAATTTTCTTTGAAGGTGGCGGTTTTATTTTTCTGGTCATACACAATGTAATTGTAATCGCAGAGAGTTTTCAGTTTCAGCATTGATAAATATACATCATCTGCAACAATATTTTTCCCGGTGATTTCAAGTGATTTAAATCTTCCGGCTTTCAAATCAGGCATGCTGTAGGCTTTCAATTTTACATCAAAATCACCTTCGGCCTCTTTTTTAATCTGGCTTTTCAGAATTGACTGGGCTGTCTTGGTGGCAAGAAATGTCGACCCTGTTATGTTGCTCAACCCTCTGGAAAATGCATTAGAAAGCTCCATACTTGAAGGACACATAAAGTCATCGCATTTTGCCCAGACCGATGCCGCTGTTAATGCCATAATTCCAAGTGTTATTAAAAATTTTTTCATTATGAAAATACCTTTTTCACCGTAATTTTATTTTTATCGGCAACGCCGACTGCACTTATGCTATTATTATAAATCAAAATTACAAAATCGGCACATTGTGAAGGATTATTGATTTGCTGACCGTGGAGAACTTTTTCGTGCGCTGCGCTGTCAATGACTATTTGCGGAAGATTGAGGACTTGAAGCGGATTGATGAGATTTGTTTCAATGTTAATGTTATCCAGCGGAACGCTTTTTTCAACACTAAATCTGCCGGCTTTTGTGCGGATGAGTTTAATCAGATGCCCGCCGCAATTCAGAGATTGACCTAAATCATGCGCAATTGAGCGGATATATGTACCTTTTGAACATGCGATTAAAAGTTCGGCGGTTTGTTTTTCTTCGTTAAAGTTTTTTAGTTCAAGTTTTTCAATTGTGACCTGCCGCGGCTGAATTTCTACAGCTTCCCCTTTTCTTGCGTATTCGTAAAGTTTTTTCCCTTTAACTTTTATTGCAGAATATATAGGCGGAAGCTGGGTAATTTCTCCTTTAAAATCTTCTAAAGCATTTAAAAGTTCTTCTTTTGTAATTTTTTTATCTGAGGTTGAGGTAACTTCCCCTTCTAAATCGTAAGTCGTTGTGGCTGTACCGAATTGAACTGTTGCAAGGTATTCCTTATCATCTTCAAGATATTCAATTAACCTTGTGGCTTTTCCGATACAAACTGGCAAAACACCTTCTGCAAAAGGATCGAGAGTTCCGGTATGTCCGATTTGTTTAATCTTTGTGAGCCGTCTTAATACCGCAACTACATCGTGTGATGTCATTCCTTTAGGTTTATATATATTGACAAATCCAAATAGAGATGCGCTATTGTCGTGCAATATTATAATTCTCCTCTGGAAATTTTATCAATGATTTCGCTTACTCTGGAACCTTTTTCTAAAGAATCCGTATAAACAAATTTTAATTCCGGCGTGAGTCTTAATCTGATACGTTTGCCGACTTCATAACGAATTTTCGGGGTACTGTGTTCTATAATTTCCTTTGTCTTTTCAATCTGTTCGTCTGAACCCAGGACGCTGTATATAACTTTTGCAAAAGAATTGTCGTGCGATACCTCAACATCAACAACTGAAACAACTCCCGCTAATCCGCGGATTTCTTTTCTCAAAATTTCTGAGATATCTCGCATTAATTCTTTTCTGACTCGTTCGTTTCTGAGTGTCATAATATTCTCCTTGTAAAGTGATTATAACATAAAATAATAAAATTTAATTGTCCGGTTAAATAATTGTAAAATGTATGAGGAAAAGTTATTAAGATACTAAGAGGACTAATGGCAGTGTCAGAAAGAATCAAGCTTTTTGGAATGTGAAGGGTGAGGAGTGATGAGTGAGGGGTTCAATATAAAATTAGTCATTTCACACTTCACTTTTCACACTTCACGAGTTGAAAGGCTGGATTGCTTCGCTATCGCTCGCAATGACACTCCCACCCTCGCCCCTTGAGGGAGAGGGAAGAATTTGTTAATGAGCGTGAGCGAATTTACAAATTCGGGTGAGGGGTAAGACTGTTCAACCTTTCAGCTGTTCAACTGCAATTTACCTTCACTCCTCACTCTTCACCCCTCACGTTCCAAAGGCTGGATTGCTTCGCTATCGCTTGCAATGACACTCCCACCCTCGCCCCTTGAGGGAGAGGGTGGAATTTCTTAGCGAACCTCGGTGAGCTTAGAAATTCGGGTGAGGGGTAATAAGTGTGAATGGTGAAAAGTGAGTTGTGAGTTGTTCAACAAAAAATAAGCTGTCACTTCACTCCTTCACTTTCAAAAATGGATTGCTTCGCTATCGCTCGCAATGGCGTATTAAAAATCTCCTTTTACACCCTTGACGTCATTCCGGGCTCCGACCCGGAATCGCATTGTCGCTGCCTTCAACGCTTTTACGATTCCGCATAGCTTGAAAATTTGATTTCACCTTTCGGCTCAATCAGTTTTTCTAAGCTTCCGGAATGACGTGTTTTACTGGTTCTGTCGGTTGTGCATACATGCCCAACAACAATCCCGCATAATTCGTTTTTAGACGCTTCCCGAATGACGGCGTACTCACTCCCCCTCATCCTTTGCTTAACGACACCTCTCTTACAAAGGTAGACTTTGTATTTCTACATTTTCACCATTTAAAAAATTTAATCTTACAGGCTGTCGCGTTCAATCTCTTCGGTTGTTGAAACTTCTATAATGTCGCCGACTTCAATATCGTTCCATTTGCTGAAAGATATACCGCATTCAAACCCTTGCGCAACTTCTTTAACATCATCTTTGAAACGTTTAAGCTGGTCAATTGCACCTTTAAAGATTTCTTCACCGTTACGGAGGAGTCTTGCCGCTTTGCTTCTCACAATCTTACCTTCCGTTACATAGCAGCCCGCAATTTTTGTGGTCTTGCCGATTGTAAATACCTGACGGACTTCTGCTTTCCCGAGTTCAACCTCTTTAATTTCAGGCTGGAGAAGTGACAACATTGTTTTTTCCATATCTTCAAGTATCTGGTAAATGATATCATAGGTTTTTATTGTGACACCTTCGCGTTCTGCGGCAGCTGCAGCTTTGTTGTCAGTTTTTACCGTAAATCCTAAAATCAACGCACTGGAAGCGGACGCAAGCATTACATCGGCTTCCGATATATCACCTACTCCGACGTGGATAATCTTTGTCGTAATTTCTTTTGATTCAAGCTGCGCTATTGCCTGTGAAACAGCTTCTGCTGCACCATGGGTGTTTGCTTTTATGATTAAATTAAGTTGAGGAATATCTTCATCCCCAGCAACAGCTTCGCGTCTGATGTGTGCCGGAAGCATTGCCTCTAATCGTTTGTCGCGTTCTTTTTCACGGCGTTTTTCAACGATAGCTTTCATTTCTTTTTCGTTTTTAACTACTTCAAACCTGTCGCCTGCCTGCGGTACTTCTGTTAAACCTAAAATTTCAACAGGTGTTGACGGTTCAGCTTTTTGAATTTTTTCTCCGCTGTCGGATAGAAGGGCGCGAACTCTGCCGCATGCTGTTCCAACGACCACGCAGTTACCGATTCTTAATGTCCCGTTTTGGACAAGAAGTGTTGCAACTGGTCCTTTGCCTTTGTCTAAGTTTGCTTCAATTACTACGCCTGATGCTTCAGCTTTAGGGTTAGCTTTGAGGTCTTGAACTTCCGCTACGAGCAAAATGTATTCCAATAATTCGTCAATGCCTGTTCCCTGAAGTGCTGAAACTTTGACTGTAATTGTATCTCCGCCCCACTGTTCCGGTACGAGTCCGTGTTCTGTGAGCTGCTGTAAAACTTTATCAGGGTTAGCTCCCGGTTTATCTATTTTGTTAACGGCAACAATGATAGGTACTTCCGCAGCTTTTGCGTGGTTAATTGCTTCGATTGTCTGAGGCATTATGCCGTCGTCTGCTGCAACAACAAGGATTGCGATATCTGTTGCCTTAGCACCGCGCGCTCTCATTTCCGTGAAAGCTTCGTGTCCCGGAGTATCAACAAATACGATTTTCTTTTCTTTATTGTTGTCAAGATAGACCGTATAAGCACCGATGGATTGCGTAATTCCGCCGACTTCGGTTGCGACAATTTTGTGTTTTGATGCACGGATACTGTCGAGTAATGTTGTTTTACCGTGGTCAACGTGACCCATAATACTTACAACAGGTGCGCGTTTTTTAAGTAATTTTTTATCAACCTCTGATAATGCTTTTTTCTCCTGCTCTTTTTCAAGTTCTTCTTCTATATATGCGTCTAAATCTTCTTCAAGTACTTCAAGATTGTATTCCGCACAAATCTTTTTAATTACGTCAACGTCGATAAGCTGGTTAACGGTTGCCATTATCCCGTTCATCATTAAAAATTTTACGATTTCGGCAGGTGTTCTCTGAATTTTTTCGGAAAGTTCGGATATTGTCATTGCGTGGTTTACGACAATTGATTTCACTTCCTGAACTTCTTCTTCTTTATGGATTTTCTTTTTATGTTTTTGTGCTGCCGCTTTTTCTAGGGAAATTCTTTCCTGTTCTTCCTTTTTGTTGAATTCTTTATCTTTCTTTTTGCTGTCTGAGCGTTTTTTACCGGAGCCTTTATTTTCATAGATATCCTGCGGAATAATATGACGTTCTATCGGTTTTTTTATTCCTGCCGGTCTTTCAGGGCGTTTAACTTCTTCTCCTTTTGTCTGCCCATCCCTTGGAGGAAACTGTTTTTTAGGTCTTTCGCCCTGCTGTTTCGGCGGAAATTTTTTACCGTCCTCACGGCGAGGTTTTTCTCCTTCCGGTTTTTCTGTCTGTTTAGGCGCGCGTCTTACGATTTCTAAACGGCTTTGAGGTTTTACCACTTCGACTTTCGGTCTTTCAATAATAGTTTTTTTAGGTTCTTCTGATACCTTTTCTTCTGCCGGTTTTGAAGGTTCAGCTTCTGCAACTTTTGCTTTTTTTACGATAAACGCTTTCGGTTTTTTGACTTCTTTTACAGAACCTGCATTAATAAAATCTTTTAATCTTCTCACCTGATCAACGGTCAATGTGCTTGAATGAGTTTTTCCGGTAATAGAAATCTGAGCAAGTTTTTCTATTATTTCCTTGCTTGTTAATTTTAATTCTTTTGCTAATTCATTTATTCTAATTGTGTCAAAACTCATTTATTAATTTTCCTTTCAAATCTTCCGGCAGAGAAGTTCTCAGCGATTTTTGCAATCTGTTTTTTTTGAATGCGGTTTCTATACAAGATTTATTATAACAAAGATATGCGGATCTGCCAAATGTTTTGGAATCTCCGTTCACGACGACGGTATTATGCGCTTGTTCTCTGGTGATTTTTATCATTGAATTTCTATCCTGAATTTTTCCGCACCCTGCGCATTTTCTGTCTGTCATTTTCTATTCCTAACTTACTTCTGCCAGTTTTTCCAGTTTTAATTTCTGGTCGTATTCCATAAGGAGTTTTATCAGTTCATCCAAATCCCCGTCGATTACCGTCCAGACGTTAAGGTTGTGGTTAATCCTGTGGTCGGTTAATCTTCCCTGCGGGAAGTTGTATGTTCTGATACGTTCGCTTCGGTCTCCGGTTCCGACCTGTGAACGGCGAAGGTCGGTGATTTCCTGCATTTGTTTTTGCACTTCCATATCATAAAGTTTTGCTTTCAAGATTTGGAGTGCGCGTTCTTTGTTTTGCAGCTGGGAACGTTCTTCTGTACAGAAAATCATAATTCCGGTCGGTTTGTGGAATACACGGGCGGCTGTTTCAACCTTGTTTACGTTCTGACCGCCTGCGCCGCCCGAGCGGGCTGTTGTGATTTCTATATCGTTCATGTTGAGTTCGATTTCAACGTCATCAACCTCCGGCATAACAGCAACGGTTGCAGTTGAGGTGTGAACTCTGCCTTGAGATTCTGTTGCCGGAACCCTCTGAACTCTGTGGACGCCTGATTCGTATTTTAATCTTGAATATACAGCGTCGCCTTTTATGGAAATAATTATTTCTGATACGCCGCCTGCTTCGCATTCGGTTTTACTCAACACCTGAGTCTGCCAGCCCTGTTTATCAGCGTATCTCATATACATTCTTGCTAAATCTCCGGCAAAGATGTTTGCCTCATCTCCGCCTGCACCGCCGCGGATTTCAAGCATAATATCTTTGTCGTCCATCGGGTCGCGCGGCAGCAATAATATTTTCATCTGTTCTTCAAATTGAGGAATTTTTGCTTCATTTTCTTCAATTTCAGCTTTTATTAACGCTTTCATTTCTTCATCGTGTTCTGAATGAAGCATTTCTTTTGCGTCAGCTATTGCATCGGTTGCCTTTTTCCATTCATAATAAAGGTTAACCGTTTCCTCCATTGATTTTCTCTGTTTAGATAAATCTCTGAATTTTTTGTAATCCTGAATTACAGCAGGATCTGAGAGAGTTTCTCCAAGCTCTTTATATTTCTTTTCTATTTGTAATATTTTGTCTAGCATATCTTTCATATCCCGATTATAACAGGAACAAATTTTTTTTCAAATGCAGGGATGTACATTCATATTTTCTTTATGGTAATATTAATTTCGGAGGGCGGATTTATGCCTCAAAATTACGGAATAGCACTATTAATTACACTTTTAGCCGGTCTTGCAACAGCAATCGGAGCAGGCGTGGCATTTGTTGTTAAGCGTGATAATATGAAGGCGCTTTCTATAGGGCTTGGTTTTTCGGCAGGGGTTATGATTTTTCTTTCGTTTGTTGATATTATTCCCTCTGCTTCTGAAATGCTAAGAGGTGTTTTTCCGCATAAATTTAACTGGATTGTTTATATTAGTTTTATAATAGGGCTTGTTATCGCAATACTTATTGACTATTTCCTGCCGGATCACGTGGATGAGGATGAACTCCTTAACCCTGATAAGCCGTCAACTCATAATTCTATGATTAAGCATGCAGGACTTTTAACGGCTGTTGCAATTTGTGTGCACAACTTTCCTGAAGGGATGGCAACATTTATGACCTCTACTCAGGATTTGACTCTCGGTCTTTCTGTCGGACTTGCCATAGCAATACACAATATTCCGGAAGGTATTGCAGTTGCACTGCCTGTGTATCAGGCTACGGGGAAAAAACGCTATGCAATGCTTTATGCGGCTTTGTCCGGTGTTTCCGAACCTATTGGCGCAATTATAGGAATGTTTCTTTTAAATCTTTTTCTTCCGCAGATGATGGTCGGTGCTTCTATGGCGGCAGTTGCAGGGATTATGATTTATATTTCATTTGATACATTGCTTCCGCTTGCAAAAGAATACGGCAACTGGCATTTATCGATGATAGGGATTGTTTCCGGAATTTTGTTTATCTGGACAAGTCTGCTTTTGATGCCGTAAAATTTTATTAGGGAGCTGCAGGATATGAATTTGTCAAACTTATTTGATATCGGAAGAAATCTTTATGCAATGCCGTCTTATCTTTCTAATTCAGGGAAAGCCTTGGTACCTTTAAGATACTTTTTTGAACTTACTTACCGCTGCAATCTTCAATGTCCTTATTGTTACGTTGGTGACGAGAGAAATAAAGACGAACTTACGACAGATGAATGGTTTAAGATTATTGACCAAATTCCCTTTTATTCTTTTGTAACTCTCGTTGGCGGAGAACCATTGGTGCGGAAAGATTTTATTGATATTTTAATGAAAACAGCAAAGAAAACTTTTGGAAAACTTAATGTCGTATCTAACGGAATTTTGATTAACGATGAAATAATCGACGCTTTTATCAAAAGTAAAATGATGCTTTTGTCGGTTTCTTTAGACGGTTACGGGGAAAATCACGACAAAAACCGCGCAAAAGCCGGAATTTGGGACAAGATTATGAACAATTTTGATAATCTGAATTCGCGTGAAAAACGTCCGATGATAGATATTAAAACTATTGTTCTTGAAAATAACCTCGACGACCTTGTGAAACTTTATAAAATGTGTGATGAAATGAAATTTAATTTTCTTTCAATTTCATTTTTGCGCAACAATAACCTTAAACAAAATTCTGTTCTTTTTGACAGCTTTGTGCCGGAATTCAACGCAAATTATCCAATTCAAAAATATTTTGATATGGAACATTTTAAAGAGGTTTATAAAGAACTTGAATGTTTAAGCAAGAAATCAAAAGTGCAGATAAGATTTTCGCCAAAGTTTGAATATTCTAAAGATCCGCTTAAGAAAATTGAAGAATTTTTCAATTATCCTGCTGATAAGCCTGTTGCTGAAATCTATAAACCTTGTATTTATCCGTATTCAAATATGATGATAACGCCATCGGGTGACGTTTACCCGTGCCTTTCGCAAAAAATCGGAAATGTAAAAAATATGAGTATAAAAGAAGTTTTCAATCTTCCGCATTACAGATGTTTCCGTAAAAATTTAAAAGCAGCCAAAGTTTTCGGTGCCTGCCAGATGTGCTGTGAATTGTGTCTTAAATAGCTGCGGTTTCTGTGATGCCTTAACGTTTTGTCATTGCGAGCGGGAAGAAGCAATCCAGCTTTTGGAACGTGAGGAGTGAAGTGTGAGGAGTGAAGGGGCAGTTTAGTTGAAAAGTTGAACGGATGAATAGTTGAAAGGCTTTTTTCTTTTTCCCTATCCCGTAGTGAGAGGGTGTAAATTAAAGCCTCCCTTCGTAAGGGAGGTGGCGCGTATGCGCCGGAGAGTTTTCTCGCAAAAGCCCTTTCTCCACTCACTTTTATTCACCCCTCACCCGAATTTGTAAATTCGCTCACGCTCATTAACAAATTCTTCCCTCTCCCTCAAGGGGCGAGGGTGGGAGTGTCATTGCGAGCGGGAAGAAGCAATCCAGCTTTTGGAAACGTGAAGCGTGAGGTGTGAAGCGTGAATGGATTTATTATTATTGAACCACTCACCCATCACCCATCACCCTTCACTATAATAAAGCTGGATTCTTTCGGGCTTTGCCCTCAGAATGACGTAAAATTTCACCTTAGTATCTTAATATCTTTTAACTGCCCCCTCCCCCCTACCCCTCTCCCGCAGGGAGAGAGGTAAAATCCTTCACCCCTCTTCACACTTCACATTTTTATTTCACTTATTGTCTTATTATCCTAACAGCTATTTCACTCAATGCCACGAAGCTTACCCATGAAAACAAGGGGGTATTTTCATGGCGATTGAAATGGCGTCTTTTTTTATTTTCAAAATACGTTATACTGAATATGTAATCGGTTAAGGCTCAAGCCCGTTGATGGTAAAGCTGTTTGCCGAAATAAGTCTCAGGGAAGAGGTTTTGTGTGTATGGGATATATACATTGCTGCGGCGCCCTGCGTAAGACAAGGTCTTATTGTCTTGTCCCGCGGGAGAACTTTCGGCTGTGTGAACTTGATGTGCTTAAAAAATGTCCGGTGTGCGGTCATTTCGTTGTTCAGCTTACCAGAATTGATTTCAATGACGAGATTTCTACAGTCAGGAAAGTTAATAATAAAGCAAAAAAATTTTTCCAATCCGTACAAAAGTTTATTTTGTACGAAGAAGTTCCGCCTCAACTGCCTAAGTTCGGTCAAGGCAGATTTTATCTGAATTACAATGAATTCGGCGTTAAAAAAAGATGCTATTCAAATCTTAGTACCTTAAAAATCGGTTTGTATGAAAATAAAAATCTGAATAATCTACCATCCTTTTAAATTATCTTACTCTCTGCGGGATGAAATTATTTCATCCCTTTTTATTAATAAAAATTTAATTAGGAATTATTATTAAAAAAATAACCATGTGGCGATTATTCTTTTTGTATTATTTTATCAAGAACCGGAATAGCTGAAATAAGTAATTTCAGTGAGGAAGAGGGTATGAAACTAACACCAAAGGAAACTGATGTTATAACTTTGGCAGCATTGGGTTTCTCGGATAAAGAGATAGGACTTAAACTTAGAATTTCTTACAGTACAGTAAGAGATTACATTGATAAAATTGTTTTAAAAATGCATGCACGAAACCGAACCCATGCAGCATTGTTATACGCAAAATATCATCCTGAATGGTTAATTTCCATTCATGAAGTATAAAAAATTCGGAGTGCTATGAAAAGAATAATTATCCATTGGACTGCCGGCGGATATTACCCGACAGCCCTTGAAAAGACATGTTATCACTTTTTGGTAGATAAAGACGGTAATATCCATGAAGGAATTTTTAAACCGGAAAATAATCTGCGGTGTATAAGCGGTTTCTATGCTGCACATACCGGCGGAGGAAACACCGGCTCTGTAGGAGTTGCAATGTGCGCAATGGCTGGGTTTAAGAGCCGGAAAAGCCTCGGGAATTATCCGATCACTAAAAAGCAGTTTGAGGCCTGTATGGAATTATGTGCAAAATTGTCAATTAAATACGATATTCCGGTTAATCCTAACACAATTATGACCCATTATGAATTCGGTCTGAAACATCCATCCACATCAAGTGCAGGAAAGATTGACATAATATTTATTCCTCCTTATCCGTGGGTTGATAGACTTGATGCCGGAAAATTCATCAGAGCAAAAATCAAGTGGTACAAGGAAAAAATACAAGGAGAATAATCTATGGAAGTTTCCTACTATAACCTGTCAGGCGGTATTAATCAGGCGTTAACCAAAACAGAACTCGGCAGCGATACCAAAAAACTTTACTGGACAGATTCGGAAAACGTTGAGATTTTACAAAACCGCGGCATAATTAAGCAGAATGGTAACACTCTTTTTCTTGAACTTCCTGTAAATGAAGCGGTAACAGGAATGTTTGAAATGCGCAGCGGTACACGTTTAAAACTCGTTATTACTACAATTTCAGGTAAAATTTATATTTATAATTACCAGAGTCAGGATTTGACTAAGCTTGATAAAACTGTAACCGGCTCTAATCCTGTTTTTGCCGCATTTTTGGACGGAGTGCTGGTTTCAAGTAAATCGGACACATTGTTTTATATCAAAAATAATGACAGTAACGAGGTTGTAGAGTGCAATCTAAAAAACGACAGCGGAGAACCTGTCTGTAGTGCTGTTATCTGTGTTTATAACGGACGAGTCTGGGTCGCTTCGGGTGCTGTTATTTATTATTCGGCTCTGGGAACTTACGATGATTTCACAACAACCGGGGATGCTGGTTATATCAGAAATTTCTATACTAACACCGATGAAATTACGGCACTCAAAACTTATAAAGATTATCTCGCAATCTATAAAAAGTCAGAAGTGTATCTTCTGACAGGTATGAGTGAAGATGATTTTGCTATCGTGCCTTTTGCAAATAAGGGTGCGTATTCCCCGAGAAGTATTGTTAATGTTGAAAATAAACAGTACTTTCTCAATACCGGTATTTTTGCGCTTGAGCAGGTCGGCGAATTAAACCAGATACAATTGGGGTCTGAAATTTCAAAAAATATAACAGAAGAATTCAAAAGTTTTAATAAAGTCAGAATGTCAGAGGCTATAAGCCTGCATTATGAAAACAGAAATCAGGTATGGTATTTTCTGCCTTACAATGATGATGATTATTTCCATAAAATTTGGATAAACGATTATGTAAATAAATCGTGGTACAAAAGGGTTGTTCCGCAGAATATCACCTGTGCTTGTATGTTTAATGATTACATTCTTGCTGCGGATTCTGACGGTAAAATCTACCGGGAAGATTACGGCAGTACATTCGCCGGAGAACCGATAAAATTTATGTGGAAATCTCCGTTTCTCGCGCTCGGGTCAATCCATCACAGAAAACTTATAGATGAATTTTATTTTATTCTTGATGAATCGTATGATAATAATTTTGATTTTACTGTGTACAAAGATTATGACAGCGAGTATCCCGATGATGCCGAAAAAATTTATTCAATGCACTATGACCATTTAATGTGGGCGGATGATAATACGCCGGATTCACTTCCCTGCCACTGGGCGAAGGATGATGAAGATATTCCTATCTGGCCTATAAATGCAGATACTCTTGAAAAAGCCGAAATTTCCGAATCTAACTATTCCGTTCAATTATGTATAAGCGGTTCTGCCGCTGATGAATCCTGTGCGATTATCGGACTTCAGTTCCGCGAAATCTATAACGATGACTAAGGCACCACTCAAATCTTTTTATTATAAATCTAACAGAAAGGACAAAAATTTATGAGCACAAACACATCAAATTCTTACTCTGCTTTTATTCCTGAAATCTGGAGCCAGAAATTGAATTCCATGCTTCAGAAAGAATGCGTAATGCTTCAGTGCGTAAACAGAAACTGGGAAGGGGAAATTAAAAATCAGGGTGATTCGGTAAAAATTATTACACCTGCCGCCGTAAGCGTTGCAACAGTAGGAAGCGGTAATATTACTTATGATGAATTAGAACCTACTGCGACCGATTTGATTATTGACCAGAAAAAATTCTTTGCTTTCAAAATCAATGATGTGGCGCAGGTTCAATCTAATACCGATATTATGGAAGCACACCTTGAAAACGCTAAAAAAGCTATTGAAGAAGTTCAGGACGCTTACCTTTTATCCCAGCATGCTTACGTTGATTCTGCAAATGTTGTCGGGTCTGATTCTTCTCCGATTACTCTTGATAAAACAACAATTTACTCTCAGTTTGTAAAACTTGCATTATGTTTGAAAAATTCAAACGCGGTATCTGCCGCTAAACGACCTTGGGTTGTGATTAACCCGACTATTGAATCTTACTTGCTGCAAAGTTCGGAATTCATCGGCGCACATAACGTTGCCGATGAGACTTTGAGAGAAGGAGCCATCGGAAGAATTGCGGGCATGGATGTTCTTGTCAGCACAAACCTTACTGATGTATCAGGCAAATACTATGTTCTTGCTGGTACAAACGATGCTATTACGTTTGCATCCCAATTAGCAAAAATCGAAAGCTTACGCGATAAAGACAGTTTTTCTGATTTAATCAGAGGCTTATATTTGTACGGAGCAAAAACAGTTCAGCCGAAAGCGCTTGCAAAAATGGTTGTAAAATCTAATGAAACCTCTGCGCCGACATCTCCGACAGAACCTACGGAACCTACCGACGCAACAGAACCTACAGGTTAAGCCTTTGTGTAACCCCGAAAAGTACCTTTAAATCTTTGTAAAAACTCTTTCTTTTTCTGTGTTTTGCAGATTTAGCCCGAGCGGTTTAAGGGTACTTTTTTAAGAAAGGAAAAATATGTTCAAACACTTAAAAGATGCAATTAAACAGTTAGCGCAAAGTGCGGTTGCAATAGCGGAAAAAGCGCTCGGAAGTTCCAGAGGTCAGGAGAAGAAGAAAATGGCAATTGACTACGTTACCTCAAAACTTCCGGTGCCTGCAATTTTTCGCAGCTTTATTGCAATCCTTTTGTCAGGATTTATTGATGATTCAATTGAATTCGCCGTTGATTACATGAATTCCTTGAATCAAAAAACACATGGAGAAACTTATGAATAATCAAAATATGCAAAATATTATTAACGGGGGATTATCTTCTGCCGATAATCGTCAAATCCCGCAGCAGACAGGAAGTTTACAAAACCCGCCTCTAAGTTATGATGTACAAAGTATTGTCTTACACGATATACGCAAGATTCAACAGCTTGTAGATAGCGGCGTTATAGACAATACGCAAGGACAATATTTAGTGAACTATGTAATAAATAAGGCGTATGACATGGTGAACAACCAGAATAGAGGCGTTGCTCAAATTCAGCCGAAATCAGATGCATTTGCAGAGTTTGAAGCTGAACATTCCGGATTTTTTAATAAAGACGGCAGGGCAGAGGTCTTAGATTACCTGAAACGCTCAGGCTTTGACGGTGATAAGGAAGAAATTTCCTTAATATCTCAAATGATTGAAAAGCTTGAGGATGGCGCAATCAGAAGGTATTTAAAACAAACCGCTCACGAAAAGTCATTAAATGACGAAAACGAAATCGCAAAACAGAGATTACGTGCAAATGCGCAAAACTCTAATTTTGACGATATGAAAACAAGGGCTTTCACCCGTGAGCAAATCGGCAAAATGAGTGGTGCAGAATTTGCAAAGTATGAAAAAGCGATTATGGAACAGCTCCGTAAAGGCTTGATTAAATAATTGCGCAAATTATCCGTAATTTTTGGCGGTCTTATTCTATAAGACCGCCTGAGGTTACGGCAAAAGGAGATGATATGAATTATTTTGATTTAATAAATAAATGCCTTGTTGAACTCAATTACAAGCAGGTGCATGCTTTTAGCGAATTGACAAAGAATGAGCATTTAAAGATTAAAAATATTTTAAATATTTTAAATACGGAAATTTGCAATTCCGAAAACTGGAATTTTCTTCTTAGAAAAACCGAATTGACAATTCCGGCGGATGTTACAGAGATAACTAATTCCGTAGAGGGTAAAATAGATTCCATTTTTATTGACGGGAAAAAGTATAGATTTATTGAGGATTACGAAAAGTTTTTAACAAATTCAAATCCGTCAAATTCTTTTTCATTATTCAATGATAAATTTTTATTTCCACAGTTTGAGAAAGCGCAGACTGCAGAAATATATTATTATACGTCTAATTTTGTAAAGAGTGCCGACGGAACTGAAAAAACTTTATTTGAAAATGACACTGATATGTCCGTAATCCCTGAGGCGTTTGCGGAGCCGGTTCTTGTATACGGCGCGTGTATGAGATTAAAGGGAAATCCGCAGCACATAAGGTTTAGTTACTGGATGTCAATGTATCGGGATGCATTAGCAAATTTGCGGTCAAAGTCAGGTATTAATGCTGATTATACCCCTGAGATAAGGATGCACAGACACTAATCCCCCACTCTTGCCGTAATATGAATTATTTGGTTTTAACAGATATGTTGAGTATGACCTTAATAGTGCTGTGTATTTCTTTTGTAACGTCATTGCGGGCTATGAGCCGCAATCGCATAATCGTTGCGTCCAAAATAATGCGATTCCGCATAGCTTGAAAAACAAGATTTCGACATTCGTCTCAATTAGTTTTTCTACGCTTCCGGAATGACGTTTTACGTTCGCAGAAATACGTATTTCCCTGCCATCACTCTTTCAATACAATTGTTCTGCAGAGTGCAAATCCGCAAAAAAAACAGGAAGTTATTTTTCATTCCCCCCTGTTAAGATTTACACTAGCCGAAATATAAATAGCATGTTTATTATAGCACATAGTCCTCAAAAATACAAATTTTAGTAAGAAATCTTAATAATTATAAACAATGAAACGATTAACCCAGCAACAAAAAACATTTATTGACGAATATATAAAAACCGTAGACGGCGAAGCTGCAGCCCGTAATGCAGGATATAAATCCAAAAATTTAAAAGATACGGCGGAAAGGCTTCTTGCGGATGAGTTGATTATCAAAGAAATGAAAATCCGTCTTAATGCCCATATAAAATCTCTGCGCGTGGAAAAAGGCTATGTTATCCAGAAACTTCTTAAAATAGCAGAATTTTCGCTGGAAGAAGAAGATATTACGGATAAGGAGGGAAATTTTACAGGCAAAAGAAAACTCCGTGATACATCAGCCGCCCTGAAAGCACTAGAAAGCTTATGCAAATACCTCGGGTTTAATTCAAAGCTTGAAGAAGGTTATAAGCCTGCAAAAATTATTACTATATCAAATCTTGATGACAGTAAAATTTAAACGTTATAAACGGGCTACCTTACTATTGTGTTCAAACCTTTGCTTATTTATTTTCTCAACACGCTTCCGCCCTGCTCCCGCTATCGTTTCGAAAACAAATAAGCAAAAGTTTCCAGGCAGATTATATAGTTAAACAGAAAGGAAAACTATGAAAGAAAAAGAAGAAGATATTGAACAAATATTATTAACCAACGCGTCTTTAGACGATCTTATAAAGATGAAAATTGAAAAAGAATTTAAAACTGCACTTAACAATGCAAATAAAAAACACAAACGAAAAACCATAACAGATATTTCAAAAGTTCCGAAGAATTTAATTTTTTCAAAATATTCGGTATTTAGAGTATTCAACAGAAATAATAAGTCTGAAACATTTGTGAACGGAGTTCAGGCTGAGGCAATGCTAGGTATTCAAAATTCTGTAAGAGAAAAAATACTGAAAGGTGAACTCGGCTCATTCACAACCGATGACGCATATGTAAAGTTTGAGAAGATAGATGTTGAAATTTAGACAGCTTATTGTAGACCGCAAAAATAATTATTACAAAAATACGGAATATATTCCGCAGATGATGTTTCTCTACCGCCGGTATAAGAAATTTTTAGCGGACGATTTTGCACTTGACGGGCGGAATTTCTACGATTATTTCCTTGATTTAGTGGAAGAAGCTTCGCCCTATTTCTGGGTAATATTTTCTGACGATGAGGCGGCGGGATTTGTTTATCTTGAAAAATTTACGGGGAATTCTGAAAAACTTCATTGCGCAGAGGTTACGACCTGTTTTGATAAAAAGTTTTGGGGTTCTTTTACTTATTATGCTGCGATTGTATTTTTTAATTACTGTTTTCAAAACCTCGGGCTTAAAAAAGTTAAAGCGCTTATTTATCCGGAGAATTTCAGGATTGTAAGTCTTTTAAACAGATGCGGATTTATAAAAGAAGCGCGGCTTAAGTCAGAGACAATGCGCGGCGGAAAACCTCAGGATATTGTTGTTTATTCTCTGATCGATGCACTGTAAGGCACTAAGTGGAAACCCCTTAGGATAATAAGTGCAATTAAGTGAATAGTGAGTGGTGAGGAGTGAAAGGTTCAATAAAAAATTATTCACTTCACTTTTCACGTGTTAAAAGGCTGGATTGCTTCGCTGTCGCTCGCAATGCCGTGTCTACTATTCACCCTCTCCCCCTTGAGGGATACAAAGGGTGCAGACGAGGTAACGAGTCTTACGACTCTGTATGCCTTGTGCTGAGGGCTAGGGTGGAGGGGTAACTCGTCATTGCGGGCTGTGACCCGCAATCGCAAAGTCGCGGCATTCTACAATTCTAGGCTTCTAAATTGGCGTTGGATTTTTTATTAACATTATTTATCTTTGTGAAAAAAATATGAAAGGTTAGAAAAAATGGAAATAACTAATGATGATTTAACACTCGAGATAAAGCCGGAGGATGAAATTCTTCTGGTTAATGAAATTTCTGAAAAATATGACAGGTTTGAAGATTACCGTATACAGCAGCTTACGGATATAAAACTTGTTCGGGATGCAATATATAACCCCGCAAGCCAGAACGTTAACGGCTGGGGGAGTAAAATAGAGCTTCCGGATATCTACGAACTTGCACAAACCTTAAAATCCCACATAAGCGAAAATTTATACTCCCATCCGGATGCCATGTTCGATGTCTCCGGAACAACCCCGCAGACTCAAGCTTACGCCAATAAACAAAAAGCCATGCTTGTCAACACTTTTGAACAGATGAATATTGAAAACGAATTGGAAAAAGTTATTGATAGTATTGTTGAAACCGGCGAATGCACTCTTTTTATCGGCTGGGAAACCGTTATAAAACAAACCCGCCGCGCAAAAACAATTGAAGAAGATATGAAAAACCCCGACGGCAAAACTTTTGTGCTGGAAGATAAAGTCGTTTACGACAACGCAAGGGTTAAATTCATAAAAGCTGAAGATTTTGTGTTTGATAAATCAAACCGCGATAAGTGGGACAGTTGTGCAAAAATCTATAGAACCTATGCAACTATTGACGAAATATTCTGCGATAAATCAAACAACCTCTTGAATAAAGAAAAACTGGAAAAACTGAAAGGAGTGGTGGCAAAGAAAAAGAACAGGAACGATGAAAAAGGAATTGACGAAAATAAACTTGAGATTCTGGAATTCTGGGGCGATATAGAACTTTCGGACGGTAAAATTTTAAGAAATCGCCTTGTAACTGTTGCCGGCAGACGGGAAATTATAAGATTTGAAGCAAATCCATTTGTTATAAACCCGTTTATTCACGCAAATATAATTGAAAGTCCAGTAACAGGCAGAGGAATTTCTCCTTTAAAAGTGGCGCTTGTCTTGAATAATGTTTCATCAACCATTTTGAATAAACAAATTGATGCGCTTGCCTTGATGATTAATCCGCCGTACCTTGCGCCGAAAGGCTGTTTTAAAGGCCAGCAGGATGTAAGGCCGGGCAAGATTATTGAATATGATGCAGCCTTAATGCCGACAGCACCAACCCCGATAAGTTTTGATAAAGCTATGCAGGGATGGGATTTTCTTAATTATTTTAAAGCGACAACTGAAAGTGCAACCGGAATTTTCAAAAATATGGCTGGAAATTTACAGGATGTTCAGCGGACCGCAACAGAATTGAATTATTCGGTAAGCGGCCAGGAAGCGCGGCTTAATATGATGCTTGATGCAATTAACCGCAAAATTATTATCCCTATGGTTGAAAAAACCGCCGAAATTATCGCAAACTTTAAATTCGGTGATGAACTTATCAGAATAGAAGATCACGGCAAATATGTTTTTGACAGAATTAGTGATGATGTCAGAAATTCAAATTATATATACCGCTATGGAGACAGAAAGGCAAGCTTTGAGAGAAAAACAAGACTGAAGGAACTTTTTGAAGTTGTCAAATCTTTTGCGGAAGTACAGAGTGTAGCAGAGCAGGTTGACTGGCTGGAATGCTTCAAATTTGCACTTGAACAGTACGGAATCGAAAACGCCAATAATTTTCTGAAAGATACGGGTAATTAGTTTTTCTGTGCCGCATTCCCTCTTTTTCCTCCTTATTTTGCGGCACTTTCCCTTGAATAAAATTTATAGCCTTATGGCTATTTAATTATCAGAATCTTTTGTTGTATAATCAAAAAATGCGAAAATCCAATCTATAAGTCATTCTTCGGAATGACTTTTTCATTATGAAACGAGTCTGTATTGCAGTGCAGTACAAGAATATCGGGCAGGATTAGGAAAAGATTAAAAATATGGAATATAAGTTATTGAAGTCTCAGCGGGAATTTTTGGAGATTCCGCATAGTTATACGCTAGACGTTGCTGTATATCAGGGCGGGTATGGTTCCGGAAAAACCTTTGCAGGGTCGCTTCTTGGAATTTTGCTCGCTCTTAAATATCCGGGTGTGAGAGGTTTAGTCGGTGCGCAAACTTACACTCTGGTCCGCGATACCACTCTCCAATCGTATTTTGAACATTTGGATAATATAGGGTTTGTTGAAGGTGTTGATTACGAATGGTCATCATCTTTACAAAAAATGACTTTTCAAAACGGCTCGGAAATTCTTTTCAGACATTTTGACGAACCGAATAAGCTTAAATCTCTCAACCTCGGTTTTGTGGAAATTGAAGAAATGTCTGAAGTTCCGTATGAAACTTTTAAGGTGCTTCTTTCGAGGATGCGTCAGAGGATAAAAAAATCATGGAAAAATTTTACCTACAGAATTTTCGGGCATACAAATCCGGAATTTCATAGAGGTTGGATATATAAGACTTTTCTGGATAATCCTCCCCCCAACTACCGTCTTATTTCAGCCCCGACAACCCAGAATATATATCTGCCGGAAGGCTTTTGCGACGAACTTAAAAAAATCTACGACGAAGAATATTACAGGATTTTTGTTCTTGCACAAAATGGAGAAATCAATAATAATCTTGTAATAAAAGGGTTTACAGATGAAAATGTAAAAGATATCGCATACCAGCCGGAAATGGATTTGCATATTTCGTGTGACTTTAACGTTGATCCTATGTGCTGGGTATTTGCGCATAAGACGGAGGATAAAGTTTTTTATTTTGATGAAATTGCAATGGAAAATACGACAACAGCAGGCGCCTGCGAGGAATTTTTCAGAAGATATCCGAACCATAAAGGTAAAATTATTGTAAATGGTGACGCCTCTGGCGATAACAGAAGCTGTACGAGTGAATATACAAATTACGTAATAATAAAGAAAAAACTTTTGCAGTATGGCTATGATGCAGATATAAGAATAAAAGCCTATAATCCGCCCATAAAAAACAGAATTGCCGCATTTAATGCCAAAATCAGAAATGCCGAAGGAGAAGTTTGTCTTTATGTGGATAAAAAGTGCGAAAAGCTTTTGTATAACATTTATAATCTCAGATATAGAGAAGGTACCTCAAAAATAGATATACCCGGTTACCAGCAGATAAAACAGACAAAGGAATTGAAATTCCTATCCCATCCGATAGATGCGGCGTCATATCTTGTGGATTTCTATTGGCCTATTACGTTATGACAGATATTCATTTGCGGCTTGTGCAGCCACATATATCAAAGAAAGGATTTTTTATGGAACAATTTTTACAATATTCACCAATATTAATAGTAGTCGTCGCATTTTTAATCCAGCAGCGAATAGTCGTTACTCCGGAGCAGCTGGAGAAAAAACACCGCGAAATTATTGAAGATGTTGAAGAACGCTTTGTTTCAATTCATAGCTTCCACGATTTAAAAGAACATTTTGCGGAAATGAAGGATAAAATAGATAAAATTTATGACTGCGTAATCCAAAATAATATGTAAACATTTGTAACATAAATACTGTAAGTTTTTAAAGTTTTCCTGATATAGAGCCGTAAACATGAATACCAGAAGTACATGTTACTAAGAAAAACGAAAGGAAAGCGGAAACTAAATGGGATTGGCAGCATCACAAGCAAGATTTTTAGCCATAACTTCCAGAAAGAACAGTTGTGAATTTCAATCAATGCAGCTGGCTCAGCAGAAGCTTTCTTTGACGCGTGAACTGGAATCAGCAACTGAAGAGTATCAAGCGGCTTTAAATACCACAAAATTGATATGGGATGCTGACGGTTCAGGCAATTATATATATGACCTGGATTACAAGTTATTAATGTATCCTTCAGAAATAAACGATTACGTACCGTGGATGGTATCACGTCGTGACGGCAAAATTGCATTGAATCCTGATATGGCTCGTGCGGCTCAGCTGGCAGGTATTCCGGAAGGCGGAACAAATATTTCCGGTGAAGCTAAAAGAGAGTTGTATGACGCATTCTTAACTGCAATGGTTGGCTGCGGCGGCATGTCCGAAACTTCTGCAAGAAGCTGTCGTGAAATCGGACTTCAGGAAACTGCAGGTATTGGCGGTGCACTGATTGATAAGGCAGATTCTTATGAAATGACTATTACTAATATGATTAACTATATTGATCTTGCCGCAGACAAGATTAAAACAGGAACCGACGAAGAAAGAAGAATCGCAGAGGTTCTGACTTTTTCAATGCCAAAAGTTGAAGATAGTAATGTTTGTACCAGTGAACAACCTTATTTAAAGAACGGATTAGATAAAAATTCCTGGTATATAACAAAAGGCGGCAACAGGTTGACAAATGACAACGGTGAGGTCTCATTTAATCTTGCAGATCTGTTAAACGGCAACTATACATTAGCCTTTACAGGAGACGAAGCTCCTAGCAAGGCGTTCTTCAGAAGTTTTGCAGAATCTCTTGAATCATTGTTAGGTGCTGGTAATACCGTATGCGGAGGCAAGGACGGAATTAAAGATCTGCTTGGTGAAGGTTTTTACGAAGATGCTTCTGAATCCGAAAAATTTGTTATTGATTTAGTAGACCAGATGATTCGCGGCTTTATGGAAATCATTAACGTCGGAGATGATGATACAAATATTCAGGCATTTAACTATGCAATTCGTGAAACTGTAGGATTACTCGGCGATTTTAAAGATTTAGGCAGCAGAAACTATTCTAACGATGCATATAACGATTGTATTACAGAATCCAATAATTATAACGGATGGGTAACTAAAGATGCTACCAAGAGAAAGAACTATGGTACATCTGCAATAAGCTTGTCAGGTCTTGCTGAATGTTTCTTGACATACTATGCACAGGCTCAACAGGGATTTGATGATACTTACTTTATCAGGCAAGAAGCAGATAAATCTTCTTATGTTACAGATGATTATGGTTTCTACTATGATATTAAGAATACCAACGGCAACGGCTGGTCTACGCAGCAGATTTATGAATCCGAATTTTACAGCGTATTGTTCAACAACTTGTGTCAGAACGGATGGTATGAAAATATCTATATTGACGACAAAGAATACCTTGATAATGCACTGAAAAACGGACAGTTATTCATAACCGGAATTAACCAGGACGGATACTATTATCAGGATAGATATAACGCAGGCGCTTATATTATGGAAGCAACTGATGAGGATGCGGTTACTCAGGCCGAACTTGCCTTCACTCAGAAAAAGAATAAGATTAATTATAAAGAAGAACAAATTGATCTTGATATGAAAAATCTTGACCTTGAAATTTCTTCCCTCACAACTGAATATGACAGCGTCAAACAAATGCTTACAAAGAATGTTGAAAAGACATTCACACTGTTCCAGAGCGGCTAATAAATTGTTTTATTAAATATATATACGAAAAAAGCACTGTTAAAAATAGTTTAGCAGTGTTTTTTTTACCGTAAATTTTTTCAAAATCTTTTCTGTTTTCAAAAATAAATTTCAACGTTTCCGGCCGGACATTCAGGTTATTAATTATGTTAGTAAAAGTTACACTGTCATTGTTGTATTTAGTATCCCCGCATATGTAGGAGGAATTCCCTGCGTTATCCCGGTGGCGCCTGTGTGCGGTTAGAGGTTCATATATAACTGCGGAGCCTCCTATCAGGTGGGCAAAATTAAACATAAATTTATCAGGACAGGTTTTCCATTTTTCGGTATTTTTGTAATTTAAAAGTATTTCAATTGAAGCTTTTCTAAACACGGCAGAACTATTTGGCGACCAGAACCAGCCGCCGAACGGAGCCTTAACGAGTTTAAAATCCGGATGTTCCACATCGAATTTAAAAAGTTCATCAAGATTTTTTATACGAAAGTGTTTTTGTTTTTGCGGTGATGCAACAGAATAGATTGTGTGGATATTATCATTCTCATCAATTTCTGCAATTAAAGAGGATGTGAAGGCAACGCTTGTGACCATATGGACTTTTATATGAGCTTTTGCGTAATCCGGCAGAAGGATATCGTCTGAATCTATAAAACATACAAATTGACCGTTTGAGGCTTTCAGGCCGGTTAACATTGCGGCAAGCTGACCTTTATTTTCTTCGTGTTGAATGAGCGTAATTCTTTTATCCTGATTACAGGCGATAAAATTTTCGCAGATTTCGACGGATTTATCCCGTGAACAGTCATCCACGATTATAATTTCAAAATTCTCATAAGTTTGATTAATAATGCTTTCAAGAGTTTTTTGTATAAAATTTTGATAATTAAAAGAAGTTACAACAAAACTGACAAGCGGGAGTTTAAGCATTTTCCCCCTTTTCAATGTTGTCATCCGCAATATATCTTTCAAGCTTTTTGTTGTATTTGATGGATGAAATTAATGCAGCAACGATAAATGCAAGGCCGATAAGCCCCGTGATGACTTCAGGAACTTCTTTTACGGTAGATATAAGCATAATGAGCGCAAGAGCCCCGATAGCCCAGTGTGCGCCGTGTTCAAGGTAGCGGAATTTTGCAAGCGTTTTCTTTTCAACGAGCATAATTGTGAGAGAACGTACAAACATCGCACCTATAGAGAGCCCGATTGTTATAATAATAATATCTTTACTTAATGCGAATGCCCCGAGAACACCGTCAAGAGAGAATGATGCATCTATTAATTCAAGATAAATAAAACTTATCAAACCTGTGCAGCCGGCGCCCTGAACAGCACATTTTGCGGCACGCATTTCTTCGTGTTTTTCAAGGTAGTGTGTAATTCCGTCTATCAAAAGATATGTCAGAACCCCGCATACACCAGCGATAAGTACGTGTAATTTAAATTCTTCCCCGACAAAATTCTGGGTCACGAGGAGGAGTCCGAGAGATATAATAACCTCAATTCCTTTTATATGGTCAAGATGAGAAAGCGGAGCTTCAATCTGCCTTATCCAGTGGACATCTTTTTCGTGGTTAAAGAAGTAATTCAAAAAGAGCATAATGAGGAACATTCCGCCGAAAGTGACGATTGGTGCGTGGGTTTCGTGCAGGTAATGCGCATATAGTGCCGAATTTGAAGTTGCGATTTTAGCTACTTCAAGCATACTTAATTTTGCGAAGATTGCAACAACTAAAATCGGGAATAAAAATCTCATCCCGAAAACAGCGATTGCAATACCCCAGGTTAAGAATCTGTGGCGCCATTTATGAGACATTTTTTCAAGCTTCATCGCATTAACGACAGCGTTATCAAAGGAAAGACTGACTTCCAGAACTCCCAGAACAAGTGCAATAAAAATACAGGTTAACCCCGAACCGTTATGAACGTGTTCTCCCCAGAAGTATGCGCCAGCTAAGCCTGCAATTGTAATGATATATGACCCGAGGAAGTATTCCAACATAAATCTCTCTCCTTTTTCTTTTACAGGGTTAATATTAGCTTAAAATCAGGATTAATGCAAGCAGATTACAGGAAAACAGTTATTCAAAAGTAACGCTAAAACGGCATTATTCAAAATTTTTCATGCTAATATTAAAATATGCATAATCAAACGGATAAAATAGCAGGAAAATTTCTCGGTAAAAAAATCTCAGGAAGTGACGTGTATAATCCTGATTTGCTAGTCGCAGTTCCGAGAGCCGAAAACCGCGAACTCTACGGAATAATCAAGAGGAATCTTCCGTTTGATGGATTTGATGTATGGCAGGCTTATGAATTTTCTGCGATGACAGAAAAGGGGCTTCCCGTCACAAGAGTGATGAAGCTCAAATATAATTGTGATAACGATTTTCTTGTTGAGTCAAAGTCATTGAAACTCTATTTGAACTCTTTTAATATGTCTCAATTTGGTGAAACAACCGCTGAATGTCTGCAAATTTGCAAAGAACTTATAGAAAAAGATTTGAGCGAAAAATTAAAAACACCGGTTCAGGTGAATTTTCTTGATAACAACACACAGCGTGTTGAGATTTTCTGTAAATTTAAAAATATTATGGATTATGCAGACGAAAAAGGTTTAATAATTGAAACATTCAAGGAGGCGCCTGAATTAATCGAAATTGAAAATAGTGAAACTGAAAATGAATATTATTTGACATTTGATTCTCTGCGTTCAAACTGCAGGGTTACGCACCAGCCGGATTTCGGGGATGCCTTTATTTATTACAAATCAAAAAAACATATAAAAGAAGAAAGTCTTGTAAAATATCTTTGTTCTTTTCGTTCGGAATATCATTTTCACGAAGAATGCTGCGAGATGATTTTCAAACGGCTTTACGACTTACTCAATCCTGAAGATGAACTATTTGTCTGTGCACTCTATACAAGAAGGGGCGGAATTGACATTTCGCCTGTCCGCCGGAGTTTGAACTGTACAAAAGATTTTGCTGCAGAATTAGGGGATTTAACGAAATTTGCAAGGTTCGGAATAAAACAATGACAAACAAAACTAAAGGAAATGCCGGAGAAGATTTAGCCTGCCGTTACCTGAAAAGGAACGGATATGAAATTTTGGAACGCAACAAGCACTACTCGCGTTTTTGCGAAATTGATATTATAGCAAAACAGAAAAACACGATTGTGTTTGTTGAAGTAAAGACGCGGAATACAAATTCTTACGGAACCCCGATGGAGGCTATTACGCGGACAAAATTTGAAAATATCAAAAAAGGTGTGCAGTATTATCTTGCAGAAAATAAGGTTAAAGATTTTCGTATAGATGTAATCGGGATTACGCTCAAGCCGGAATTAAAAATAGAGCATTTAAAGAATGTATCGCTGATGTAGACAAAATCAGCGATACCGCGGGGTAAATGATATTTTTCTTAATGGAAGATATGAAGATTCTGGTTACTTTAAGAGAGTGGTTTTACATGTATATAACGATTTGAATTAAGAATTGTTCATTTTTTATAAGAATAAACTTATTGCTTACAAAAAATGAAATTTCCGCTGTTGAATCCGACAACTTCAAAAACTGACCTGCTCCCTGTTATTGAAATACGCGATAAAAAATCCGGTCACTTTGTAAAAAATAGAATTTATTATTATGCAACTTTTATTACACTGAAACTATTTAATAGAGCCGTTTTCGATTTTATATATTTTTACATCCTTTAAAAATTCTTCTTCAAAAAGGACGGTATCAACAGAAGTTATTATGGTCTGCGTCCTGTCATTTATTGATTTTAAAAGATAATTCTGTCTGATATCGTCAAGTTCGGCAAGAACATCGTCCAGCAAAAGTACGGGTTCATCACCTGTTTTATCTGTTATAATATCAAGTTCCGAAAGTTTCAGAGCAAGGACTACTGTTCTCTGCTGTCCTTGAGATGCGAATTTTGTCGCTTCATTTTCATTTATGTAGAATATAATATCATCCCTGTGCGGGCCGACACACGCCTGACAGCGGCGGATTTCTTCAATCCTGCGCTCCTCAAGGGTTTGCTTAAACCTCCCGACAATCTGGTCAAGTTCTGTTTCGCCATTCAGGAATGAACAGTCGTAATCTATTTTTAATTCTTCTGTTTCGCTTATAATCCTGTGTTTTTCTTTTGCAATTCTTTCTATTTCTTTAAGAAATTTTTTGCGCAAAAAGATAATGTTGCTGCCCGTAATCACAAGCTGTTCATTATAAACTTCCAGAAGTGTTTCATCAAACGTATTTCCTTTTGCTAAATCTTTCAGGAAATTATTTTTTTGAATACGGATTTTGTCGTATTTAGAGAGTCTGTCATCATAAGCAGGATAAATCTGGGAGATTGCTCTATCAAGCCAGTCTCTTCTGTCTGACGGATTGCCGCGGAGAAGCAGTAAATCTGTCGTCGAAAAAAGTACTGTTTTTAATACGGATTTAAAATCCTTAGGCCGTGTTTTGACACGGTTAATTTTAATCTCGCGTGTCTTTTCCTTAGTATAAATGTATCCGAGTTCAATTTCAGTGTCGGCTTTTATTATATCTGCATCAATTTCAGTTTTTTCCGCATCAAAATTTATAAGTTCAATATTATTGGAAGTTCTCGGACTTTTGAGCGTAGAGAGGAAATAGATGCTTTCAAGAATATTGGTTTTCCCCTGCGCATTTTTTCCGATAATTAAAATTTTATCGGAGTGCAAATCCAGCTCTATATTTTTGCAGTTTCGGTAATTTATAAGTTTCAGATTGAGCAGTTTCATAACAATTATTATACTTCAAACAAATGATTATTTATTACGCCTCTTGCGAAATCAGTAATATGTACGCTATAATTTTAATATACTTAAAATGAGGTCAAATATGTTACCGATAATAACAGAAGAGATAGCAGCAGCCGCATTTTCGGAAATATTTAAGGATATGCCGGCGTGGCGTAAAAAAATGATCCACTATTTAAAAGAAGAAAATCCGGAGATAAATACGGCTATTATAGAAGCTGCCAATAATACAGACCTTGACCCGAAAGCCGTTGCACTTGGCGCTTATATGACGTATAATCTGCTGGAAACGGCAATGAAAGAAGATAATGCTTTAATGAATTTTTCGGAATAAAGAAAGAGAGAATATAAATGGTAGTTGAAATTTCAGAACTTTTAGAGAAACTAGTATCTCAGGGGGGCAGTGACCTTCACATTTCAAGCAATCTGCCGCCGGCAATACGTGTTGACGGTAAATTAAAACGTTTGGATTATGCTCCGTTAACTCCTGAAGATGTTGAAAAACTTCTTTTCCCTATGCTTTCCAATGAACAGAGAAGACGTCTTGAACAGGAATGGGAACTGGACTTTTCATACGGTATTGAAGGCTTAAGCCGTTTCAGGGTTAACTTTTATAAAGATAAAGGTAATTATGCCGCAGCTTTCCGTACGATTACCTCTCAGGTGCCGTCGTTCGAAAAACTCGGACTTCCTGAAATTGTCAGAACAACTGCAGAAAAACCAAGAGGTCTTATTCTTGTAACAGGGCCTACAGGTTCAGGTAAATCAACGACGCTTGCCGCAATGATTGACTATATTAATACAACAAAAGCAGAACATATTTTGACAATTGAGGACCCGATTGAATTTGTGCACACCTCAAAATCAAGTATAATTCACCAGCGTGAACTCGGAATGGATACAAGGTCATTTGCAAACGCCTTGAAATCAGCCCTCCGTGAAGACCCTGATATTATTCTGGTAGGTGAGATGCGTGACCACGAAACAATCGCTCTTGCTCTGACCGCAGCAGAAACAGGGCACTTGGTTTTCGGAACCCTGCACACTTCATCAGCTTCCCAGACAATTGACCGTATCATCGACGTATTTCCGGAAGGCCAGCAGCAGCAAATCAGGGTTCAGCTTGCGAACTCTCTTGTTGCAGTATTTTCTCAAACCCTTCTTCCGAAGGTTCAGCCTGACGGAACGAAAAAAGGCCGTGTAATGGCTCAAGAAATCATGATTGTAACTCCGGCTATTGCAAACCTTATCCGTGAAGCAAAAGCCGCTCAGATTTATTCTATGCTGCAAATGAATCAGGGACTCGGCATGCAGACTCTTGAAATGGCACTTGCAAGCCTCTATAAGCAAAACCTTATTACGCTTGAAGATGCTATGTCAAAAACCTCAAGACCGGATGAACTGAAACGTATGATTAACGTATAAAAATAGTCATAAAATATATTTAAAGAGCCTTTTCAAAGGCTCTTTTTTTAGGGAATAATATACAAGTTTCCACTAAATATGCGTAATACAGTCATGCTGAACTTGTTTGACAAAGCGAACCAAAAATTTTGTCATCCTGAATTTATTTCAGGATCTTAAAAATTTTGAGTGAGCCTGTCCTTACGAAGTGCAGCGTCTCAAAACAACGAGACCCTGAAACGCCAAGCAGGGGCATAAAATCACGTTTCGCCATTCGGCTCAACTGATTTTGCAGCCAGTTCAGAGCCTGTCCTGAATTTATTTCAGGGTGACATTTCTAGCCATTATTAGTGGAATTTGCTATATAAGTCCCTTTTTTTATGCATAAACATAAATTTATTTTTGTGTTATCATTTAATAGAGAGTTACACTAAAAATAAGGAATTATTAAATATGACACAACAAACAGTTCATGAGCCGAATTCGGCAATTGACCAGATAAGGCAGACAAGAATCCAAAAACTTGCGGATTTGGCTGATAAAGGCGTAAATCCATATCCGTATGTGTTTGATAAAAATGCAGACGCTGCTGATTTACAGGCAAAATATAAAGATCTTCCTGCAGGTGAAGAAACCGAAGATGTCTATTCTGTTGCCGGTCGTGTTATGGCTATCAGAAACACCGGTATGTTTATAGATTTGATGGATGCTTCGGGTAAAATCCAGATTTTCTCTCATAAAGAAAATTTGTCAGAAGATCAAATGAAAATTTTAAAACTTATCGATATTGGTGATATTGTTGGTTTCACCGGCACAATCAGGAGAACTCCGAGAGGAGAACTTTCAATAAAATCAACATCATTGAAACTTTTATCAAAATCACTTCTCCCGCTGCCGGAAAAATTCCACGGGCTTACTGATGTGGAAACACGCTACCGTCAGCGCTATGTCGATATGATTGTGAATGAAGATGTCAGAAAAACTTTCAGAACAAGAAGTTTGATTATCCAGAAAATCAGAGAATATTTAACCAAACAGGGCTTTTTGGAAGTTGAAACGCCGATGCTTCATCCTCAGGCAGGCGGTGCTAATGCAAGACCTTTTATCACTCACCATAATACTCTTGATATGGATATGTTCTTGAGAATTGCCCCGGAACTTTACCTGAAAAGACTTATGGTAGGCGGCCTAAGCGAAAAGATTTTTGAAATCAACAGAAGTTTCAGAAACGAAGGTATTGATATCCGCCACAACCCTGAATTCACTATGATGGAATTATATCAGGCCTATGTTGACTACAACGAAATGATGGTGCTTACCGAAAATCTCGTATCAACCGTTGCCCAGGAAGTTCTCGGCACAATGAAAATTACCTATGGAGAAAATGAAATCGATTTAACTCCGCCTTGGGACAGAAAAACAATGCTCGGCGCGATTAAAGAATACACTGACGTTGATTTTTCAAGCTGCTATACTCTTGATGATGCTAAATCAAAAGCAAAAGCAATGGGTATAAATCCTGAAGAATGCGACAACTGGGGACAGGTAATTGATTTAATTTTTGAAGAAAAAGTTGAACCACACTTAATCCAGCCTGTTCACATTATAGATTATCCGCGAGACATATCACCGTTAGCAAAAGTTCACAGAGATAATGAACGATTGACCGAACGTTTTGAAACCCGTGTTAACGGCTGGGAAATAGCAAATGCATTTTCTGAATTAACAGACCCGATTGATCAGAGAATGAGGTTTGAAGCCCAGATGCAGGCAAAGGCCAACGGAGATGAAGAAGCAATGCCAATTGATGAAGATTACATTTGTGCACTGGAACACGGTGCGCCGCCGATGGGCGGCCTTGGCGTCGGTATTGACCGTCTGGTAATGCTTTTAACGAATTCTCCGTCAATCCGTGATGTCATCGCATTTCCTACTTTAAAAAAGAAAAATTAGTGGAAGCTAATATAAGAAAGACCTGACTATAACAATTAGAGTCAGGTCTTTTTTACATAATGAATGTTATGGAAGAAAAAATCCCCCCTGCCCCCCTTTACAAGTGGGGTAAATTTATATTCTTTCAGGTATGTTCACTTTTTCTTTTTTTTTGCGATGAAAAAAGAAAAAGTGAACCGAAAAAGAAAAA
>CALUTK010000013.1 GCA_944323675.1 Candidatus Gastranaerophilales bacterium | reverse complement strand
AATTCGGCGTATCGACGTTTGCAATGTTTTTTGAGTGGACGTCAAGCCTTAACCCGTGGGTTCTGAGGGCTCTGCCGCCTATGTTCATTGATTCCAGTATGCCCATAATTATTGCTCCTGTTAATTTACTTATTTACCTACGTTTATTGCGGTTTTCATTTCCGTAATTATATTTGACATTCTTCTTGTTGCCATTGTGTAAAGAATTGCGTTGTTTTGGATTTCAAGTAATTCTTTATCAGGCCTGATTTCTTCTCCGTAGCGTTTTGAGATTATTGCGGAAGGTCCAAGCCTTTGTGATAATTTTGTTTCAAGAGGGCTGTCCATTGAGCCGAGATATTCCTGAAAATCAATATCCCGTCTTACATAACCCGGTGTATGCATATTCGCAAGGTTAGAACCCAGAGCGACCTGTCTCTGGGAGATTAAATCCATCATTAATTCAATTTTTCCGACACCTGACGATGGTGAAAACATTTTTTATTTCCTTTCGTTATTATTCTCTGATGTTGATTGCTTTGTTGTACATATCATCTACAACTTTCATCATTCTTGTGCTGGCAAGCATTGAGGCGTTAAGTCTCAGCATATCGCTTACCGCATCATATATATTTATGTTGGAATTTTCCAGATTATTCTGGGCAAAGCATTCATGGTCTTTTACAAGCATTGCTTCTCCGGATTCTTCTGTCGGGCGCATTTTATTCATATCACCCTGTTCAAGGCCTTCCGGATTTGCAAATCTTACAAGCGGAATGGTCCCGATTTTTTTACCGTTGCCCTGTCCTTTATCATAGGTTAAGACATCTCCGTTAGGTTTTATCTCAAACTTATAGCAGTTTGAAGGAATTTTAATACCGTTTCCGACAATCCAGTCGTCGCTTGTCATAAGATAACCGTCTTTGCCCTGCTTAAAGGCTCCGTCACGTGTGTAGGCAACTTCTCCGTGCGGGGAAAATACCGGAATAAATCCTGCCCCTATAACGGCAACATCATAAGGATTGCTTGTTATTTGAACGGACCCCTGTTTATAGTCAGTTCTGATTGCGCCTGTTAGATATCCGTCCTCCTGCAGCATTTGTTCAAACCTTACTGCCTTATAGCCTCTGGTGTTGTAGTTTGCAAGAGCATTTGCAACGTAACCCAGTTTTTCCCACTGGTTTGTTACGTTATTGGTGCTTTTTCTGATAATTCCCTGTAAGTTGTTCATATTTTCATTCCTTTAATTATGATGCTGATCCGAGCTGGTTGATTACTTTCTGGAGGTTCTGGTTCTGAATCATAAATACCTGTCTGTTTGCTTCAAAATTTCTGATAACAGGCATCATTGCAATAAATTCATTTTGAAGCGAAACGTTAGAATATTCGTTGTAGCCCTGTTTAACTTTCGGCTCCATAACAAGAAGACCGTTTGCGTCGACAACACCTATTGTTGCAACAGGTTCAAGTTTTCTTGTTTTTTCGTTATATACGCTCAAGAGTCCGGAATCGTCGACTTTTATCTTTTTCAAATCGTCCGGTACAAGATGAAGTTGTATCGGAACGCCCGCATTTGATAATACCTGATGATCTTCGAGCGTCAGAAGATTTCCTTCTCTGTCAATTTTAAATCTTCCGTCACGGGTTAATTTTACCCCTTCAGGACTTCTGGTCTGGAAGTAGCCTTTTGTTGCAATCGCAAGATCTAAAGGGTTTGATGACATTGCAATACGCCCGACTTTATCGTCTGTTGTCTGCGAAAGTCCGTTTACTCCAAGAAATTCAGTAAACGACGAAACGACAGGTTCTCGTCTTTGATAGCCGATTTTGTCAAACCCGTTGACATTTTCGTTAGACATTGCGAGAAGTTCACTCTGAACCTGCATTGCCCTTATTGAAGTTCTTATACCTGATTCCAGATACGAAACTCTGCCGTTTATTATCATTTTACTACCTCTATTTAACCTTATTCATATAATATAGACGTATTTATTATCATGATGGCTTAATTTTTTTTATATAAATCGTCCGTTTATATGAGTTTGTTATAGTCATAATGATTTTTTTTTATTTGTCAACATAATAATGTATAAATGTATTTTTATAGTAAAATAGTTGTATGGATATTTTGGAAGCTAAAAAAATCTGGAGTGAAGTTAAAGCTGAATTACGTAAGACAATCCCGGATCACGCATTTTATAACTGGATTGATACAATGGAAGCCGCAGGATGTGAGAATAATACTTTTTCTCTCATTACCGTTCATGCTCTGGCTGTCCAGATTGTCCGCCAGACTTATTTTTCGCAGATAAGCGATGCTTTTAAAAAAGTTCTCGGTAAAGAAGCCGATTTTACTATCACATATGACGATGAACTCGCACAAAAATATGAACAGGAAAAAAGAAAAGAACGCATAAGGGAAAATAAAAGACCCCGGTCAATAATTCAGGAAGAAACGCCTGAAAGCAAGGCTATGGAAAATCTTGCCCAGATGCAGTCTTTTGCTAATCTGAATTTAAAGTTTAAGTTTGAGAATTTTGTAGTCGGAGAAAACAGCCGTTTTGCCCATGCGCTCGCGTATTCTGTTGCTCAAAATCCTGCAAAAAAATATAATCCGCTTTTTATCTACGGCGGTTCCGGTTTAGGCAAAACTCACCTTATGCAGGCCATCGGGCATTATATTATTTTTAATAAACCGAATTTGAAAGTCCGATATGTAAAAACTGAAGAATATGTGACAGATTTTATTAATTCAATTAATCCTATGCAGAAAGCAAAAGGTAAAAAATCTGCCGATGCTGAATTCAGAGAAAAATACCGAAATATTGATGTTCTTTTGATGGATGATATTCAGTTTTTGGAATCTAAAACTCAGACAATGAATGCTGTTTTTCACACCTTTGATGATTTACTGAACAGAAATAAACAAATTGTAATTACATCTGACAGATTGCCAAAAGATATTCCGACTTTGCCTGACAGATTACGTACACGATTTGAAATGGGAATTGTAACAGATATAACACCGCCGGATTTTGAAACAAGAGTTGCGATTCTCCAAAACCTCGGAAATCAGATTTCTTTAAATGCAGATTTTTCTGTTTACGAATATATTGCAAATAATTTTGTGAATAATGTCAGAGAACTTGAAGGTGCTTTTAATAAAGTGACGGCATATGCATCAATTGAACAGACAGATGTTACATTAGAATTTGCAAAAAAAGTTTTGAATTGCGAGAGCATGAAAAAAGGAATTTCTCTTGAAGAAATTTCTAAAAAAACTGCAGATTTTTATGGCGTTTCAGTTGATGATTTTTTGAGTTCGTCAAGGAGTCAAAAGATATCAGCGGCGCGGCATGTGGCTGTTTATTTATCAAGAGAAATTACTCAAAAAAGTTTTGAAAGTATTGCGAAATTTTTTAATAAAAAACATACAACAATGTTATATTCTTATGAAAAAATACGCGATGATTTAAAGGTAAATAAAGAACTTGAAAAATCAATTTCTGAAATAAAAGATTCTCTAAAGAGGTAGTGAAAATGTATGATTATATAAAAGGAATTCTTGCCGGAAAAAATAACACTTCAAAAGGTACTTATGCAACAGTCGAAACCGGCGGTATCGGCTATCTTCTGGAGATTACGACAAGAGATTTTTCTTCGTTAAATAATGTAGAAAATGATGTAAAATTTTATACAGTTTTATTGCACAGAGAAGATAAAATGAGTTTGTGCGGATTTTTGCATAAAGAAGAGCGTGATATTTTTAATATTTTAACATCCGTTTCAGGTGTCGGCAGCAAAATGGCGCTCACTTTGATTGATGAATTTCAATCGTCGGAGCTTATCGGTTTTGTAATACAGGGCGACTATAAAGAACTCACGAGAGCAAAAGGTGTTGGTCCGAAATTAGCACAAAAAATTATTCTGGAATTAAAAGATAAATTGATGAATTTTAAACAAAATGAACCGATAGAAATTAAAACATCAACTCATCAAAATTCTCAGGCAGTTGACGATGCACAAACCGTACTTTTATCACTCGGATATGAACGAAATGAAATAAAATCTGCAATGTCAAAAGCCGCTGCTGTTCTGAAAGATGACGCCTCTGCTGAAGAAATTTTGAAAGAAACATTGAAAATTTTATCAATATAATTTATAATAAATTTTGATAAAAATTTTTCGAAAATTTCATGAATTTTTCATGAAAATTTGAATAAAAATTTTTTAGAAAAAAACATATATTTGGTGGATGTTGAGAAAAAAATATTCGTATATATTTTTTCTATACAAATCAAGGAGGATTTTTATGAAAAAGGATTTTGAACAATTGATTAGCAGCTACAGCGGCGGAGATTTGGATTTGTCCGGCTGCACAATGAAAAAATTGGAATTAGACCATGTAGAAGGCAACTTGAACATTTCTAAATGTTCAATCGACAAACTTTCTATCGGATGGGTCAGCGGTACTTTGAACATGTCAGGTGCTGATATTAAAAGTATTGACAGACCAATTGATGCTCAGAGCGTTGATATGTCCGGTGCAAAAATTAAAAAATTACCTGCTCACATTTGGACTGAAAGTTTGAATATGGAAAAAAGCAGTGTTCTTTTTAAATCAAATTCCGATATTAAAACAAGCTATCTCAATATCAGAAGTTCTAAAGTTGATCAGCTGCCAAAAGATTTAAGAGTTTCAAGATTGGTTGTTGATTCTAAAACAGCAAAAAGCTTGCCGTTAACTTCTTTGAGACAATGCGAATCTATTCAGATTGACGGTGTTACATTCTCTGAACAGCGTTCAAGCGATTACAATTTTGTAAGTTCTGAATCAGAATGCATGTGCGCAGCTGTTTAAAGAAAATTCAAAATTAAATTAAAAAAGTCCTTATGAAAATAAGGACTTTTTTGTTAGTCTAAATTTTAAAACAATAATACAATTAATCCTGCGATTGCCATTGCCGGCCCGAATGGAAGGTATGTCAAATTGTCCGGATTTTTTAGTCCTCTAATAATTTCGACACACGCCCACACACCCAGTATAAGCATTAGCAGGATTGAAAATAAAACTATGTAAATGTTATTAAATACGGGTTGTTTCTGTAGGAAAAAATATCCTATTGCGTAAACAAAAAACAGAGCAACCGGAATTAAAATATTCCAGGCTTTTCTTGTGATAAGTTTTTTGAGAAATAGAGGCATTGTGAATATAAGCTGGATAATAACGCTCAAAACGAGTATGATAAGAACATTTTTCCAGCCGAAAACAGCGCCTAATCCGGCAGCAATATATGTATCACCTTCTCCGAACGCTCTTTCGCCTGCGATTAAATTTCCTATTTTCGCTGCAATTTCCATTATAAGAACGCCTGCTATCACTCCGGCAACAGAAATTGTCAGCGGATTATTTAAAACCCATTCGGTTGATATCTGGAAAGTTGTTGATGAGGAATTGACATTTACAATCTGCATTATCGTAAGATATATTGCATAGAAAAGTCCTGTTCCGATAAGTGCGTATGTGTGTCCGTCAAAAACAACGCGTTCTTTTATATCGGTCACTGAAATTACAATAAATAAACTTGCAATTATAAATCCGAAAAATGTCTCAACTGAAATTCCGTATTTTAAAAATACAAGTACAAAAATCACGCCTGTTATAAATTCTACAATCGGGTATTGAATACTGATTTTTTCTTTGCAGAAATAACATTTCCCTCGCAATAAAATGTAAGAAAGTATCGGTATATTATGCCACCATTTTAATTTATTTTTGCATTTCGGACATTTTGATGGCGGCAGTATAATTGATTCTCCGCTGAATGCTCTTAAAATAACGACATTCAAAAAACTGCCTATTACTGTTCCGATACAGAAGATAAACAGAAGAAAAATTATAAAAAATAACATTGATATCCCTCGCTTACTGTAATTTATTCGTGATGTTTAATGAGTTCGTACATTTGGTTTAAAGCTTTTTTTAATTTTCTGGAAACTTGCATTTGAGACATATGTAAAATTTCTGAAATTTCGCGCTGGTTCAAATCTTTATAGTAACTTAGTTCAATAACTTCTTTTAAATCAGGCGGGAGTTTTTCAATCGTTTCTGCAAGCATGATTTTATTTTCGTATGAGGTTTGGAATTCCTGATAGTCTTCTGATGGTATTTTATCAAGAAGAGAGGATTCTTCATTATCCGTCATAATTGACTGGTCGAGCGATAATGTATTTCTGTAAGAATCAATAGTGCATACTTCAGCAACTTTGGAAACCGGAATTTTTAAAAATTCCGCAATCTGTTCATTTGAAGGATCGGGATAGCCGGATTCTGCCAGTTTTTTCTTTGCTGTATTAATTTTTAAAAGCAATTCCTGAATTTCACGCGGGGTTTTTATTAAAGAAGCTTTATCGCGTAAATAGTGGCGAATTTCGCCTTTGATAAAATACTGTGCGTAAGTTGTAAATTTGGTATTCATATCAGGGTTATAAAATTCAATGGCTTTAATAAGTCCGAGCGCACCGACCTGAATTAGATCTTCAGTGGGAATGCCTGATTGCATAGCAATAGAAATGGCAATATTTTTTACAAGTTCCATTGTACGTTCGACTATTCCGATATGAAGCATTCTCTTTTTTTTAGAATCAGTGCAGTTTTTAAATTGCACGAGTAATTCTTCCAGAGACTCATTTGTTTTAGATTTGCTTTTCAAAAAAATACTCTCCGATTATAAAGGTATTATAGCATAATTCTTTTATATGTAAAAATATTTAAATATAATTAATATAACTTTCTCATGATTTTATTTTATGCTATAGTTTAAAAATAGTATTGAGATATTTGGAGTAAGTTATGATTACCATAAAAGATGTAGAACACGTAGCAAAGCTTGCCCGTTTGGAATTAACGGAGGATGAAAAAGAACTTTACACAAAGCAATTAGGCGATGTTTTAAAATACGTTGACCAGATGAATGAGGTTGATACATCTAATGTTAAGCCAATGTGTCAGGTTATAGATTTTGTTAATGTTATGCGCGACGATAAAGTCGTTTATGAACATACAAAAGAGGAACTTATGGCGAATGCGCCGGAAGAAGAAAACGGTTTCTTTAAGGTTCCGAAGATTAACTAAAAATTTTTGCTCCCGCTAAAATCGGCGGGAGTTATTCATTAAATTCAGTATAAATTAGGAATGATTGGGGTTAGAAAAATGACAAAATATATTTTTATTACGGGCGGTGTTGTAAGTTCACTGGGAAAAGGGATAATAGCTGCATCTTTAGGCCGGCTTTTGAGAGCAAGAGGATTTTCTGTTATTAACCAGAAGTTTGATCCATATATAAATGTTGACCCGGGAACAATGAGTCCTTTTCAGCACGGTGAAGTTTTTGTAACCGATGACGGCGCTGAAACCGATTTGGATTTGGGACATTATGAAAGATTTACCGATACAAGTCTCGGTAAATATAATAACGTTACCTCAGGAAGCGTTTACCAGACTGTAATAAAAAAAGAGCGCCGCGGGGATTATCTGGGGGCAACGGTACAGGTTATCCCGCATATTACAAATGAAATTAAATCCAGAATCGTCGGGGCTACAAAACAGTTTAATCCTGATTTTCAATTAATAGAAATCGGCGGAACAATCGGTGACATAGAAAGTTTGCCGTTTATTGAAGCTATAAGACAGTTTAAATCAGAAGTCGGTATAGGAAATTCTATATCTGTCCATTGTACGCTTTTGCCGTACCTTCCGACATCAGGTGAACTTAAGACAAAACCTTCCCAGCACAGTGTTAATGTTCTGAGAAGCTACGGTATTCAGCCTGAAATTCTTGTTTGCCGTACAACAAAACCTATTCCGAAAACGGAAAAAGAAAAGCTTGCGCTATTCTGTTCGGTTCCAAAAGATGCTGTAATTGAATGCCGTGATATGAAAAGCATTTATGAAGTTCCGCTCGCACTGGAAGAACAGAATATGGCAGGCGTAATCCTTGATATGCTTAGAATGGAAAATCGCAAAGCTGATTTAGCCAACTGGGAAAAACTTGTAAATAATATCCGAAACCCTCACGGAACTGTAAAAGTCGCTATTGCAGGTAAATATACGAAACTTTCCGATGCGTATATTTCGGTAGTTGAATCTTTAAAACATGCAGGATACGCGGATGATGTAAAAGTAGATATTAAATGGATAAATTCTGAAGAATGCGTTGATTATGCAGCTTGCAAAGAATTGATGAAGGATATTCAGGCGGTTGTCGTTCCGGGCGGATTCGGAGTCAGAGGCATTGAAGGGAAACTCAATGTAATCCGTTATGCAAGAGAGCATAACATTCCGTTTTTAGGCTTATGTCTTGGTATGCAGTGTGCTGTAATAGAATACGCAAGACATGTTGTCGGGATAAAAGATGCTAATTCAAAAGAATTTGACGAAAACGCTCAGCACCCTGTAATTGATTTGATGCTGGAACAAAAAAATGTCCATGGCTATGGCGGCACAATGAGGCTCGGGGCTTATGATTGTATCCTGAAAAAAGGTTCAAGGGCGCAAAAAGCATACGGTGCTGATAAAATCTCTGAACGTCATCGCCACAGATATGAAGTTAATAATGAATATATCAAGCAGCTTGAAGATGCAGGGTTAGTGTTCTCCGGCATGTCGCCTGACGGAATGCTTGCGGAAATCGTGGAACTTCCGGAACTTGACTGGTTCGTGGCATCACAGTTCCATCCGGAATTCAAATCACGCCCTGAGCGTCCGCACCCGTTATTTAAAGGCTTAATTGACGCGGTTGTTAAAAGAATAAAATAATGAGGATTTAATGGCAGACAACGGATTTCCTAAAAACTCTCAGGTTTCAAATTATACCCGGCCAAAGGAAAAACTTAAATTAGGGCTTCCGGAAATTTGGTTTATTATTTTGAATATTCCGAATATAGTTTTGATTGCTATGCTGCTTTTTGCAGCTGTTATTGATTTTATTGTTTTGGTTATACCACTTTTCTGGCTTGCAGGTAATCCGTTTTTAACATTTTGTCTGGTATGGCTGAAGCTTTTCTGGCTTTCTGTTGTTGTGGCAGGCGGTTATGGCTTAGTTAAAGATAAGAAATATCTTTACGGTTATACACTTGTTATAATTTCTTATTATTTATATTTCATGTTCTTTAACGGTAATTTAGTCTTTCAAACTGTGGAGTGGTAGTACTAGTAAATAACATTGTTGATTTTCAAGGCTTTTTGACCTCTGCCATTAAAGGAAAGACCGTTAGGTGCGGCTTGCTTATGTTTTATTTTGACTAAAAATTTTTTCCGGACGATTTAATAAGTTGTCATTTTTTTTAATTTATGCTAATTTTTTATTGTAAGAAGCAGAGGTTATAAATATGATTAAGAATAAATGGGCAGGTATATCTGTAATAATAGTCATACTTTGTTTGGTATGTGCAGGTGTTTTTTGTATTAAGCAAAACCAGAAAAAGTCATATACTGCTATAATTTATTCGGAATCTTCAAGTATAAAGTCTCCGGCAGACGGAACCATAAAAGAAATTTATGTAAAACCTCAGCAGCAGGTAAAACGCGGACAACTAATTGCCGAAATTGAAGTTCCTTCAAAAGAAAAAACATCAGAGGTTAATTCACCACGGGTTGATGTTGCAGGGGCAAAAGCAAGACTAAAGAATGCTGAAGAAAAGTATGAAAATGCCGCAATTATGTATAAAGACGGTGTAATATCTCAGGAAAAATATGATGATATCCTTGCTGATTTGAAAACTGCACAAAACGCTTATAATAGTGCTGTAATAAAAGCCCAAAATATAGCAAAAGCACAGGCGGCTGCGAAAAATCAGGTTGAGATAACTAAAATATACGCCCGGACAGACGGAACAGTAAATGGAAAACTGCTTTTAAAAGGGGCTCAAACTAAAACCGGAGATGAAATTTTACAATTGCTTTCTGATAGTAAAAAAGTGGCGGTATACGTTGATAAAAGAACTTCGTCAAAGCTTGAAGCCGGTCAAGGTGTGCTTATTAAGGTGCCGGAATATCAGGATAAAGCTTTCAATGGTTCAATTGATTATATAAGTGAAAATGCTGCTGATATTGAAGGTTATGAAAAACCCGTTTATGCTGTATATATAAGTTTTGATTCAAATATAAACAGTTCTGTTATTAAACCTTCAGATAGCGGTTCTGTTTATTTCCTAAACAACAGACGTTTTGTGTTCTAACTTTTTGTATAATTTTGTAAAGATTGTACTTTAAAAAAAATTTTGTTTTGTTTATAATTACAGGTGTAGTATAATGATGTGATTTTATGATTAGTAAAATTCAAACAACTGAAAAAACCCCTGTAAATTCGTCTGCATCAATTCGGAATGAAAACGGAACCGGTAAACCATACATTAGCAGAAGGTATCATAATTTTGAGGAGGCTGATACCTTTACTAAAGTGCGCGCAGCAGCAGGTTCTGTAATTGGATCAGTGATACCTCTTGTATATTTTGCAAAAAAACAAAACGGTAAGATAAAAACTTTAAACAATTTACTTGGTATAAAATACGGATTAAAAGAATTTATTGCAATAGGAGCGGGGTCAATTTTTGGCGGAGTTGCTGCCGGCATGATAGGAGAGTCGAAAGAATCGCGAAAAAATAAGTTGCATGAAGGCGTCTTTCAGTTTATGAATTGTTCTGTTCCGCCGGTTATAATTGCAGGGCTTTTTAAGATTGGAGAAAATGTAAAACCTTTAAACAATATTCCTTGCAAAATTCTGGCTACAATAGTCGGCGTTGGCGGCGGAATGTATCTGGCAGCAGAACTTTCAAATAAAATTAATGATCCGAAAGATCTTTATCCGGATAGAAAATTAACAATACAGGATGCTTTAGCGAATTTTGATGATGTTCTGGGTGCATTAGTACTTGCGAAGTTTAAATTCATAGAGAAATTAGGCGCAGAAAGATTGCTGCCTGCAGTCACCGCATGGTGCGGCTACAGAGCCGGGGTAAGCAAGTAATAAAAAAGTTCTTAAGCTGCTCTTTTAAAGTTGCAAAACTAGTCGGAACTTTTAATTTTTATTTCCCCGTTTTCTTCTGTAAATTGAACATTTTGTCCGGCAGGTTTTTTCCCGAATATTCTTTTTATTGCAGGTTCCTGTTCCTCAAGTTCGCGGTTTTTCTCGGCTTTTTGTTCTGCAATATCACGCATTTCGTTAATTTCTTCCTGCTTAAACCGTTGCTGTTGAATATACTTCATATCGTGAACAGCCTGTCCTTGAAATGATTGAAATTCACCCATCATTTGAGGCGGAAGCATCGGTTCTGCACCGGCTGTCAGTGTGCTTAAAAAAACTATGGAAGATAATAATAAAACTTTTTTCATCACAATTCTCCTTTCTGAAATCAAGTGGGAATTTCACAGCTGCGTCTTGTACCAGCCCTTACGCATGATTATTTAATGCGGAAAGTTACATTTGCAACTGATGTGATTTTCTTTTCGATAGTGGATGTATCGCTAATTCCCATATCGGAAACATTCGTTGAATCAACAGGTGTAATTTGAAAAACACCCATTTGTACGGATTGGATTTTTCCAACGTGGTTATTTGTTGCTTTTAGCATAGAAGCAGCTCTGTCTTTGGCATCTTTTGTTGCCTTTCCAAGCATTTCAACTTTGTCATCCGCAAGTTTTGAATAGAAGTACTGAGGGTTATATGCGTCAATATCAATTCCCTTATTAATCAGAGTTTGTAATTCTGTTGATAAATCTTTAATTTTTTGAACATCCTTAGATGTCACATACATAGGCTGCGAAATATTGTAATATTCAATCTCGCTTGAGGTATTGCCGTTCGGGAGTGTTTTATATGTGTAATAGCCGTTTGGAGCTTTTATTTCAATTTCATCATCCTGAAATCCTTTGGATTTAATAAATTCTTTTACCTGCGGAATTTGTTTTGTAATAGCGTCATAAGCGAGTGCTTTTGTCGGTTTCCGCGACATAATTCTGAATTCAAGTCTCCCGCTGTCTGAAGTTACGATTTTGTAGGAGGAACCTGTTACTGAAATTACATCTTTTGATAAATTCTTTGTGGCAAGTGTTGTCGAAAAGATTAATCCTGCAGCAAGCACTACGGAAAGTATTACCAGTTGATATTTTTCCATTTTTTCTAACATATAAATTCTCCTTGTCTTTCAGTTACAAATTTAAAAGCAGTCATTCCGGAAAACCGAAATTGCGGATTTAGATTATTTCACAATAATCCGATTTTGCGATTGCGGGTCGTAGCCCGCAATGACTTTTTACTTCTTTATTATTTTAACATATATTTTTATAATTTACAAAAAAACAAAATAAGTGTATAATAAACTTAACTAAGTTATGTTGACCGTACGGGTGCAGAAGGGTTAATTATGAACGAATATATTGAAAAAGTTTTAAAGGAAATTGAAAAAAAAGACGGGTCTGAAAAAGAATTTTTGCAAGCAGTGAGAGAAGTTTATACAGCGCTTGAACCGGTAATTTCAAGTCATCCGGAACTGGAAAAGAATGCGATATTAGAAAGAATGAGCGAGCCTGAAAGATTGATAAGTTTCAGGGTTCCGTGGGTGGATGACAACGGAAAAATTAATGTAAACCGCGGCTATAGAGTTCAATTTAGCAGTCTTATAGGACCATATAAGGGCGGATTAAGATTTCACCCGACTGTAAATCAGAGTATTATTAAATTTTTAGGTTTTGAACAGATATTTAAAAATGCACTGACAGGGCTTCCGATAGGCGGGGCAAAAGGCGGAAGCGATTTTGACCCTAAAGGGAAATCTGATAATGAAGTTATGCGTTTTTGCCAGAGTTTTATGACAGAACTTTACAGGCACATAGGTCAGGATGTTGATGTTCCGGCGGGCGATATCGGTGTCGGCGCAAGAGAAGTCGGCTACCTTTTCGGACAGTATAAAAGAATCAGAGATGCCTATGAAGGCGGAGTGCTGACAGGTAAAGGATTATCTTACGGAGGTTCTCTTGTAAGAACGGAAGCCACCGGTTACGGATTGATTTACTTTATGCGCGAAATGCTGAAAAATAACGGCAGCAACTCCTTTGAGGGTAAAACCGTAACTATTTCAGGTTCCGGCAATGTTGCAATTTATGCGTGTGAAAAAGCTCTCCAACTCGGTGCAAAAGTTGTTGCAATGAGCGATTCAAACGGTTGTATTTATGATAAATACGGCATTGAACTGCAGGATATTAAAACTATCAAAGAAGTTAAGAGGGGAAGAATAAAAGATTATCTGAACAACCACAAAGAGGCTGTTTATACCGAAGCCACGGCAGAAAATCCGTTCCCTATCTGGTCAATAAAAACGGATATTGCTCTCCCTTGTGCAACCCAGAATGAAATTACGCTTGAGGCAGCGAAAAAACTTGTTGCAAACGGCGTTATTGCAATCGGGGAAGGCGCGAATATGCCGACAGCACTGGAGGCTATTGAATATTTTCACTCAAACGGCGTTCTCCTTGCTCCTGCTAAGGCTGCCAACGCCGGCGGGGTTGCAACATCCGCAATCGAAATGAGCCAGAACAGTATGAGATTTTATTATACGTTTGAGGAAGTTGATAAAAAGTTAGAAAATATTATGAAAAATATTTTCTATTCCTGCAAAGAGTCCGCTGAAAAATACGGCTTAAAAAATAACTACGTTGCGGGTGCAAATATTGCCTCTTTCCTGAAACTTTCGCAGGCAATGATTGAGCAGGGCGTTGTTTAATTTTTTTATAAGTACAAAAGACTTAAAAAAGGATTTATTTATTTTCGAAACGATAGTGTGAGCAGGTGCGGAAACGTGGTAAGAAAATAAATAAATCCTTTCTATAATACAGGCACTATTCAATTAACGTTTACATTTGTCACAGCACCGGTCAGGTTTTCCGAATATCAGACGGAACCCGCCAAAACGTTTTTTCATTGTGCAATTAACTCCGTTTGTAATTCCGTTAATGTTTTCGGAAATTTCATTAACCTGATTCATAGTATCAGTGAGGTTACGGGTCGCGCAATCTATGTTTCTCGTAATCTGCTGCATATTTTGTGTGGTTTGTTCAAGGTTTTTCATAGTATTGTCGAGAGTCTTTTGATCGACTGAACCGTCAATTTTTAGGCTCGTTTTATATAAAGAACCTGTAGTCTCGGAAAGATTCTTTGTCGTAAGTGTAATGTAATTCTGATTAGATTTAAGAGTTGCCCTGACATCTGCCAGCAAGCCGTCTGCCTGCTGTACGGCTTTATTAACGCTGTCTGTAATTTCGCCCAGGCCTTCAATTATTAAATCAAGAGAACCGCTTTCGGCGTGTTTTTTAATTAAGGATTCAAAGGTTACGTTTGATTTACCTTCAATGATGTCGCCGCTTTTGAGGAGTTTTTCGCTTGCAAGTTCAGGAAGTTCCACCTCAACATAATCGTAATCATCTTTGTAGCTTTTTACTCTTACATAAACATTTTTCGGAAAATTCAAATCCCGCGGGAAAAGCGTGATTGACATCTGGGTTGCAGTATAGTCGTCTTTCGGTGCGATTTTAGTAATTTTACCTATGCGGAAGCCTTTAAAAAATACCGGCATATTGGATGGAAAAGGTTCCAATTCAGTAAATTCAGCTTTTATACGTGTATAATGAGCGGCTCTGTCAATATAGATTACAAGCCATATAATACCCGCTAAAATTAATATTAATAGAATAAGTGATAATATTTGAACAAGTAATTTTTTCATATATGAATGATTTCAGACCTGTTCAAAAATTACATTCTACAACCGGGCAACTCTATAAAAAACTAATTTCATAGTAACCGTTGTTAAAATAGAATTTCATTTTTATTGTTTCGCCTTTATAGAGAGAAGGCGGTTTTTTGAAGTACGGAAGCCGCATAAGCATATAGTAAACCTCATCATTGACGGATTTGTTGCTTGATTTATATATAAAGTTTCTGTTGAGGAGTTTTCCTGTTGCGGTATCTATTGAAAAACTTACGGCGCAATCTCCTGTTCCTGTGACATTCGGAACATTTAATTTTGCAAGGAGCGCTATCCTTAATTCATTTTTATAATTAATTAAAGGTGTTTTATCAACAGGTTTTGGTTTTGCCTCTTGTGTTTTTTTCGGCTGTACTGTTTTTTTAGTTTGTTTAGGCTGAGAAACCTGCTGTGCAACTTTTTCAACAACCTTTGGCGGCTTGTTTTGCGTTGTTTTAGCTTGTTGTGCTGGTTTTGTTTGCTTTTGAGAAGCTGTTGGTTTTGCAGCAGGTTTTGAGGTTTGGGTTTTGACAGGGGTAGTTTTTTTAGTTGTAACCTTTTTTGGTGCAGTAGTTTTTTTCGCAGGTGTTTGTTTTTTCACAACCGTAGTTTGTTTTTGTACCGGTTTTGGTGCTGCGGGTTCAGGCTGAACTTTTACAGGTGCCGGTGCCGGTTTCTGTACAGGAGCGGCGGCTTTTGGCAGTTTATCATTCCAGATATCTTCTATATCAGGAATTTTCTGTGCTGCCGGCTGTGCTTTTTTTACGATTTTCTCCTGAGTCTGCGGCTTATCAGGGATTGTCCACGGAATTATCGCTAAGATAAGGCAGAGGACAAATATCAAAAACGAGACAATCTGTCTTATATCCGGAATGTCAATTGCGGATTTTTGCGGCAGAATTTCGTCAAAGGTATTATTGCCGCAATCGCAGTAGTCGGGTTTTTCTTTGAATTCGCATCCGCATTCTCTACATCTGAACATTTTTTAACCTTCTTATCTTTTCTACATCCGCGTAATCGTCGGGTTTGCTGTATTTTTCGTACGTTGCAATCACAAATCCGCCGACAACATTGGTTTGAATACGTTTTGTGCCTTTTGGAAATTTCAGAATATTTTTACCCTGATAACTTAAAATTACCGGTTTTATGCTGCTGACAGCCATCGGCGTAAAGTAAGGCGTATCAGACCAAACTCTGAGGTTTGAGATATTGCCGAACTTATCCACCGTGAACGAAAATCTGAAACGGGTTCCCATCGGGGCGGCAATACGGGAATCTTTCATAACCTGATTTTGTAGGTCGCTCCGCCATTTGTTCCAGAGGATAACTTCTTCTTCCTCTGTTAAAACGGTTTTTGGTTCTTCCTGCTGTTTGGGTAATGTGACCGCAGGAGTCGTTTTTTGTGCAACTGTTGTTTGTTTTTGCGGCTGTGGTTGAATAGTTTTAGGCGTTTCGTTTTTAACGATTTCCTGAATGGATTTCGGAAGTTCCACAGGTGTTTTGACATTCTTTACTGTTTGGGAAGCTTTTGTGGATTGCGTTTTTACAGGAGTTTTTGTTGTTTGGGTTTTTTGAGGGGTTACTTTTACCTGTTTTTCTTTGATTTGTGTTTTTTGCGGCTGTATTTTTACGCTCTGCGTTGAAACTTTATTCTTTTGAGGCTGGACTTTAACTTTTTTCTCTGTAATTTCTGTTTTTTGAAGCTGCGGTTTTATTTCAACTTCCTGAATTTCAATCCCTGTATCTTCAATAATCGGAGATTTCGTTACTGCAACTTCTTCTGTTACGTTTTCAATCCCCATATTTGCCGCGGCAAAGCGTACTGGTTTTTGCATTTCAGGGTTAAGTGCCGCGATTAGCCCCGTCACCGTTACAAATGATATTAAAAATAAGATTATAATTCTGTTCATTATTTATCCAGTTTAGCAAGCAGGCTGTCGCTTACTTCAATATCGTATTTTGTTTTGCCGAGCATATAAGTTTCCGCAATCAGCAGCGCTGTCGGAACAAGTGCTGACACAAGGCTCAACAGCATTCCCTGCATATCGGAGCCGATTTCTGTCATAAAATATGAAACGTTCATTGAAAATTCAATAAATATAATCGCAATCCCGATAATCAGCGAACGATTTTTTTCAAGGTTAATTTTTCGTGTGTTTTCCAACCCGTAAATATCAGTTCCGTGAGAGAGGTAATCTCTGAATCCGTCGAGTTTTATAACGTCTGACCCTGAAATTTTTCTTCCGCAGAGGAAACTGTTTACGAAGGAGAAGAACGCAAAAATTATAAGCATTGTCGCAAGTACGAGAAATACGGGACTGAATCTTAAACCTGAAATCCTGACCCAGCCGGCTGCTTCCGGAAAACATATCGCAAGTGTATTAGATACCCCGTACGCAAGAAATGGTGCAGTCAAAATTCCGACGATAGTTTCTCCGAGTCCTTTTAATTGCAGCATAAACATTTTATCTTTTATATAGTTTAATTTTGTATCGCCAAGGCTGTTCACATATCGCGAAATCCAGTTCTGGTATTCATTTAGAACTCTTTCAAAATCCTCACGGAATTCAAATTTATCAAGTTCCATAGAAAGCGTGCGGTTGTTGAATTTGAAGTATCCTGACCCGATTGCAATCGTTATATTCAATCCGATAAAGAATAAAGATATCAGCGCCGCAAATACAAACCTGTGGTCAGGGTTCATGTAATAAATCATATTAACGGCGTAAAATGCTGTCATAAAAATTCCTGAAAGTGTCAGCATTATATTCTGCGCGAATTTTGATTCTCTTCTTTCAATATTCTGCAGTGCCAGATAAATCCCCTGTTTTAAAATAAGAGAAACCCCGTAGACAACTATTGAGAAAAGAAACAGAACTTTTATATTAGTCGGCATATTTGTGAAATTAGCGCTCATTTCAATCGGAAGCCCCATAAGGTAGTTTGTTATCCCGAATGCTGTCACGACTGAACTTACAAATAGGGCGATATTCAAAAATATTCCTGTTTTAGTGCTTACAGAAAGCCGTTTTTTTATATCGCTTACGGAAAATGCAATCTGTTTTGTGATTGCAATACGGTATTTTTCAAGTTCTGATTTATTTTTTTCGAGTTTTGTAAGAACAGGGTTTTCAACCATTTTCACCTGCGGCTGTGCCTGCTGCGGGGATGTTGTTGCGGTGCGTTTATCAGGAGAAAGTTTCATGCTGATAAATTCGTCGCTGTCTGCCACAAGAAGCTTGCAGACGTTGTCAAAGACAATTCTTTCTTTTATCGGCTGTCCTTTAAAGAGGATTTTATTATTCGGGAAATTATTTGTCACAACGCACTTTGTTCCTGTTTTATCAAAATGCACGGTGAGCATACAATCTTCCCCTAAATCAATATGAAAATCGCACTGAGGGTTTGAGCCGATTGTTATAAAATCTTTGTTGTCAAAAGTTTTTTCCTGTTTTAGTGAATGTATAGTTAAAGCCATATTAATCCTTTTATATTCTATAGTAAGGCTGGGCGGTCATAGGTTCGGCGAGCATAATCTGCAGAACCGTGCCTTCCGGAACATAAACTTCTTCCCCTTTTTGTGCAACGGCAGAGGCTGCTCCAAAGGCACCTCCGATAGCCGCACCGCTTACGAGTGCTCCTGTCGGATCAGCTCCGCCCAAGAGGAACAATGCTCCGAGTAAAAGTCCGCCGAGTGCGCCGCCGGCAACTCTTCCTGCAATTCTTTTCGCGCGCGGTGAATCTCCGACAATGTAAACTTCATTTGTCGTAAGCTGAATAACTTTCCCGTCAGGAGTCATTATCTGATTAAAGTTTAATCCTATTTTGCCATCCCCCATTGCAAATGTTGCGGCGCGTGAATCTACTACACTTCCGCTCACAATGCTTCCGGCAGGAGCTATGAGAGTGCCGTTTACAACCCAGTCGGATTCAAGTAGTGCAGATATTTTATCGTTATTGGTTATGCTGTCGGAACTTATTGTAGAAGATAAAACCGCATTGAACTGCTGCCCCGCATCAACTCTTACAACGGAACCTTTTAAAACATTTTGTCTTTCAGGCTGAATGACAGGTTCTTTTGGTAATGTTACAGGAGCCTGAGGGGTTATCGCAGAGGTTCTGTTGTCAAACCTTGCCTGTGCCTCATCGCTGAAATCGTAATCCTGTTCTGCAGGCTGGAGTGTAATTACCTCCTGAACATTCGATACAGCCTTTATCCCGGATGAACTATTGGCAAGAAATTCTGACGCTTCGCTATGGAAAAGAAGCAAAAACGCTGAATTACGTATTCTTTTTGTATCAATATCATAGCTGTCAAAGTTATCAAGAATTCTTTTATTCAAATCCGTGTCGTCATTTGAGAGGTAATAGTAATAACAGTCCGTGCCGTTAGGTTTCAGTATAATTACGTGATAGATATTTAAAGACGGATTTTCAATTATATAAAAATTGTCCTCCGCAATTGTTCTGAATCCCGTCATATTAAAAAGCGGGCGGATTACTTTTGCGGCTTTTGATGTGTCGGTATCTTTCACGTTATAAAGCCTTGCGACTTCTTCCGCCAGAACGCTGTTTGCTGTCAGTAAAAATATTAAAAATAAGCTTATTATTTTTTTCATACTCATTATTATTTATTATACTTTATGCGATAGCTCTTTGTAAATAAAAATTTGCATTTATTAACTAATAAATATATAATGATAGTGAATTATGCGTCAAATAAAGAAAATAGCTGTAATAACTTTGAGTCTGGCTTTAGGTATTTTTTCGGCAGTGCTTGCAAAGTCGAAAAATTACAATGTTTATACTCCGACCGTTTATAAGCAGAGTAATCTTGTAAGGTCAAATCTTAATCAGTCAGGAGATGTAATTGAACTGGTTGTGGATTATTCATCAAGTATGGAGCACTGGATTAATCTTGCGAAATCGACACTTGTTTCAATATTACCGAAAGTTCCGGCAGGGACAAATGTGGGTTTAAGGGTTTTCGGTCAGAGTTCAAATGATTTTTTTCTTGCTGATATGTTTCAGGCATGTAAGGCTTCAAGACTGGTTACTTTCCCTCAAAAATCAAACAGTTCCGCAATCGTTTCCGGTTTAAATTCTGCAAGAATAGGTTCTGCCACTCCGCTTACGTATGCTTTAGAAAAAACTGTTTATCAGGATTTTTCATCGTTTCCGCTGAAAGTTAAAAAGAAAATAATCCTAGTAACAGACGGCGGCGAAACCTGCCACGGCGACCCGTGTTCTTTTGTGAAAAAACTTGCGGTGACACGCTCTGATATCGTGATTGATGTAATTATCGTAAACGGTTCTGATACTTTAAGGTGCCTTTCTGATTCAACTAACGGGAAATACTATAAAATCGGAACGGACACGGATTTTGGAAATGCTATGGGCGTTACCTTCGGCACTCAGCCTGAAAGTTCATTTAAACCGCAGCAGGGGGTTCAAGGACGCCAGCAGGGCGGTCAGGTTCATTATCAGTATATTAAGTAGATGGATGTCATGAAAAAAGCTATTATTATATTTTTTATATTGATGTTTACTATGTCACCTGTAGCTTTTGCTGCTACAAAATATTATCAGGTATATACACCTGATGAATACAAAGAAAATGATTACATACAAGCAAACGAATATGTTGTTATTATGCTTCTGGTGGATTATTCCTCAAGTATGGTTAATTGGATAAATCTTGCTAAAGATGTTTTAAAGACTGTAGTTCCCGAGATCCCTTCAAATACAAAAGTAGGCTTACGGGTTTTCGGGCAGGGTGTACCCCAAAATACAAAAATTTATAGTAAAAAATACAGAGTGTACGTATCTGGCCCCTATTTTACATCCAAATATGCCAGGGAAGAGCTTTGTAAATCCACAAAACTTGCAGTTTTTCCGAGACGTTATAATAATTCATCAATCATTGCCGGTCTTGATTCCGCTAAAATCGGTAATCTTACACCTCTTACTTATGCGTTAAAAGAGACTGTTAATAAAGATTTGTCAAATTTTTATAAAAAGTCGAAAAAGAAAATAATTCTTGTCACCGATGGCTTTGATACATGTGACGGTGATCCTTGTGCGTATATAAAATCGCTTGTGGCAAGCCGTAGAGATATTGTTATTGATGTGATTGCTATAGGCGGGAATTCCAATTTGCGCTGTCTTTCTGAAGCCACAAAAGGAGATTTTTACTATATTAACTCCAGAGATCCGAAAATTTTTTCAAAGTCGCTTATAAAAAGTATAGAAGCTCCTCCAAAAACAAATACAAAACCGAAAAATAAACAAATCCATTACAGATTTGTGCCGCTGGAGCAGAAGTATGAGTATGACTAATTGGATATCTATTCTTTCCGGTGCTTTTTGATAAAGTTTTCTATTCTGGAGAGGGCTTCTTTGAGGTTTTCAAGTGAATACGCGTATGAAATTCTAACAAACCCTTCCCCGCATTCGCCGAATGCAGTCCCCGGAACCACCGCGACTTTTTCTTCCATCAATAATTTTGTCGCAAATTCTTCACTTGTCATATTGAATTCTTTTATGCAAGGGAATACATAAAATGCTCCGTACGGTTCAAAGCATTCAAGCCCCATTTCTTTGAATGCATTAAGGAGGAACCTCCTGCGCTGATTATATGATTGTCTCATCATCTCAACGTCATTATCGCCGTTTCTTAAGGCGCTTACTGCTGCATACTGGCTTGTTGTCGGCGCGCACATAATTGCATACTGATGGATTTTTGTCATCTGTGCCGTAATCTCTTTCGGTGCACAGGCAAACCCAAGTCTCCATCCGGTCATAGCATATGCCTTTGAAAACCCGTTTATCAAAATAGTGCGCTCTTTCATCCCGTCGAGTGATGCTATTGATACGTGTTTTCCTTTATATGTCAGTGCCGCATATATTTCATCAGACATTACAAGGATATCTTTTTCTTTTATAATCCTTGCGACAGCCTCTAAATCTTCCTTTTCCATAATAGCACCCGTTGGATTATTTGGATACGGGAGAATAAGAATTTTTGTTTTATCAGTTATTGCATTTAATAATTCGTCCGGTTTTAGGCGGAATTCATTCTCAGCTTTCAACTCTATAATAACCGGTTTTGCGCCTGCAAGGATTGCGCAGGGCTCATAAGAAACATATGAAGGCTGTGGGATAATAACTTCATCTCCGGGATTAATTATTGCGCGCAGACCTATATCAATGGCTTCAGAACCTCCGACAGTTACAAGGATTTCATTGTCAGGGTTGTAGTGTATCCCCTGAGTTCTTTTTAGGTAATTTGCAATTTCTTCTCTTAAATCCTTTAAGCCGGCATTTGATGTGTAAAAAGTTCTGCCGCGTTCAAGCGCGTAAATTCCTTCATCCCTGATATGCCACGGCGTATCAAAGTCCGGTTCTCCCACCCCGAGCGAGATTGCGTCTTTCATTTCATTTACAATATCAAAAAATTTCCTTATGCCGGATGGCTTTAGAGCTGTTACTTTGTCGGAGAGAAAATTCCTCATGGCGTTATAACCTCTCTTTCATCAGAGGATTTTTTATTGATAATTGTTCCGTGGTCTTTATATTTTTTCAGGATAAAGTGAGTTGCCGTACTCAGGACGCTATCCAGTGTAGATAATTTATCGGAGACAAAATTTGCAATTTCTTTTAATGTTTTTTCTTCCAGAGTTACAAGAAGGTCGTAGCCGCCAGAGATTAAATAGACAGCCTTTACTTCCGGATAATTGTAAATCCGCTCCGCAATCCTGTCAAATCCCTGTCCTCTTTGCGGAGTTACTTTTACTTCAATGAGGGCTGTAACTTTTTCAATAGAAGTTTTTTCCCAGTTGATAAGCGTATGATAGCCGCATATTATCCCTTCTTTTTCTAATTTTTCAAGCTCCTCCAGCACGGCTATTTCTTCAACTCCAAGCAGCACTGCAAGTTCCTTAAAATCAATTCTGCTGTTTTTTTCCAATATTGCAAGTAATTCTTCTCTCATAATTTTCTCCGATATGTTCCCCGCCTGAATCCGTAATTCTAAATTCGAATGTGCGCGGTATTTTAATTGTTTTTATTTTATAACAAATATCTTATATACGTCAAAGGTTTTATTTACTATAATGAAGATTATGAAAGTAAAAAATATATTATCCGGCATGCTCGGGTTTGCCTGTTTACACGCCCCTTTAAAGGCTCAAATAAAACTCCCCGAGGGTCTAAAAATATTTTCGGAGGTAGGTGTGGCAGCACCTATGAAAGATGAATTTGTTTTATTAAGGGGAGGCAATCTTGAACTTAAAACAGATAAAAATCAGTTCTCAACCTTTCTTGGTGCAGCCGTAACCCCGCAGAAAAAAGGCACATTTGTCGGAATTGTTACTAATAATTTTGAATGGAATAAGCATCCGAATCTGAGCACTTGGGGACGCGGAATTGTTGCGTATTCTAAAAGGATTAAGTCGGCCGCCGTTGAATTCGCGCCTGTCAGATTTAATCTCCCGGCTAAAAAATGGGATGTGTCATTTGCTCCTGCTCTGAGTTTTATGAGAGACTTTATGCACAAAAAATCAACTGCCGGCATCAGCGCAATTTTTAATGCTTCTTATTCTGTCTCGTCTAAAGATAAATTGTTAATTGAAGCTGATTACAATTTTATAAGCGGAAAAAATCCTGCAAATATGAATTTTAAATCTCCTGCAAAAAATATTTTATATAAAATTTCATACCAGCGGTATTTCTAATCTTTATGTGCGAAAATTCCCGGACAGTCCTGCGGCAGAATTTCCTTTTTGCCGATAAACAGCCTATCCCCGTCTGCAATTAAAACATTTTCAAAACATTCCAGCAAGTCGTCTAAATTTTTTACAGGCTTAAGTGCTGAATTGTTATCGCGGCGGAAGGCTGAATAAATCGTCCATGTGTCATCTTTCAATGAATAATGATAGTTGCTTTCTGATATCTCAAACTTATGTTTTTCAAATAACGAAATGTTTTTGACGCGTTCAAAGAAAACTTTTTTGAATTTTGTAAACATCTCAAGTGAATACGGATTCTCCTCTCTTTGTTTGCTTCCGATTAGAATTCCTCTTTCAGGATTTTTTACAAAGCGAAAGAGCTTATTAATATTATCAGGAAAATTTTTAATATTCGGCTTATCATCCCAAAAATGGAACCCTTCCGCTTCCAGATGTGGATTTACCAGTCCGCCGCCCGTGCAGGTTCTGATTTCTTCGGAGTAAAATTCGTCGGCTTTTAATATATTCGGCGTGTTATGGAAATATCCGATTTTATTATTTTTGACCATTTTATTGTAAATGTTTCGGTCGACAAATCGTATTTTTGAGGTAAAAGTAATAGACTTGTTTTTCATATTAATAATAAATCGGAGCGGGAAAAAATTTTGCCAAGGAATGCGGAGTTTTAATGATTACCGAAGGCGGTTTTCTGCCGGGGATTGAGTTGTTTAATTACTTTGCGTTGTTTAGTAGAGTTGACAATTTTGTTTCCGTTATTATCGAAAAGGATTTGTTCAGGCTTATTTTCCTTTCCAAGAATCCACTTAAAGCCGAAGGAGAGTGCTACTCCGTTTCTGCCGCCGTTTCTAATCATAGTTTGGAAGAATCCGGAGAGGGAGTCATTCCAGGATTTTTGTATACCGAGGCCGTATTCTACATAAGGTTTAATACTCATATCCGGGAGTACAATGTTGTTAGCAGTGAACTTAGTATCATTCAAGATATTCCAGACCATCCCTGCGAAGGCGTAAGGCTGCCAGCCGTTATCGAGGTTAGCAGCGAATTTAACAGACGGGTGAAGCTGAATAGTGTGTAGAGGATCGCTGCTAATTTTGACGCCAGCAGCATTAGTGTAGTCAAAAGTATTGACGAAGGTGTACGACAAAAGCATAGACGGCTGAATAATATATTTACCATCTTTAAATTCAAAGTTGAATCCAGATTTAGAGGCAATACCGGATAAGAGCATAGCGAAGGTTTCAGAGCCGTACATAGTGGAGGAATCCCCGACGGAAGCACCTGCAGAGGCAGTTAACGCCGTAAAGAAGTTATCTTTGTAGAAGGTTTGAGTGGCACCTAAGAGGCCTCCGTTTTGCGTAGTGGAGACACCTGAGAAGTCTTGAGTAGAGCCGTTATAGCCGACGTAAGCTGTAGTAACAGTACCCCAGCCGTTATCGAGCGTAATATACTCGCTGTCGCCGCCAATAAGAGTACCGTACGAGATAACATCAACTGACGGCCCGTTTTTTAATCCTATAGATTCAAAATTAGCATAAGGCTGAACCCAGAACCCGTTATCTTTCATAAGCGACCGTTTCAAAACAGCATCAGAGTCATTAATAGCATACCTGTCAGCAAGATGAACCGCAAGCCTTTCGGACGCCGGCAGCATAGAGAAAGCATCAGAATGCCTGAATGCATAGTTGAAGGTTTCATTCATAGCAGCAAAAGCACCTGCCTGAGCCGCAACCGGACTGGTCAAAACAGACGGGTTAAAAGCCTCCGGCGAAGACGGCGAATATCCTGCCCCTCTGGTAAAAACAAAGTACCCTAAATCATCTCTGTTTTCGTATTCAAGAGAATATTTGTAAATCGGCGCAAAAAGGGTGGTAACCTGCGTATCTCTGGATAATTCCGCAGGACCCGTGTATTGAACGTTATCCTTAAATCCGGCATAAGCAAACGGGATTTCCACAGTCTGCGCTTTAGTGTCAGAAATAAGATTAAGCTTATCAACGTTAATAAAGGCATCAGCATTAGCAATAACAGTGTTTTCCGGCAGCCTGTCCATAACAGCGTTTTCAAGGTCAACATCCGCATTTAAGTTGAAAGAACCATTAATGGTTAAAGATTTAGCAATCTGCTCCTGAGTCTTATCATTGACAAGATTCAAGGTGCCTGAATTAATAGAAAAGTCAGAAGATTCAAAATGATTGTTCCCTGAAAGATTCAAGGTAACATTATCTAACGACGCTTTCGCGTTTTTAACTTCATTATTCAGATAAACATTACCTGATTTGTCACCTGAAAATGCCACAAGATATCCGTTATCACCGTTAATTTTGTCGTTAATGTACGCATTACCGTTGTTTACGGTGTTGAGTGTAAGCTTAGCCCCTGTTAAATAAATAGCTTCATCATCATTGGCAGTCTTGTTGCCTTCAATGACAGAGTTCCCGCCGTCCGCAGCAATCGTAATATCCGAGGCAGAATATATAGCTCCGCCATGTTCTCCCGTTGCAATATTATCTGTAAGATTAGTGTTGGTTAATGTTATTTGCGCACCCTTTTCCGTAGAATTAATTACAGAACCCTGAGCCGCCGCAGCATTCTTAATCTCCGTATTAGAAATGTTTAATTCAACCCCGTCACCCGTTTCAAAACCTGAATGCGTGTTAAAATCAATAGTAGACTTCCTGTTCCCGTCTTCAGATTGAATGCCGATTACAGAAATGGAACCTTGAGCAGTTTTGCCGAGATCCTCTTTAACAGTGTATTCTTCTGATGCATAATTAGCTTCAAATGTACGATCTTCCTCTGTCTCCAGCTTGTTAACAAGTGCAAGAGTATCCCCGAGGCTAACAACATCTTCACTATCCTCCCACCTGATACCTGTTATACCAATACTGTCATTTTTAGTGTCAGTAGTCGTAAGCCCAAGTTTGCCATAGTATTTCCTAATGAAATCATTGGCAGAATAAGTGTCAGTCCATTTGTTCTTAGCCTGAATGTCAGTGTTCGCTAAAACATGCTCCTCCTTAATAAAGAATTCGTCATTGTTCAAATCCTGCTCAAGCTGTGTAGATAACGCAAGCTGTATAGCATCCGTCGGCGTCTGCAAAATCTGAATCTTGTAATCCTCAGGATTTTCCGGAATGTCCTCAATATTAATGTCACCTAAAATATTCAAATCAGTAAGTGTTACAGTACCTTGAGAATTTTCGCCGACAATGAATTTATCCGCAGTCTTGTTTGTTAAATCAACATTAATAGAGAAATCCCCCTCATTAACCATTGCTCCGATTACATAATCACTGATCTCCTCGTCAGCAGTAGAAATAACAGCATTATTCAAATCAAGAACACCTTCTATCGTCGCCCCTTTTGCAAGATTTAAACTTTCATTCGCAATGGTCGTACCTGAACCGGTTATGCCTTTTGTAAGATTGCCGCTCAAAAGCAGTTCAGCCTCGTTGTTGATTGCCCCCGTAATCGCTTCCGCAGAAGATGTCAATTTCCCGGATTTAACGTTAACATCGTTATCAATCAAGGCACTGTTAATAACTTCTCCCGCAATATTCGTTGTACCTTCACCCGAAACGTTATAAACTAAATCGCCTTCCGTAAAGGTAATATTACCGTCGTTTTCAACATCCGAGGTTATACCGTCAACAGCAGTGGTCACAGAACCTTTTTCACCTATAGCAAGCACGCTCTCAAGTACGCTCCTGTCATCAACTGTAAGCGACCCGTCTGTCACAAAAATGTTAGATTGCTCAATGTGGGCCCCATTGGAAAGAAGTACATCCGCCCCTCCCGTAACAGACGTTATTCCCTCTCCGGCAATGCCGCTGTTCAAAATAACCTTACCGCCCGTCATATTAAGACTCCCGGCATTGGTAATAGCATTCAAACTGTTCGAAACTTCAATAATAACATTGTTCAGATTAGCAATCCCGCCCTTTTCCGTAATATTGATTAAAGAACCGTCCGCAAAATTCAAATTCTGGAATTTAATGTTAGAAATATTTAAAGTAGTCCCTTCATTATCCAAGATAAACCCAGTATAACGATTCATATCAATGGTAGAAATATTACCAGCATCATCCGCCGCCCCCGCAACCGTAAAGGTTCCTGAAGCAGTAGAACCAATATCGTCCGAAAGTTTGTAAGTCTTCTTCGGATCATTGGTTGTAAAGCTCCTGTCCGCGTCATTAAGCTGGTTGACAAGCATTAATGTGTCACCCTGACTTTCCGCAATATCTCCGATGTGAATGGTAATATCATAGAGGTAGAGACTGTCGTTTGTAGTATTTTGAGTGTAAAGATCAAGTCTTCCCCTGATTTCATTATCCCTGTAGTTAATGTTGTAAACATCATCCCAGGAACTGTGCGCATTAATAGGATCAGTGCTGTCAAGCACCCTTTCATACCCGAGATGAATATCACTTGTCGCAAGCTGAGATTTAATACTTTCAGATAAATCAAGATATGTATTGTTATTTTGCGCATCAAGGATTTTAATGGTGTAAGTATCCTCTGGCTTAATACCGTCAAGGACACCTGTCATATTGAATTCTGAAAGAACAATCGGACCTGTGGAATTTTCACCGACAGAGATAGTGTCCGCCTTGCCCTGACTTAAATCAACATCCAGCGAATAAACAGCATTGAGAGAAGACTGGAGATCATTAATAACAAAATTGTCAAGCTTTCCGTTATCCAGAGCAACCTGCCCTCCTGTCACATTGAGTGAGGTATCAGCATCAGCAAAGGTGTTTTCAGCAAAGATAAGCGAGCCTTTGGAGAAGGTCGTGTTTGCATTATGAACAGTACCGTTAAGAGTGGTCTCCTTTGTGCTGTCAATCGCGAGATTGAACTTTTCATCGCCGGTAATATTGCCGTCAATAACAGCACCGTCAAGCTTCACGGTGCCAGTGGAATCCGTGACGTGAATAATATCCTCAGCGCCGGTTAACCTTGTGTCAGTGACAGTAAGGCCGGAATTTTCGCCGACCTCAAAGGCGTTGAATTCGTTAAAGTTAATAGTGGACATATTACCGTCATTGCTTGTGCCGGAGATAGTGAAGCTGCCGGAAGCAATTTTACCTATATCGTCCGAGACCTGATAAATTTCCGAGGCGTCAGAAGATGAGAAAGTTTTGTTATCAAGGTTTTCAGCCTGCGCAACGAGTTTAAGGGTGTCCCCTGTCGGATCAAGCTGGGTTGTAAAATCATCCCAGACTTCTTCAATACTAAAATGGAGACTGTCATTAGTAGTGGAAGTTGTTTCAAGCGTTAACTGACTCTGAACTTTGCCTAATCTTTCTCTGTCATAGTAGATATCGGAGAAAGACGTTTCGTTTTTAATCTCATCGGATTCTATACGAGAGAGTTCTTTGAAGGTGAAGTTTTCAAGGTCGTCAGCGAGCGCGAGTTGAATAGAGTCATCCTGTGCGTTGAGAATTTGTAGAGTGAACTCATCTTTATCCCCGACTTCGTTAAAGAAGTTGACTTCCCCGATAGTAATAACACCTGACCCCTTTTGGACGGTTATAGTATCAGAGGCGGCGTTGGCTAAATCTAAATCAAGAACGTATCTGGTATCTTCGCCGGAATTGAGATTAGAGAAGATGTAATTTTCGCCTGTGATGCTGTTAGCAAGAGAGACGCGCCCTGCCGTAGCATTGAGAAGCCCTGCATTTTGGAAAGTATTTTGAGCCATAGAGAGGGTTCCGGCTGTGAGATTAACAACCGCGCCATTGATAGCTCCTTTAAATTCAGCATCACCGAGAATATTAATATTTTGCGAAGCGGAAGCGGTGACAGAGCCGTCGATTACGGCGTTGTTGAGATTAACGACAGCATTTTCGTGCACGAGATTAATGACGTCGCCATTAGAGTTTGAGAGTTTAGTGTCGTTAATATTCAAAACACTTTCATTCACGAGATTGAAAGCTTTATGGCTGTCGAAATCGATTGTGGAGATGTTATCTGACCCTTTAAGCCCTGAGATATTGAGGGTTCCGGCGGCGACATCCGAGATATCTTGTGATGCGAGGTAGATGGAGTTATCGTCAAAGACGAAGTTTCTGACCTCGTTGAGAGTTGAGGCGGAAATCAAATCCAGCCCGTCAAAGGTAATATCTGCGAAATACATTAAGCTGTCATTTTTTGTATCAGTGGTTGCGAGCTTGAAGCCTTCTTCCTGATGGTAGATGACGTTGTTGTAGACAGTGTCGCTCAAATTCTGAACGAGGTCGTCGCTGAGGTTAATATTCTGGCTGTTAAGCGCAAGCTGAATGGAATCATCTTTAGCGTGTATAATTTGAATAATTTTATTTTCGTCAGCGGAATTAATGAGATTAATGTTATCGAGATAGATTGTGCCGAGGGAATTAGCGCCTACTGTAAAATTGTCGGCGGCGGCATTTTCGGCATCAATATCTATATTAAATTTAGCGCTGTTATCTGCGGTTAACCTGTTGAAATTGTAGTCAAAAATTTGATTGTTGGCAGTTTTAATATTAACGCTGTCAGCAGTGACGCGGAGGTTGTTAATATTGTTATAAAGTTCAATGGTGCCGGAATTATCGCCGGTGAGCGCGACGGTGGAGGTATTGGAGCCTCCTCTGATGCTGTCATTCATAATGATAGTACCGCCGGTATTGGCGTTGAGAGTGAGGACTTTGTTGTTGCCTGAAAGATAGATAGCTTCGTAGATTTTGGAGGATTCGTCGCCTTCGACCATCCTGTAGTTTCCTGTGAACTCCGTAACCCCGTCGTTATTCGCGATGATTTTGAGGTTATCATTTGTCCAAATTGCACCTCCGTAGGTTTGAGCGATTTGGTCGTTTGTATTTATTACGTAGTTATTGCGGAAGGTCGAGTTCACGATTCCGTTGGTAAGCCTTGCCGTTGAGAGGTAGAGCGCACCTCCAGAGGCACCATTTCTGCCCAATGCGCCGTTATTTTCGAAAGTCAGGTTTTCGATGTTTATGATATTGGTAGAACCCAAAGTCATGCCACCGCCTGAGGCAGAGCCGGTTCCTTCAATAATATTATTTTTAAATACGGAATCTTTGAGCGTGCTTATGGCGCTGTATGATATACTCGCACCACCGCCGGAGGCAGTTGTTGCCTTGATATTATTCCCGTCGAAGGTGAGGCCGGAGATTTCACCTGTGTTAGCCGTGACATTGTAGAAACGCAGCCCGCCGCCGTAGCCGTAGCCGCTGGTATTGGCTTCAATATGGTTATTCAGGAAAGTCGTATCTGTCAGGTTATTTAATGTGACATTGCCTAGATATAAGCCCGCGCCCTCGGGGCTGCTGCCGACCGCGTTATTTATCAGGCTGTTGTTTTCAAAGTTGGAATCCGATATTGTATCAAGTGTGGAATTTGCATAGATATTGAGCCCCCCGCCTGTAGACACTGATGAATTCCCTATAAAATCAGTGCCTGTGATAGTTCCGATTTCGGCGTAATAAGCGCTGATTGCCCCTCCGGATTGGGTTGAAGTGTTGCCTGAGAAAAGAGAATCCGTGATACTGTTTATAGTTCCGGTTACACCCCATATCGCGCCGCCATATCTTGCGGAGTTGTTTTTGAATTCAGTGTTTATTATGTCTCCTATAGTTCTATAGGAGGCTATTGCGCCGCCGCCATAGTTATCCACGGTATTACCTTCAAAGAGCGAATCCTTGATAGTCCCGATAGTTCCGCTACTATAAATAGCGCCGCCGTTGTTGCTGGAAGATCCTGTAACTGCGTGGTTGTTTATGAATTGGGTGTTTTCAATGCTTCCGATGGTTGAGCTGCCGTTCATATAAATAGCGCCGCCTTGAGCTGTGCTGATATCCGAGGTTATGGTGTTGTTTTTGAATACCGAATCTTTTATTGTGGTAATATCTGAATTATTCATGTAGATAGCTGCGCCATATACATATTGATTTTTACCCGAGCCATAGAGGGCTGCGGAGTTGTTTTCAAAGACAGTATTGATAATTCCGCCTTCCCCTGTGAGCGAGGAGCCTACCTGAGAGCTGTCAAGTAATAGTGCGCTGCCTACCTTGTATGGTGCAGTGCTGCCGGTATTGGTGAGGGTGGAGGTGTTGTCTTTGAATTCCGAATCAACTATCTGGGAGATGGTACTATCATACACTCTCACTGCAGCGTAATTCTGACTGGATGACTCAGTGTAAGTTCCGCCGCTATCTGTATTTATAAATGATGTATTAATGATTCCGCCTGAAACATGACCGTTTTCATCAATTGTTCCGATTGAGTTGTTGTTGGTCATATTTACTACAAAATATCTGCCTTTTTTGAATTGGACATCGGAGAAATTGAGTTTTGTATTTGCGATTGCCGCATAGAAGCCGCTTCCGTAGTTCATATCAATAGTGGCGCGTTTGACAGTTCCGTCAGTCAGGGTTTCGCTCACGCCCACTATGTTTAAAACCCCTGCGGCGGTCGTGCCGAAATGCTTGCTGACGGCACCGTCAGATGTCACTGGCGCAAGATACTCATCATCTGCGGTTCTGAATCTGAAGAAACGTTCTTCATCAGTTTTGAACATGTTTAAATCTCTCAGAAGGTTCCCTCTGTCTATTTGTTCTTCGTCCCACTCTGTTATGACGCCTGTGAACTTCAGGCTGTCGTTCACAGAATCCGTCTGGGCAAGTTCGATTTTTCCTGAAACTGTGCCGTTTGTGTAATAGCGGTTGTACTGGTCATCAAAATACACATCCGCCCTAATCGGGTCATAGTAATCTTTATACACATGTTCGCTGAAACTGCCGTCCCCTATAATCTGCAGCTGAGCGCCTGTGCCGCCGTCGAGAATTTGTATCGGGTCATAATCCGTCACGGTATCCGGCGTTCTTGAATTTACACCCATAAAATTGATATCATCTGCTGAAATTCTGAATATCGCATCGGAAAGAACGTCTGTAAGGTTGATTTTGTCAGCCTTTAGACTGCCAAAATTTATATTGAGCTTTAAATCACCTTCGCCTGTCGCTTTGTTTATATTAATAGTCTTTAGTGTCTCATCCGGCTTGCCGAGATAATAGTAGTTCCTCAAAACCCCGTCATTCAGATTAAGGGTGCCGTCAAATGAGGCGTTGCTGCTCCCTATCTGGAGTTCTTTATCAATATAAGTTGTACCTGAACCGGCAACTTTTTTTTGCAGATTACCCGTCAGGTATAAGGAGCCGTCATTTGTTATCTGCTGATTTATAAGCGCTATATCTGTTGTCAGGCTGCCGCCGTCTTTTATATATACTGCCGGATAGATTATGAATTTGTCAGTCCCGACATCGCCGGCAATCGTGACTGTGCGGTCGTTCGCCTGCCCGAGTATCTGAAAATCAATAATCCCGTCCCCGAGAATAAGGTTGGATGCCTCTTGTAAGGTGACAGTATTGTTGTCTCCGATATTATCCGCCTCTATTGTAAGGGAAGAACCCGCCAGCAGATCTATACTCCCTCCGCCAATTATGGCATTGCTGATTACATCCGCATTCTCCTGAATGTGTGTATTAATGCTGCCATTGCCAATTATCTCCGTATTAAGTGTTCCGCCGCTTAAATATAAGTGTCCAGACCCATCAATATGTGACGCGCTTATGTCGCTCGCGTTTGTATAAAGTGTCCCGCTGTTGAAATATATCCTGTTATCCAGATTAATCTGTGCGTTATTGGTAACGATTCCCTGTATTTGAGCCTGACCGCTGCCTGTAATATTGTGGTTGAGGTTGGAATTTCCTCCGGTGAAGGTGATTGTTCCGTCAACTGTCACATCACCCCCGAGATTCTCCGCGCTGTTTGTGGTTAATGTAGCGCCTTCCAGTACATGCATTGCCTGATTAATAGTGACGTTGCTTAATGTTGTCGTGTTGCTTTTAAATTCAACAGTGCCCGCGCCCTCTATCGGGTTCTTAATATAAGTTCCGTTTAATGCTCCGCCAGTGAGACTAATTATACCGTCATTGTGTATAGTTTCAGAATACAAATAACCGCCGCTGGACGTAATCTTAGCTCCCTCAGCAACATTCATTATTTCGCCTTTGAGTACGGAATTTGTGGTAACATCTCCAAGTATGTTAATGGTACCGCCGGAGATGTCATGAGAGACGGCGAGGGTTCCGCCGGTGAGGTTCACGGTGCCGCTGTTTGCCATGTTAATATCCCAGTTAATATAGCCTGCATCCGTGGTTAAGGAAGCACCCTCCGCAACCGACCATGCCCCGCTCGCAGCAGCCTTCAGCGTCACATCGCCCGTAACATTGGTCTTTGCGTTAATGTTTTTCGTAACGGTTCCGCCCGTAAGAGCAACAAAACTGCCGCCGCTGCTCGCCGCCGCCGTCATATTCACCACAGACTTCAGATTGTCCGCATTGGTGGTCAAAGAAACACCGGCTTCGTTTAAATTAATCCTCGAAACCTCAAGAATAGCGTTATTAATAACATTGCCCTTAATGTATAAATCGCCCCTGCCGCCAGCAATAGCAGACCCTAAAGTCCCCGAGCCGAGATATACTTTGCCCACGGAATTCGCAATAGTAACATCTGAAAGCAGATTGTCCGCCGCCGTAATGTCAAGTGTACCTTGCGTAACCTCAATAGAATCAGCCGCAAGCGTGCTGTCCGCGCCAAGCATAACCGTCCCGCCCGCAATATTAACACTGCCCGCATTAATCGACGCCCCATTTATGAGATTAAATACAGAATTAGCCTCTGTCGTAAGACTTCCCGTCCCGATTATGCTCGTGTCGGACGTAACATCCGCCCCCGCCATAATCGAAAGCGTACCGTTGTTCACAATGCCATTCGTGCCGTCAATCGTATCAATAACAACATTACCTGAGAATCTCCCGACCGCATCAGCGCCCGAAATGTTCATCACAGCACCGTCATCAAGCGCAGTGTTCGTAATATTTACATCCTTGTAAGTAAGCGTCCCGCCTTGCACCTCAACCAAACTGTGCCCGTCCGCATCAATAGTAGATAACTTCCCTGTCTGCGAATTCCTTACACCAGAAATAGTGTAACTCCCTGACGTCATAACCCCGCCATCATCCGAGAGGGTATAAACATCATCCGCAGTCGCCGCCGTGAAACTCCTCGCCGCCCTCGAATCCTCCGCCAGAAGCTTCAACGTGTCCCCGAGCGTTTCTGTGAGCACCTCATCCGTCTGTTCCTCAATGTAATACTCAATGCTGTCCGCCGTCCCCCTGCTCTCATCAGTTATAGCAGTCCTTATGCCTTCCTCAATGTAATCCTGATAGGTGTGAGCCTCATACTCATCCCCCCAGCCGGAGTCAGCCTTAACCTCGTCAACAACCTCATAAGCCTCGCCGTCTTCAACCCTCTTGTTAAACTGCGCAATAAGCTTATCCGTTAACCCTATAGAAATAGTGTCAGGCGACGTCAATACCTGCACAATACCCTCAGCAGCCAGATCCCCCGAAAGGTTAATGTCATCAATATAGATAACACCCGACCCGCTCCCGATTGTCAATGTGTCCGAAGTCCCGTCAGCAAAATTAGCATCAATACTAAAGACAGCCCCGTTATCAGCCTTCAACGACCGAATGTCATAATCAAAATTCTTCCCGTCCGCAAAATCAACAACAGCCCCTGCCCGCGCCTCAATGTCCGCGTTCAAAATCTGATTGTAAATGGATATCTTCCCGCTGCCGTCACCGGTTAAAAGAACATCGTAGCCCTGCGTACCGTTAATAATGTCGTTCAGTAAAATCCGCCCGCCATCCGTCGCCTCAAGCGTCAATACAGCCCCGTCAACATATATTGCCTGATCCTCTCTAACCCCGTTATTCAAAACATAGTTTCCGGTAAATTCCGAAACCTTCCCGTCATTCGCCGCAATCTTTAAATTGGAATCAGTGTAAATAGCCCCGCCAACCGCTTCTCCGCTTGCAGAAGAGGCAAAGTTATCCGTGAAAATAGAATTCTCAATGCTGTCAATCCTGTTAACATTGTAAATAGCCCCTCCGGCAGCCTCACCTGAGCCCGAAGAAACATAGTTACCCTCAAATAAAGAACCTGTAACCTTCTCAATCACCCCGCGGTTGTTGAAAATAGCCCCTCCGGAAACATCTCCTGCCTGAGATACCCCGTAGTTGCCCAAAAACATAGCCCCGTCAATCGCCGAAACCTTGCCGTCATTAGCAAAAATAACGCCCTCAATATCCCCTGTCTGAGAAATAACACTGTTAAGTAAGAAATCAGACGAAAGCTTCCCTAACACACCCGCATCAGAAACCTCAATCATCCCCCCGTTAACAGTAGCAGAATTAGCTTTAACCGTGTTGGCAATGAATTCAGAATAAATGTTATTGACGTTAGATAAATCCTTAATAAACGGCCCGTAAACAACCTTATTGTCAGTCACCACATCCACAGAATTTCCAATAAAACTGGAATTAATGTTCTTAATGTCTCCGTTGTATTCGGCAATGATGGCAGAATAATTGTACTCATCCTCATTGGTCACAACAAGGTTGTTACCCTTGAAAACAGAAGAAAGATTGTTAACAGTTCCTCCAACCGAAATAATGTTCTTAATGTCCTGCTCAATAAAAATTTCATTAAGAGATTCAACCGTGTTACCTGAAATATTTTTAAACGGAAGCACCGGATTATCCGGATCAAACTTCAAAGTCAACACAGCGCCTTCAGGATTGTCAGTCTCAATAAGCTTAACTCCGTTATCGTCCTTATCCCAGACGTAATATTTGACAGCAGAGCCCTCACCATAAACAGGTTTCTTAAACCCTATTTCAAAATAACGCACCTCCTCACCAAAATTATTAGGGTCGTAAATCTTAATAACATTAGGCTCTAAATTATGAATATCCACCGGCACAACCTGAGTAAGCGTATATTCACTCGGAGGATATACGCTGTTAGAATCAGGAACAAGAGTTCCGGCGGTATTAAGTTTATCTAGAATAGGAGAAGGGTTTCCATCAGCAGAATACGCGGCAGATGCGGAAGAAAGGACCAGACATCCGGCGAAGAGGGCTGCTAATAGTGTTTTGCCCCCCCCCCCCTGTAAGATTGCTGTCACAGAACGGGTTTCGCATTTATCGCCTCCTGAGGCATTAAAATTTTTAGAATCGAGTTTTTCCATAATTTACAATACAAAAATGATAATAAAATAAATCCAACTTTATATATTTATATAAACATTATACCACATGTTTTACAAATTTCAACACTTGAGTAGAAAAGATTAAAAAATGTATATCAAAAAGATATCTGCCCAACCCCATAAAAGCGGCTCACCAGCGCGAGTTTACCCCGCCCCCCACGGGTTTGTAAGCCCTTTGTAATTTTCGGGAAATTGAAAATGCTTTATCTGGTTCCATCTGAAAATAAAAACTTGGGCTCAGAGGGGCTCGAACCCTCGACCAATTGATTAAGAGTCAACTGCTCTACCAACTGAGCTATAAGCCCAAATTTTATTTTATTTTCAATACTTATCCTCAGTTGGTAGAGCCTATTATGAAAAGCGCTGCGTCTCTACTCCGCTGGGCAACTGAGCTATAAGCCCAAGAATATCTATTAAGTTTGTCGGGTTATTCTCAGTTGGTAGAGCCTATTATGGAAATCGCTGCGTCTAGACTCCGCTGGGCAACTGAACTATAAGCCCGAACTTTTAACAGGCGGCAGAACTTATTGTTTTGCCTCCAGTAAAATTTAGCAAAAACTCTCCCTCTTGTCAATCTGTTTCATGCAAAATTCCTTAATATAATTGCAAAAAATCTGTTTTTGTGTAATTATAATCAGAATGATGGATATGTCTAATAAAAATTTAAAAGCTATGATTATGGCTGCAGGTGTCGGCAGCAGGCTCGACCCGCTTACACAGTTTCTTCCAAAACCGCTTGTTCCGGTTTGTAACAGGCCTGTTATTGATATTCTGCTGGATAAACTTGCTAATGTCGGCGTTAAGAATGTCGTTGCTAATACCTACTATCTGGCTGATAAAATTATTGATTTTTGTAAAAATAATAAATACGGTATTAGTTTTGATTATGTTAAAGAAAAGACTCTTTCCGGTACTGCCGGGGGATTGAAAAAATGCCAGTATTTCTTTAATAAAGGTGAAGATTTTCTCGTTCTCTCTGCGGACGGGCTTTCCGATGCCGACTTGAAGGCTGGTCTTGAAATTCACAAAAATTCCGGCGCTATTGCCACTATCGGAATTAAACAGATTCCTATAGAAGAAGTCTCTCATTTCGGTGTTGTAGTTACTGATAAGGATGGATTTATTTCTGAATTTCAAGAAAAACCGCCTGTTTCTGCAGCTAAAAGTAATTTTATTAACACCGGTATCTATATTTTTAACTATGAGATTTTTAACTTTATTCCGGAAAATACATTCTATGACTTTGCAAAAAATGTGTTTCCGGAGCTGCTTAAGTCTCATAAAATAAATACATTTGAAATAAACGATTACTGGACTGATATCGGCACTCTTGAGCAGTATAAGCAGTCTATGCATGATTTGTTTGAGGATAGATGCCATTTTGAGCATGCCGGAATTATCAAAACATCTGAGGGTGCATATATTTCTGCTTCTATATTGAGAAATGAAGTGAAGTTCATTGGTAATAATACAATCGGGGCAAACTGCCGTATTGGTAAAAACGTTACAATAAAAGACAGTATCATATGGGATAATGTTATTATCGGTGATAATGTTGTAATTGAAGACAGCGTTGTAGCTTCAGGTTCATTGATAAATCGTGATTTGTCTTTTGAAATTATCGGTGCAGGACAGGTTTTGCAAAAACCGATAAAATCATCTTCAGAAAAACTCTTGATTTTTTAGCTTTTTAATGCTAAATTTTAAAAGTGACTGTTAAGAGTGAGAGTTCTGATAACAATATTTGGAGCTATGACACTCTGACCCAAAAACGATTAAGTATCGTTTTTAATAGGACGGCAGTGTAACTGTCGCAAGCCGCTCTAAAAATTTGAAAAGTTAATTAATTTTGCTGCGGGACTATGGCGCAGCGGTAGCGCAGGGGACTCATAATCCCTTGGTCGTGGGTTCGAATCCCTCTGGTCCCAATTTTTATTTAAAAAGACCTTCTTATGAAGGTCTTTTTAATTTTATGCGGCTACGTTGAGTCGTTTATTTTGATCAATCGCAAAAGTTTCTATTTCTATATTATGTTTTGCGAGATGTTTAGCGATTTTCTTCGGATCTGTTACTTCCGGATTCCCGTTTGCTAAAATAATTCTTGTTACTTTGCCGTTTTTGGTATAATAGATGTTTTTATTAAGTGGATGTATATGCGCTCCGTCTGCAATTTTTTCGGCTGCCTTTTGGGTTTTCGCGATATTTTGAGCTACATCTTCCAGCTTCTCGCCGCCTTTTGAATTATTTTTAACAGAATTCTGTTCGGCTCTTTGTGCGGCGTTTTTTGCGTTATTTTTGTGATTGATTTTATTTTGCTGTCGTGTCATTTCTTTATATGCGATTTCGGCGTCATATGCTTGTTGCGCCTGAGGCGAAACAACCCCTTGGGCTGCATTATCCACAAATCTTCTGGTATTGCCGTTTGTATGTCCTGTATTTATATTTTGGACAGCTGCTGCTTCCATTTCGTTTGTAATAGGCTTAGAGGCTCCTGTGACAGATGTATTTTTTATTTTTTGTTTTTTGCTTGGCGTCACCATTCCGGGAACTTTATTCTTCCCTTTATCAATGGTTTTCTGGCTTTTGCTTACTGTTTGTTCAGCTTTGCTTGCAGCTTCTTTTACCGCATTACTCTTAAATAACCCTTTAATTTTATTAAAATATTTGCCTGCTAAGAATGCCCCTCCGACAAGTGCTGCAGTCCATAAAATTGTATGATTGGAAGAGCCTTTTTCTGCTTCAGCAGTCTCAGCCTCTTTTTCCCCGCTGCCTGTAAAAGAAACTGTGTCAGTTTCAGCTTTTTCATCGGAACTTTCTGTAGTATTTCCGTAATTAAAGGATTGAGCCATAAAATCATCGTTGTATTTTTGCGTGTAACCATACGGATTATACGCACTATAAGCGGCGTTAGAGATACTATCTACCATAGCATAACCTTTCTATTTTAACCTACAATAATATAAACAAATTTTGTATAAAAAAATTGCCCAAAAAGTAAAAATTTGTTACATTAAATTGTTCATAAGTTCTTCAAATTCCGGAAATGAGATATCCACCCAGTCAAAATCTTTAATAATAATAGGTTTTTTGCATACTAAACCCGCAGTAAAAAGACTCATTGCAAGTCTGTGGTCGTGGTAAGTTTCTACCTCAATCCGGCCATTTAGAGATGTTTTGCCGTTAACAATAAATCCGTCAGGTGTATCAATAATATCAGCCCCCAGTTTTTTAAGTTCGTTAACGATAGCAAAAATCCTATCGGTTTCTTTGTTTCTTAAATCTTCTGCATTTTTGACAGTAGTAGTCCCTTCTGCCTGAGTGGCAAGAACCGCTATTACAGGAAGTTCGTCAATAAGCCGCGGAATAATATCTCCGTCTATTGTGCAAGATTTTAAATCCGAATATTTAATTCTGATATCTCCGACCGGTTCTCCGGCTTCTTCACGTTTATTAAGAATTTCAATATTGCCGCCCATTTTTTTTAGAACCTCCAAAATTCCAGTACGAGTCGGGTTCAATCCCACATTTTGTAAGATAATATCTGAATCCGGAACAATTGAGGCTGCCGCCATAAAAAATGCAGCAGAAGATATATCCCCGACAACATTAATTTTAAATGGTGTCAGTACTGATTTGTTAATTCTGGTTGTTGTTCCTTCCGTGGTAATATCTGCATTCATATATTTGAGCATTAATTCCGTATGGTTTCGTGAAAGGTATGGTTCTGTATAAATTGTTTCTCCATCGGCAAAGAGTCCGGCAAGCAGCATGCAGGATTTAACCTGAGCGGAGGAAATTTTTGAAGAATACTGAATTCCGTGTAAGTTGGCGCCTGTAATATTGATCGGGGCTTTATAGCCTATAGCGGAAATATTGGCACCCATTAAAGATAACGGCTCAATAATTCTTTTCATCGGGCGTTTTTGTAGACTTTCGTCACCGGTCAAGATTGAATTGAAACTTTGTCCGGCAAGTAAACCTGCCATCATCCTCATGGTTGTGCCGGAATTGCCGCAGTCAAGAACCTCTGCAGGAGCGCGGAATTTTCCGTTTGATTTTACTATAACTGTTTTTTCGTCGTGTAACTCAATATCAACGCCAAGGTTTTTACAGACAGAAACAGTTGATAAAGGGTCTTTGCCGTTAGAAAAATTATTAATAACAGATTTTCCGTTCGCTAAAGATGCAAACATTACGGCTCTGTGAGATATAGATTTATCGGACGGAATAGTGATTGTCCCGCGTAATTTTTTATCGTTTGGAGGAATGACATTTCTCATATAATAATTTTATCATAGAACAAAATTTATAAAAGTTTTAAAAAAAGTATTTACAATTGAATATGCTTTTAGTAGAATAAAGAGGAACGCATGAAAAACCGAGGAGAGGTGTCCGAGAGGTTTAAGGTGCAATCTTGGAAAGGTTGTGTGGGGGCAACTCCACCGTGGGTTCGAATCCCACCCTCTCTGAATTGAAAAAAGAATAATCCCGGATCGTCTAGTGGCAGGACTGAAGATTCTGGCTCTTCCAACGGTGGTTCGAATCCATCTCCGGGAATTTTAAAAAAGTTTAAAAAGGCGGGTGAAATATTTCATCCGCCTTTAATATTTGTCGGACGTCGCGTGTGTATTAAACCAGACATTTTAATCCTGTACGGTTAAAATGATTTTACCCCATAAAGGGGCTTTGTGTTTAGGTTTTAACCTGCCGGAAGTGTCCGAAAATACAAATCAAATTACTTGAAAAGTCCACGAAGTGTCCGTTGAAGTCCACCCCATCGACTTTTGGTTATAACCCTTATGTGGCGGAAGTTTAGGACATATTTAAACTTGTACGAATGGTTTGATTATTTTCTGTATAGTTTATCAGGACATTTAAGATAAGAGTTTTTTGCCAAAATGCCGATTTGTTAGGGATTTGAGGCCAATTTATAGTGTTAAGATTTGATGGTCTTTTCTTGCACTTTTGTCTCAATTTTTGCACTAAATTTCACTGATATTCTATTATCTTAAATTTAGTTTAGCATCTATCTTGCATGGCATTTGAGTTTTAGCCATGATACTTTTAGTGCAAGAATTGTCCGGTTTGAATTGCTTCTGGTTTGATATGTGTCGAAATGTCTCTGAGATTGAGATTTAGGACTTGATGTTTCTCTAAAAACGAGCGATTAATGTCAATGCAAACAAAAGGAACAAGCTTTGACAGAAAAAGATTATCTATTGTATGGAACAAAAATTTTAAATTTAAAAACTAAGGAAATTGGTTTATTAATTTGCATTTGGAAGAACAAATTTGCTGATGATGAAGTTGACTTTGCAACCTGTGTTGATAAACAAGGCAAAAGATATAATATAGCCTTGGATTCCATTAAGGAGATTGAAGATGAATT